>CALXYI010000051.1 GCA_944392935.1 uncultured Spirochaetaceae bacterium
GCCGAGCGTAGGCCCATCTCCTCCTCGGGATCCCTTGTGATGTACTGGATCTTCACACCCAGCGACAGCCTTATCATTTCAGGAAGCACCGCGGCATCGCGGCGGAGCACGCTGTCCCTGTTCTGCGTGAGGAAGCCATGAAGCGTGCGGTCCGCGGAAAGGAAGGCATGCTTCACAACTTCACCAAGCCCGCACATATACTCCTTCACAGGAAGAGTCGAAAGCGTCTCCGGGACTATGAGGACGCTCTCTGCAGGATGGAATGTGCCGACCATGTTCTTCGCACCGCCGTAATCGATGCCCGTCTTTCCGCCGAGCGTCGCATCAACCATGGAAAGCAGCGTTGTCGGCACCAGGATGCAGCGCGCGCCGCGCATGTATATGGATGAGGCGAATGCCGTCATATCGAGGATGACCCCGCCGCCGACAGCCACGAATGCTGAATCGCGGGCAAGGCCATGCGACAGGGCGGATGACAGTATGCGATCGATGCTCTCCCATCTCTTCTCACTCTCCCCCGGGGGAAGCACGAGGAGCGTGTCTCCCTGCGGAGCGTATGAGGATGAATTCGAATCGGCGACGAGGATGGAATCCCTGAATGAAGCGAGCTTATCATGCAGCTCCTCCAGCGGAAGGAGGAAGACATCTGTCGAGGCTCCGCCTCCGAGCGGAACGGTAAAGAGCTTTTCCATACCCGGATGATAGCCGAGAGGAAAATGAAGGAAAAGGGCGCACCTTGCAAAACAGGCGGAATATCTGTGTAATCTAGACCATGGATCTCTACTTCGACAACGCGGCAACCACGCGCATCTCGGAAAATGCGCTGGCAGCCTACGCATATGCATCCATCAATTACCCCGCCAATCCATCATCGGTGCATAAGGCAGGGCTTGAGGCAAAGCGGAAGCTTGAGGAAGAGAGGGCGCGGATCGCCTCGCTCATGGGCACAAGGCCGGAATCCCTCTTCTTCACGTCAGGAGCCACCGAATCGATTGCGACGGTGCTCTCATCGCTCCTGCTGACCACCCATGGCAAGGTGATCATCTCCAGCATAGAGCATGAGGCTGTCTCATCATGGCTTCCTGCTCTCAGGGAGCATGGATGGAAGGCTGCGGTGCTGCGCGCAAGGAACGGCTTCGTAAGCCCGGAGGATCTCAGGGCGGAGCTCACACCCGACACGAAGGCAGTCGCGGTGATGTCGGTGAACAACGTCACAGGAGCCATACAGCCCATCCCGGAGCTTGTGCGCACGGTGCGGGAATACGAGAAGGAGGGAAAGAGGCATATTCTCTTCTTCTCCGACTCCGTCCAGGCTCTGGGCAAGGTCGATTTCCCCCTCGAGGGATCAGGGGTGGATGCCGCCTCGTTCTCAGGGCATAAGATAAACGGCCCAAGGGGAATCGGGATGCTGTATCTCAGGCAGCCGCAGTCATTCCGCCCGCTCGCTCCCGCAGGAGGCCAGGAGAGAGGCAAGAGAGGCGGTACGGAGAACCTCCCTGCGATATCCGCGCTGCGCGCCGCCGTCGAGGAATGGCTTCCTGATGCGGAAGCGAACCGGAAGAGGATAGGCAGGATAAGGGAGAAGTGCATCAACGCTCTCCGGTCAATGGGGCTGAGGATACTCTCGCCAGAGGCTTCCTCGCCTTATATAATCTCATTCGCATCGCCGCTGCCATCAGAGGTATTCACGAGGATGCTGAGCGACAGAGGCGTGATGGCTTCATCCGGCTCCGCCTGCTCCAATAATGCCAGAGGAGAGGGAGAGAGGATACTCCTCGGGATGGGGATAAAGCCCCAGGATGCGGCACGTGCGGTGCGCATCTCGTTCTCGAAGGATACGTCGGAAGAGGCAGCGGATGAACTCATCCGGATCATGGAGGAGACAGTCAATGGAAGATAAGCTATATCTCATAAAGGAAGGGGAGATCTCGCTCAAGGGCGGCAACAGGAATCTCTTCGAGAAGCAGCTGAGGCATAACATAAAGAACAAGCTCAGGCCCTATCACTCCGATATAACGAAGCAGAAGGGAAGGCTCTATGCAAGGATACCGGGAGATGTGCCTGACGATCTCATACGGAAGGCCCTCTCCACCACTTCCGGCATAACAGGATTCGCACGTGCTTATCCGGCAGCGAAGGATATCGAGGCGATGAAGGCGAAGGCTGCCGAGATACTCCCCCTCTCGGATTTCCCCGAAGGCGGGACGTTCCGCATAACAGTGAAGCGTGAGGACAAGACGTTCCCGATGAACTCGCACGAGGTCGCATGCACGCTGGCGGATACAGTATTCTCCCTCTATCCTGGGATGAGCGTGGATCTCAGGAATCCGCAGCACACGCTCACATGCGAGATAAGGAACGATGTCTACCTCTACACAAGCGAGGAGAAGGGAGAGAGCGGGCTTCCATATGCCACGGCAGGAAAGGGCATGCTCCTGCTCTCAGGCGGCATCGACAGCCCTGTGGCTGGATACATGATGGCAAAGCGCGGAATGAAGCTCGATGCGATATACTTCCATGCATATCCGTACACATCCGAGCTTGCGCTCGAGAAAGTCAAGAAGCTCGCCTCCATCATAGCCCCGTATCTTGGCGGGCTCAGGCTCTTCGTCGTGCCGTTCACGGAGGGGCAGGTATACATCCGTGACCACGGGTACGAGGAAGAGTCGACGCTGATGTTCCGTGCAGCGATGATGCAGACTGCCGAGAGGATAGCCAGAGCGGAGGATGCGAAGGCCATCGTCACGGGAGAGGCGCTTTCCCAGGTTGCTTCGCAGACGCTGGATGCCATGTCATTCACCGACAGCATGACAGAGCTCCTGGTGCTCCGCCCCCTTGTAGGGATGGACAAGGAGGATATCACGGAGAAGGCACGGAGGATAGGCTCATACGAGACATCGATACTCCCCTATGAGGACTGCTGCGTGGTCTTCTCCCCCAGGCATCCTGTCACGCACCCGGTGAAGGCCGTGGCCAGGAAGCATTTCGAGGAGCTCGGCATGCAGGGCATCATCGATGAGGCGGTCAGGAACACCGAGGTCTTCTCATTCGATCCGATGGGAAGGGAGATCTGCGGGGAATGAGAAGGACAGCATCATACCTCAGCAGCCACATGCTCCTTCCGATATCGCTTGCGCTCATGGCAGCGGGCTTCATCATCACGCCTCCCACCGGGGAGATGATTGTGTCGCTCAGATGGGATGGGATCGCGATGATAGCGGTAACGACGCTCGCAGTCGCCGGCCTGAGGAAGGAGAATGCCCTGGCTCCGCTCGTGAAGGCCTCGGATGCCTTCATCCACACCGGTTCGCTCATCGCATTCCTCACAGCCGTCTCCTTCCTGCTCTCCGCATTCATATCATCGCTTGCGTCCATCATGCTGTTCCTGCCATCGGCAGTCTCGGTTCTCAGGGACAGGGAAAGGGAGGACCTGATTCCGAAAGCGGCGGCGATCATGGCAGTGGCAGCCTCATCCGGAGGGCTCCTGCTTCCATCGGGAAGCCTCCAGAACATGCTTCTCTCCGGGACGCTTGGAGAAGGCGGATCATTCATGCTCCTGATGATGCCATACGCAGCGGCCTCGCTTCCCCTGATTGCCATTATCCTGGTCCTGCTCCTTGGCAGGAGGACGGGAGAGCGCATCTACGTGGAAAGGAGCGCAGACGCGGGCGAGGAAGGACCGCTGGGGATGAAGATGCTCTACATCTGCTATGCATTCATATCGATACTGGCATCCTTCGGGTTCTTCTCATGGTTCGATGTCCTCGTGCTCTTCCTGGCGATATCCCTGGCATTCGACAGATCCGTCTTCATCAGGGCGGATTACTCGCTGCTCCTCTCCTCCATCTTCCTGTCGGCAGCAGGTGCCTCGGCCTCGCCTCTCATCGCGCGCATCCTCGGGGATGGCGCATTCTGGAAGGCTGTGCTGCTGTCGGAGATCACAGGATCGCTCCCTGCAGCGGCAGCGGCATCAGGGCATCTCGGAGCGGCTGAGCTTATCGAGGCGGTGAATATAGGAGCATTCGGCACGCTCGTGCAGCTGCCGGCCGTGGCGGCTTTCCGCATAGTCGGGAAGAACGGCAGGAAGGAATTCGCTCTTCTTTACACAATCTCATCCGCCATTCTGCTCATTGTGTTCATTACTATGCATATAGCTGCAAGCTGCCGGCTTGCCCAATCCCCTGTTTTCACTATAATTTCATACTGATATGCTGAGAATCGGAATCGATGTTGGCTCTACGACAATGAAGACTGTAGCCCTCGGCGAGGACAACGCCCTGGTCTACAGCGACTACCAGCGCCATCGCTCCCAGATAATAGATAAAGGCAGGGAGATGCTCTCTGCGATGATGGAGAAGCTCGGGGATGAGGATGTTGTGATATCCCTCTCCGGTTCAGCAGGAATGGGCCTTGCGGAAGCCGCAGGGATACCGTTCGTGCAGGAAGTATACGCAACCCGCACAGCCGCGAAGGCATTCATACCTGATACCGATACGATCATAGAGCTCGGAGGGGAGGATGCGAAGATCCTCTTCCTGAAGCACGGCCTCGAGGTCAGGATGAACGGCACATGCGCAGGAGGCACAGGTGCATTCATAGACCAGATGGCAACTCTGCTAGGCATAGGCATGGAGGATATGAATGCGCTCTCGGAGAAATCCACGGAGATCTACACCATAGCCTCCAGATGCGGCGTGTTCGCGAAGTCAGACATACAGCCGCTCATAAACCAGGGCGCGAAGACGGAGGATATAGCCTCCTCCATCCTTGTCGCCGTCGTCAACCAGACGATAGCGGGGCTCGCCCAGGGCAGGAAGATAGAGGGGAAGGTCATATACCTCGGCGGTCCTCTCACATTCATACCGCGCCTGCGCTGGTTCTTCGATCAGGCCATCGGCACAGAGGGCATATGCCCTGAGAACTCGCTCTACTTCGTCGCGATGGGGTCCGCGCTCTCCCCTAATGGGAAGAAGATGCGGATATCCGAGGTGATAAAGGCACTGGAGAGCTACAGGGGGAAATCAAGCTTCATCAAGCTTGATCCGCTTTTCATCAGCACGGAGGAATACGAGGCATTCAGGGAAAGGCATTCGAAGGCATGCGTCCCCACCCGCGACCCGAGGACGTACAGCGGCAGGGCCTATCTCGGCATCGATGCAGGATCGACGACGATAAAGACATGCCTCCTGGCTGAGAACGGGGATCTGCTCCTGTCGAGATACAGCCCGAACAACGGGAATCCCGTGCAGGCCATACATTCGTTCCTTTCCACGCTGTATGAGAACTATCCGGATATAACGATAGCCTCATCGGCATCCACCGGATATGGCGAGGATCTCCTGAGATCCGCATTCTCGCTCGATTATTCCCTTGTGGAGACCGAGGCGCATTTCATTGGCGCAAAGCACTTCATGAGCGATGTCGACTTCATAATCGATATCGGGGGACAGGACATAAAATGCTTCAGGATAAGGGATGGCGTCATAGACGATATCTTCCTCAATGAGGCCTGCTCATCGGGCTGCGGATCGTTCCTGCAGACATTCGCGAATGCGCTCGGGAAGTCCGCGCAGGAGTTCGCCCAGCTCGCCATCACGGCCGCCGCGCCTGTCGATCTCGGCTCGAGATGCACTGTCTTCATGAACTCATCGGTCAAGCAGGCGCAGAAGGATGGCGCATCGATCAATGATATATCCGCGGGGCTGGCGATCAGCGTCGTGAAGAATGCCCTCTACAAGGTCATAAGGACATCGAATCCGGATGAGCTCGGGCACAGGATAGTGGTCCAGGGCGGAACGTTCCTCAACGATGCCGTCCTGCGTGCATTCGAGAAGGAGCTGGGGCTCGAGGTCGTAAGGCCGCAGATCGCAGGGCTGATGGGTGCCTATGGAGCAGCTCTCTATGCCCAGCTGATGGCAGAGCGGAACAGCCTGGCCAGGTCCTCGATAGTCGGCAAGGAAGAGCTCGACACCCTCACGCATACGGTGAAGAACATAAGGTGCAATGGCTGCACGAACCACTGCCTCCTGACAATAAACTCATTCGGCACCAAAAGGCGGCTCATATCAGGCAACAGATGCGAGCGTCCTGTCACAGGCAAGGCACCTGCCGCAGCATCGAGATACGACCTCTATGCATTCAAGCAGGAGCTGCTGGAGAGCTACAGGGAACGCAAGGGCGGAAGAAAGGGGACCATCGGGCTGCCGCTTGCACTCGGGATGTACGAGCTGCTGCCCTTCTACACAACGCTCTTCCAGGAGCTCGGATACGATACGGTCGTCTCGCCTTTCTCATCGCGCGATCTCTATATCCATGGCCAGGCTTCGATCCCATCAGATACCGTATGCTTCCCTGCGAAGCTGATGCACGGGCATGTGCAGTACCTCGTGGACCAGAAGGTGGACAGGATATTCATCCCATGCTCGAGCTACAATATCGATGAGGAGAAGGGGAACAACCACTTCAACTGCCCGGTAGTCGCTTACTACGGGGAGGTCATAAAGGGCAATCAGGACCTGAACGGAATCCCGCTTACGCTCGCATACATCTCCCTCGAGCATCCGGATCACCTCGCAAGGCGCATCTCGGAGATATTCGGAGTGCATCGCAAGGAAGCCAGGCGTGCGATAGACTCTGCCTTCGAGGAGCTGGGGGTATACAGGCAGAAGATAAACGACAGAGGGCTTGAGATAATCCAGACATCCCTTGCGGAGAAGAGGCCGATCATAGTGCTTGCCGGACGCCCGTACCACACCGACCCGGAGATCAACCACGGCATCGACCGCATGATAGTCCAGCTCGGAGCCTCCGTCATAACGGAGGATTCAGTTGCGGCCCTCATCGGCAAGGGGCATTTCGGAGTGCTGAACCAGTGGACATACCATGCACGCATGTATGACGCCGCACGGTATGTGGCAGAGCATCGGGAGATGAATCTCGTGCAGCTCGTATCATTCGGGTGCGGGCTGGATGCGGTCACAACCGATGAGGTCAAGGACATACTCAGAAGCCGGGACAGGATATACACCCAGATAAAGATCGACGAGATCACCAATCTGGGAGCGGTGAAGATCAGGATGAGATCGCTCTTTGCCGCGCTTGAGATGGAAGAGAGCAGATAATGGAAAGAAAGGCATTCACAGAGGAGATGAAGAAGGATGGATGGACGATAGTCATCCCGAACATGTCCCCGGTACACTTCGATATAATGAAGAGGATATTCATCAACCACGGCTACAGGCCGCTGCTGCTTGAGAACTCCTCCCCTTCCGTGATACAGGAAGGCCTGAAGTACGTACATAACGATATGTGCTATCCTGCCCTGCTTGTGATCGGGCAGATGATAGATGCAATCCACCGCGGTCTTGTCGACAAGGACCGCTGCGCCCTGATAATCTCCCAGACAGGCGGTGGCTGCAGGGCCTCCAACTACTACTTCCTGCTTATAAAGGCGCTGGAGAGGGCCGGATTGGGGAATATACCCGTGATATCGGCGAACCTGCAGGGAATGAACTCGAATCCCGGATTCAGGATCAGCTTCCCCATGCTTGTCCAGGCATTCACGGCCCTTGTCTATGGCGACCTCCTGATGCTCCTCTCAAACCAGACAAGGCCCTATGAGATAAACAAAGGCGATACCGACAAGGTGATTGCAAAATGGACCGATATCCTAGGCGACTGCTATGAGAGGAACAGAGGATATTTCTGGGGCAGCATGAAGCGGAAGCTCAACCAGATCTCCGATGACTTCGCAGCTGTCCCCGTAAAGCGCACCCCGAAGGTCAAGGTCGGAGTTGTCGGGGAGATATACATGAAGTACTCCCGCCTTGGCAACAGCGATCTCCAGGGCTTCCTGGAAAGCGAGGACTGCGAGGTGATGCTGCCTGCGATGATGGGCTTCGTGCTCTATTGCTTCTCGAACGGGATAAAGGATGAGGAGTACTATGGAGGAAGGGGAAGGTACGCATTCCTCATGAAGCACTTCGGCATGCCGATCCTCTCCATAGTCGAGAAGTGGTCTGAGAATGCAGTGAAGAGGCATGGGGAATTCCATACAGCTGCCACATTCAGCGAGCTTGAGGCTTTCGGGGAGAAGTTCATCGACCGCGGATGCAAGATGGGAGAAGGATGGCTGCTGACGGCGGAGATGGTTGAGCTCATAGAGAAAGGCTACGACAACATCGTCTGCACACAGCCCTTCGGCTGCCTGCCCAACCATATCTGCGGCAAGGGAATGATAAGGCCTCTCAAGGAGGCATATCCTGACTCCAACATCGTTCCGATCGACTACGATCCATCTGCGACGAAGGTGAATCAGGAGAACAGGATAAAGCTCATGCTCGCAGTTGCGAGGGAGAAGCTCGAGACAGGCAATCCAACAGCCTGATACCACTTCCCGCTGAGCTGATAAGGCTGTATCATCGTCCCTTGTCGGAGAGAATGATGGACAGCCTTTTCTGGAAGCGTTTCTGGATAATGACAATCGGCGTGCTTGGAATGGGGGCTTTCCTTTCCCTTCTTCTCCAGGCAGGCTATGGAGTGGATACATCAGCCTTCATGAACTCATCCCTGTCGCAGAGGATCGGGATACCGCTGGGCACCGTGCTCCTTGCAACGAACATCATCCTCTTCATACCGCAGCTTATCTGGGGAAGGAAGCTCATAGGAATAGGCACGATAGTGAATATGACTCTCATCGGCTACACATCCGACTTCTGCACGATGCTTGAGGAGAGATATATCTCCCCTGCCTTTTTCATCGATCAGCCATCTCGTGCGATCCTCTTCATGCTTTCGCTTGCGGGCTTCCTCTTCTTCGCGGCGCTCTACATGAATGCCGGCCTCGGGCAGGCTCCCTATGATTCCATCCCCACAATGCTGAGCAGGAGGACAGGACTGCCATTCTTCGCAGTGCGCATGGCATGGGACTTCCTGACAATCGCTCTCGGCATCCTCGCCGGAGGCCATCTGACCATAGGCACCGTGCTGATGGCCCTCACCATAGGCCCCACGGTCGCATGGATAGGAAAGCATCTGCTGCCGATTCCTATTGATGATTCCCGGCCTGTGCCTATCTCCAGATGATCCTTCTGCCGGAATCAGCATATCAGAGCCGGAATCAAAGATTCCCGAAGCGCTGCTTTGGATTTTCGCGATAATCTCAAAGTGCCACTTTGATTTCATGGCTTCTCTGTTAGACTTCCTGTTGAGGAGCCTGAATGAACAACTGCATTGAGAGAGTTGCGGAAATAGACAAGAGACTTGAGAAGAAATCGCTCTTCCTTTTCGGTCCAAGGCAGACGGGAAGGTCCTCATATATCATGAACCAGCTTGCTGAGCCAAGACTTTCATGGACGCTTCTGGGTAATGAGCTGTACCGTAGCGTCCTTCCCTTCTTAGAAACACCCTCAGGGCAAAGGGAATCAATGATGATGCTGTCGTTCTCGATGAAATCCAGAGGCTGCCGGATCTTCTCAATGAAGTCCATATGCTATCGAGGAGACTGATATCCATTTCCTTCTTACAGGCTCAAATGCAAGGAAGCTGGAGAAGAAAGGTGTGAACCTCCTTGGCGGCAGAGCCGGGAGGCTCGATTTCCATTCCCCCGTGTGGCCTGAGATAAAGGATTTCGAAGCACCCCTTGATAGGATATTCAGCTCTGATCTCCTTCCAGCAGCTTTCAGCGGTGATGATTACGAAAGCCTTCTCTCTGATTATGCAGGCCTCTACGTGAAGGAAGAGATCGAGGCAGAGCGTGAAGTGCGCAACCTTCCTCCATTCTGGGAATTCCTGAGAATAGCCGCTGTAGGAAGCGGAGAGATCACGAACTATGAGAATGTTGCACGCGATGTCGGAATCAGTGGTGTCAGTGTCCGTGAATGGTACCGTATCCTTGTGGATACACTGATTGGTTTCGAGGTTCCTCCCTACAGGAAGACGAAGATCAGGAAGCCTAACGCTTCAAGCAAGTTCTATCTATTCGATGCAGGGGTTACCAGAAAGCTTCAGGGGCTTTCTGCTATAGAGGAAGGTACGGCGGAATTCGGACGGTATTTCGAGAACTGCATCGCAATGGAGATACGCAGCTTTCTTGACTACTCCGGCCTGGATAGGGAAGGACTATCCTACTGGCATGCGCAGAGCGGGCAGGAAGTCGATTTCATCATCAAGGAAAAGGTCGCTGTCGATGTGAAAGCAACTAAGCGTGTATCACCAAGGGATCTGAAAGGCCTGAAGGCACTTATGGAAGAAGGCCTCATGGAAAAGTACATCCTGGTATGCCGAGAGGATTACCCACAGCTCCTTGATAACGGCATCCTGGTCCTCCCATACAATGACTTCCTGTCATCATTGAGGAAAGGAGGAATCGTGGAATGACAATACGGGAGGCACATTCTGATCCAGTACTATCGCAGAAATGCCAGGATATGCCTCACACGATTTCATCACGCCACGGATCTGATAGGAATTCCTCCGGGATGAAAGACCCGTCGACGAGCCTTCTGCTCTCTTCCTGCAGATGGTGATATGCTTCTCAGCAATCCACTCTCTGCAAATGCCCTGAGCCCCTGAAGTCCCTTGGAGCAGCTTTCCCTGCTGCTTTGGATTCTATGGCAGCCTCATTGCCTAATTATTTCTTCATTTCAATCCTCCAGAAGGATTTAATCTTGAACGCCCCTCGGGTATCGTTTTGTCAAGCCGTTTGTTCGATGATTTGAAAGAAAATCGTCTATGCTTCTGCCGTACAGGGATGTCGGGGAAGATACCTCCTGCCTCAAGCTATTGACACCTGCATGCAATAGACTAATCCTTATCTTGGAGGAAAAGCATGAGAGAGAGAGGAGCGCTTATCGCGTTGCTTATTGTCGGCATCATGTTCTCGGTAATCGCCTGCAATCCATCGTCAGGGATTGCACGACCATCGGAAAAGGACTCTGAGACAATCAGCACTGTCCTGGTTGCCGCAAACAAGGCACTGCAGGGTACTTCTGACAAAGTCATCCAGAGTGGCAATACCTACACTCTTTCTGGATATACCCCAGACCCAAATGATGAAACGCAAGTGATGCTGACTGGGGAAATCACAGTAGATGATAAAGGAAATATCATCAGTGTTGATTTCTCTGTAGTGCAGATCGGGGACGAAAAAAGCTCATTCGCAATGGAAACCAATGCTGATGGTTCCATTTCAATCAGTATAGACGGAGAGGATATCGGGACATACAGCAGCAGCGTAATTCCAAGAAGGAGCACCAAGACAGAACAGGACATCATAAGCCTTATCGGATGGAGCATTTCGGAAAGCGGCTCCAAAGTCAAGAAAATGCTCCGCACTGCCATAGAAAAAGCCTGGTATGAAGACGTCTTGTCTTTACGAAATTACGATGCCGGCAATGGTGTGACCATCTCAGGAACGATATCCAGTTCGGGAGTGGCTGATCTGAGTTCATACACCATTACGGACGAGGAAGGCACATTATCGGGACACATCAGGAATCTAAGCATCAATGATGATAAGGATGGCAAAACATCTGGCATAATACGCTATGATAATTACACACCGACTCCAAATGGATCAATGGCAAATGAAGAACCTGCAACAATCGTAAGCGGTACGAATACCATCGATAATGAGTCAAATACAGAATCCATGAGATTCGATGGAACAGCGAGGATAGGAAACGACAGCTATCATCTGATATATGCAACAAATGGTTTCACCGGAGAGATAATACTCAATGGCCAAAGCCTTCTGCCAATGGGATTTGAATCATCGCCCTCCGGTGAGGTAGTACCAGGAATTGTATGAAAAGCGGGGATAACCCCCGCTTTTATCATGAGAGGACGATGTGCATCCTCTCCTTTATCCTGGCTATGTTCTCGTTGCCGATCGCATTGGCCTTGGCAGTGCCTGAGTGGATGATATCCCTCACCTCGTCACGGTGCTCCTCGTAGTAGTGGCGGCGCTCACGGATCGGAGAGAGGATCTCGTTCATCTTCTTCATCAGCATCTTCTTGCAGGCAACGCATCCCATACCGGCATTCCTGCACATCGAGCAGACATTACCTGCCTCCTCGGGATTGAATGCCTTGTGGTATGTGTAGACAGTGCAGACATCAGGATTGCCCGGTATCTTCACGGATATCCTGTTCGTATCGGTCACCGCATTGCGTATCTTCTCGTTGAGCACTTCCTCGCTGTCCGAGAGATAGACTGCATTACCCAGGCTCTTCCCCATCTTGGCGTTGCCGTCAAGCCCTGGAAGGCGGGAGACCGAGGAGAGCTTGTACTCAGGCTCGGTGATCGATGTTCCGTAGAGATCGTTGAACTTGCGGACGATCTTGCGTGCAAGCTCTATATGGGGGATCTGATCCTCTCCTACCGGCACGAGATCCGCATTGCAGAATGTTATGTCGGCTGTCTGCGATACAGGATAGCCCAGGAATCCGTATGTGAGCTCCTTATATCCGTAGTTCTTCGCCTCTGTCTTGATCGTGGGATTATGCCCTAGCTGGTTGACCGTGACGAGCATCGAGTAGAAGATCGTCAGCTCCGCAATCGATGGGATCATCGACTGCTGCACGAATGTGACCTTCTCCGGGTCAAGCCCCACGGCAAGGTTGTCCATCGCGACATCGTAGATAGATCCGTTTATGAGCTCGGGATTGCTGAAATGCGTGGTAAGCGCCTGCACATCAGCAAGGAGTATGAACTCCTCATAGTCATCCTGCAGCTGCACACGGGAGAGCAGCGATCCTGCATAATGGCCGAGATGCAGCCTTCCCGTGGTCCTGTCACCTGTAAGTATCCTCTTCTTCATTCCTCAGTCCTTGTGGGCATGGCTGCACGATCCGCAGCACTTATTGTGGTCCGTGCAGTAATAGCCTGAACCATGATAGACCACTGCAGGTGCCTCTGAGAACACCCTTGCAGCCTCTCCGCTGCATCTGGGGCAGACATCATGGTCGGCATCCTCTGAAAAACCCTTTATGACCTCATAGTCATTTCCGCACTTTGTGCATTTATATTCATATAGCGGCATTTATCACTCCTCGGAGAGCAGAGCCCTCACCTTGTCATTGCTTATCATATAGCCATCGATATGGACGGCAGCTCCTTCATAAGTGAAGATACCTGAAAGCGCCTTCACGTCAAGATGCCCGCCTGTGCGCCTTATCTCCTGCACGAGGAGATTGCGGAGGAATATCTGCATCGTGCGCGCGCTGTCCTCGCTGTCCATCGCGATATCCCCGGAGAGGATGATACCGCCATCCTCCCCCGCATCGGCAAGGAGAACGGCACGCTCTATCTTCTCCACAGTCTCGTACGGAAGATCGAAGCCCAGGGGGAAGAGCGTCTCAGGATCATCGATCCAGATACCGATCAGAGCGCTTTCCATCGCATCGGAGGCAGAGGCTGGGATATGCTCCCGGGAATCGACGAAGATGCTTTCATACGCCTTTCCGTATGACGATGAGGAGAACAGGACAATGCCATCCTCCGGTATCCCGATCTCCCCAGAGCCATCGGTCGCCCTGTAGTACTCCCCTGTGCGCGAATGGACATAATCAGGAAGCCATCTGAGAAGCGTTCCGACTTCGGTTGCGGAGAGGCGGCCGAAAGCAATCCCCTCCACATCCCATTCCGCAGCAGGAAGAGGATACCCATCCCCATTCGGAGACAGGGCTATCGCAATGCGGTCAGTGCGCTCCAGCACTTCTTCGTATCCCTCAGGAAGAAGCCCTTTGAGCGAGCTCTCCCTCAGGCGCCGGATATCCGCAGTGATAACGGCATCCCCCGCACTTCCCATCTTCCGCACAAGATCCGTCCTCCCTGCTCCTGTATAGATGCAGGACACAAGGAGGATGAGGATGGAAAGCAGCGGAATGAAACGCTTCATCAGACTCTCTCGACCTTCACGCAGACACTCTCATCGCCGATTTCGGTGGCATTGCCATCATTGCCGGCAACGGTGAGCGAATCGGAGAGAGTCTCCTGCATTATGTAGCTTCCGAACTCGCGGACTGCCTTCTCGATCATGCTGCCTCCTGAGACGGTGAGCCGGATATGATCGGCAACCTCGAAGTCCTTCTCCTTCCTCTCCGTCTGCACGAAGCGGACGAGATCCCTTGCGATGCCTTCCAGCAGGAGGCTTTCGGTGATTTCCGTATCATAGCCGACTGTGAGGGCACCTTCATTGAGCACCTTGACATGCTCCTTCTCTGTCCTCTGCACCACGAGATCGCCTTCGGTGAGATCGATCTCGCCAGCTGAATAGACGACATGAAGCGGCCTGCCATCGAGTATGGCTGCGATATCGGAGGAGGAAAGCCCCTGGATAGTGGCTGCGACTTCCTTCATGCTCTTGCCGAGCTTCGAGCCAAGCACCTTGAAGTTGGCCTTCGCGGAGTATGTCACGAGGGAGGACTCATCGCTGCTGATGGCAACCTTCTTGACATTGAGTTCCTCGCTGATGATCGACTCATTCGCCTCAAGTATCTTCCTGTCGGCTTCATCCCTGTCCACGATGAAGTACTCTGAGAGCGGCTGCCTGATCTTGATATTCGACGTTGAGCGGAGGGCGCGTCCCATGGCAATGGCCTTCATCGTGAGGCTCATCTCCTTCTCCAGCGCCTCATCCCTCTCATCGGCAGAGTATACGGGATAATCGCAGAGATGGACCGACTCCGGCATGCCGGGAGTGCGGAGATTGAGATATATCTCATCTGTGATGAACGGAACGAATGGAGCTGCGGTCTTCACGAATGTGAGGAGCACCCTGTAGAGGGTATCATACGCCTCCTTCTTGTCCCCGTCGTTCTCCGACTTCCAGAACCTGCGCCTTGAGCGCCTTATGTACCAGTTGTTCAGGTCATCGATGAATGCTGTGAGCGAAGAGCATGCCGTCTGCACATCATAGTCATCGAGCGCTGCCGTCACATCCATGACAAGCCTGTTGAGATTGGAGATGATCCATCTGTCAAGCGGATTCCTGAGCTCCGCATATGGAGTCGAGGAAGGCTCATAGCCATCGATGTTCGCATATGTCACGAAGAACGAATATGCATTCCACAGCGGGATATTCAGGCTCTTCAGCACATCCTTTACGACCTCATCGGAGAACTTCAGGTCCTCTGCCCTCACAAGAGGCGAATCGATGAGGGCGAAGCGGAGGGCATCCGCGCCGTACTTGTTGATGACTTCCATCGGATCGGTGTAGTTGCGCTCGCTCTTGGACATCTTGCGTCCATCTGCGGCAAGGACGATGCCTGATACGATGCAGTTGTAGAATGCGGGCTTGCCGAAGAGGGCTGCTGCGAGGATCGTCAGTGAATAGAACCATCCACGTGTCTGGTCCAGCCCCTCGTTGATGAAGTCAGCAGGGAAGATCGATTCGAACCTCTCCTTGTTCTCAAACGGATAATGCTCCTGCGCATAAGGCATCGAGCCGGACTCGAACCAGCAGTCAAGGACATCGGGAATGCGGTGCATCATGCCCTTGCCATCAGGGGATGGCCATGTGAGCTCATCGACATACTGCTTGTGCAGGTCCTCGACAGCGTGTCCGCACTTCCTCTCGAGCTCCTCCACGGATCCTATGACCTCGACATAGTCGGAACCATCGCACTTCCAGACCGGAATAGGATTGCCCCAGAACCTGTTGCGGCTTATGGCCCAGTCACGCGCGCCCTCGAGCCACTTGCCGAAGCGTCCGTACTTTATATGGTCAGGCACCCACTTGATCTGGTCGTTGCACTCAAGCATCGTCTTCTTGATCTTCTGGATATCGACGAACCAGCAGCTCATCGCGCGGTAGATCAGAGGGGAATGCGTGCGGTAGCAGAAAGGATATGCATGGAGGTAGTTCTCCTTCTTGACGAGGCTTCCATGCTCCTTGAGCCATGCGATGATGTCCTTATCGGTATCCTTCACGAAGCGGCCCTGGAAATCAGGGACTTCCTCAGTGAAGCGGCACTCTGCATCTATCGGGCAGACAACAGGGATGCCCGTGCCCTTGAGGACATTGTAGTCATCCTCTCCGAAGCCTGGAGCCGTATGGACGATGCCGCAGCCATCCTCGACTGTGACGTAATCACCGCAGACGACGATGAATGCTCCCTGCTTCTTAAGGTCGGCGAAGTACGGGAAGAGCGGCTCATATCGCCTGCCCTTCAGCTCAGAGCCCTTCATGCGGGCAACGATGCTGCAGCCCTTTCCGTCCTTGTAGTACTTGCCGATAAGGTGCTCGGCAAGGTAGTAGCAGTCGCCAGTATCATCATCACGCACCTTCACGTAGTCGATATCAGGACCTACTGCAAGCGCGAGGTTGGACGGAAGTGTCCATGGAGTCGTCGTCCATGCAAGGAAGTATGCATTCTCCTCCCCTTCTGCCTTGAAGCGCACGGTGACTGCGGGATCAGTCACATCCTTGTATCCTCCGAGGCTGACCTCCATATTCGAAAGAGGCGATGCGAGCTGCGGGGAATACGGGAGGATGTTGTAGCCCTCGTAGATAAGCCCCTTGTCGTAGAGGGTCTTGAAAACCCACCATACGGACTCCATGTAGTCCTTGTCCATCGTACGGTAGCCATGGTCGAAATCGACCCAGCGGCCCATGCGCGTTATGGTGTGCTTCCATTCATTCGTGTATCGGAGGACTATGGAGCGGCATGCATCATTGAAGGCGGCGACTCCGTAGTTCATGACATTGAAATAGCCCTTGATGCCAAGGGTCTTCTCGACCTCGGCCTCAACAGGAAGCCCGTGGCAGTCCCATCCGAAGCGCCTGATGACCCGCTTGCCCTTCATCGCCTGATAGCGCGGTATCGCATCCTTGATCGTCCCCGGAACGAAATGCCCGAAATGAGGCAGTCCAGTCGCGAACGGAGGACCATCATAGAATACATATTCATTATCTGCAGGGCGCTGCTCTATAGACTTGTTGCAGATATCCTTCTCTTCCCAGAACTTCAGGATATCTTCTTCCATCCTAGGGAAATCCACTTTATTGCTGACCGGTCTGAACATCATAGACTCCTTACCGGACTAATATACAGAAAAGGGCATGCTCCATTCAAGATGAGGCTGGCCGTGCTTTCTGAATGCACCTCTTTCTGCTATCCTTGATGTATGCGGATGAGGATATCGGAGGAAATAGCGGCATTTGCCTCTGTCTTCAGGGAGAATGGATACCAGCTCTACCTTGTAGGAGGAGCCGTAAGGGATTATCTCCTGGGCAAGGAGAACCATGATGCGGACTTCACGACCGATGCAGAGCCGAGGGAAGTGAAGAGCCTGTTCCGCCGCACGATCGACACGGGGATAAAGCATGGGACGGTGACCGTCCGCTTCCGCGGCAGGCAGTACGAGGTCACCACATTCCGCACGGAAGGCGAATACAGGGATTCAAGGCATCCTGAGAGCGTCCATTTCGTCCGTTCGCTGGAGGAGGATCTCAAGCGCCGCGACTTCACGATAAACGCATTCGCCGCCTCGCTCCCGGACGGGAGGATCATAGACCTGCATGACGGCATGAAGGACCTCAGGAGGAAGACCATCAGGGCTATAGGCGATCCTGAGGAGAGATTCTCCGAGGATGCGCTTAGGATGATGAGGGCGGCACGCTTCTCCTCGCAGCTAGGCTTCCGCATAGCCAGGGATACGGAGAAGGCGATGTCCGATCTCCATGCCACCATATCGAGGGTATCGGAGGAAAGGATAAAGGAAGAGCTATGGAAGCTCATAGACGGACGCGATCCGGCAGCGGGACTGGAGGCAATGAGGCGCACGGGAATCATGGACACGCTGCTTCCGGAGCTCTCCGCGTGCTGCGGCTTTGAGCAGGGAGGGATGCACTCAGAGGATCTCTACGAGCATCTGCTGCTTGCGCTCTCCGCCGCATGCGAAAGGAAGTATCCCCTCCAGGTGAAGCTTGCGGCCCTCTTCCATGATATAGGCAAGCGAGAGACAAGGGCACCCGGCAATGACAGGAAGTGGACTTTCCACCGCCATGACGAAGTATCCGCTGATATCACGGACAGGATATTCCGCCGCCTGAAGACATCGAATGACGAGCGTGAGGAAGTCTGCCACCTCATACGCTGCCATATGTTCTCATATACACCGGACTGGACGGACAGCGCCGTGAGGAGATTCATCAACCGTGTCGGGCTTGGGAATATAGATCCGCTGTTCCAGCTGCGGCTCTGCGATATAGCGGCAACGAAAGGGCAGAAGGGAAATCCATCAGCTCTCTTTGCATTCGCTGCCCGCATAAACGAGGAGCTGAGGAAGGAGAATGCGCTGACGCTCAGGGATCTCAGGATAGACGGCAGGAGGCTGAAGGAGATCGGGATAGCCCCCGGTCCCGCAATGGGAAGGATCCTCGCAGCCCTTCTTGATGAAGTGATAGAGGATCCGGACCGCAACAGCGCGGAATACCTTGAGAAGGAAGCCCTCAGCCTTGCTCGATCCCTAGGGCAATGAGGGCGATCCGTGCAGCTGCCTGCTCCGCGGCTTTCTTGTTGCGCCCTACACCAGGGCCGAAGACCTTCGTGCCGAGCTCCACATTGACAGAGAATGTCTGGTCATGATCAGGCCCTGTCTGGGAGATTACCGAATAGCGGGGGACCTTTCCCCTCCGCTTCTGGAGATATTCCTGCAGCTCGGTCTTGTAGTCCTTGTAGCTGAGCTTGTTCTCCAGCATCTTCCCGACCTGCGCGGGTATGAATGAGAGCACGAAGCGCTTCGCGCTCTCCAGCCCCTGATCAAGATAGAGAGCCGCGATGACAGCTTCCATGCAATCCGCCAGGATCGCCTTCTTCAGGGTCCCCTTCTGGCTCTTCTCTCCCCTGCCTACCAGTATGTATCTGTCAAGATGGATTGAGAGCGCCACCTCGGAAAGGCTCTCCTCCGAAACCACGACAGCCTTGATCTTGGAGAACTCCCCCTCATGGAAGCGCGTGAACGATGAGAAGAGATACTCCGCGGTTATCATCCCGAGCACGCTGTCGCCCAGGAACTCAAGGCGTTCGTTGTTATCCACCTTATATCTGCACTCGTTCGCATAGGATGTATGGGTGAATGCGAGATTGAGGAGCCGGAAATCCCCGAAGGAAAGACCTAGCCCGCTTATGAAAGAAAAAAGCTCCCTTTCACGCTCAGGCGGAAGTGAGGGAGCTTTTTCGAGATACGAGAGCAATTTACTTCAGTTCCTTGGCAAGATAGCGCACTGCATCGCCTACTGTCTCGAATTCATTGGCCATGTCATCGGAGATGGTAATGCCGGTCTCCTCCTCGATAGCATAGACAAGCTCATACGTATCAAGGCTGTCGGCACCGAGATCCTTGCGGAAGTTCGCATCCATCGTGATCTTCGCAGGATCTATATTCAGCTTCTCGACTACCAGTGACTTGACTTTCTCGAATACCTCGTTCTCTGTCATATCCTACTCCTCATCCTTTACGATAACAGGCTTGCCTGCATAATAGCCGCACTTCGGACATACGCGGTGCGCGGGAATCAGATTGCCGCATGTCTGGCACTCAGACAGGTTCGGCGCTGAGAGCTTCATGTTCGCAGCCTTCCTCGAAGCTGCCCTGGACTTGGATGTCTTATACTTAGGAGTTGCCATTTCTCACCTCTTATATTCAGATACTACCGTCTGATGAATGGTAACAGAAGAGACAGATACCGTCAACATCGGACGCCATATGAACATATTCCATTATCCTGCGTCAGTCAATACCGGGGAAACCGCTCCGTGGATTCTGCAGTTGCGTCCTCATCATCTCTGGTTTACCATGCCTCTTGAGAAGGAATCCCCCGATGCCCCGCTCTTACGAAATCGATATGTGCACGGGCCCGCTGCTGCCCAAGGTGCTGCGCTTCACGATTCCCCTGATGCTCTCGGGAATACTCCAGCTGCTCTTCAACGCAGCGGACATAATCGTCGTCGGACAGTTCACGGGAAGCCAGGCAATGGCAGCTGTCGGCTCCACCGGCGCCCTGAACAACCTCATCGTCAACATCTTCCTCGGCCTTTCGATAGGAAGCAGCGTGCTCATGGCACGGTACTACGGAGCGAAGGAGGAACGGAATATAGACGAGCTTGTGCACACATCGGTGCTGCTCTCGCTCATCTCGGGAAGCGTGCTCGTCGTGATCGGCATAGCGCTGGCCCGCCCGCTCCTGGCCCTCATGGGGACTCCGGCTGATGTGATAGACCAGGCAGTGCTCTATATGAGGATCATATTCCTCGGGATGCCTGCGATGCTCACTTATGATTTCGGAGCAGGGATCCTCAGGGCGATAGGCGATACAAGAAGGCCCCTCGCGTTCCTGTTCGCTGCAGGTATCATCAATGTCTTTCTCAATCTGCTCTTCGTCCTTGGATTCTCGATGGGAGTCGCAGGCGTTGCGATAGCCACGATAGTCTCGCAGTATATATCCGCTTCACTGGTGCTTCTCTGCCTCATCCGCTCGGACGCCGCCTACCATCTTGATGCAAGGAGGCTCAGGATATGCCGGCAGAAGCTCTTCCAGATCATCCGCATCGGGCTTCCCGCCGGCATCCAGGGCGCCGTATTCAACATCTCCAACGTACTGATACAGTCCTCGGTGAACACCTTCGGCTCGATAGCGATGGCCGGTAATACCGCAGCTTCGAACATAGAGGGATTCGTATACACGGCGATGAACTCGCTCTATCAGGCCTCCACAAGCTTCACCAGCCAGAATGTAGGAGCCAGGAACACCGAGCGGATTACCCGCATCTTCTTCTGCTGCCTGGGCATAGTCCTTGCAGTAGGCGTCGTGATGGGAGGCTCTGCGGTCCTCTTCGGTCCCCAGCTTCTGGGGATATACACGGCAGATCCTGACGTCATATCATACGGGCTTGAGAGGCTCCGCGTCGTCTGCATGCTGTATTTCCTCTGCGGTCTCATGGATACAGCCTGCGGCTCCATAAGGGGGCTCGGCTATTCGATAGCACCCACCCTTGTCACGCTCATCGGAGCCTGCGGCCTGAGGATCGTATGGATATATACGCTGTTCGCATCGGAGCATACCCTGTTCATGCTCTATCTGTCATATCCGGTATCCTGGGCCGTCACATTCATAGCACACGCCATATGCTTCTTCATCTTCTACCGTGCATGGCGTGACAGGACCACAGGAAGGCACAGGATAGCACGGATCTCGCTGCACTCATCGCATTGAGGGAATGAGGAAGCCCGGTTTCCCGGGCTCCTGTCACTCTGCGACAACGCGCATGAATCTCTTCTTGCCTGCCTTCAGGAGCAGCTCTCCATCGCCATCTGCATCCTGAAGCGCGATGACCGCCTTCGGATCGGAGATCTTCTTCCCGTTGATCTCCGCACCGCCCTGCGTCACCAGCCTGCGGGCCTCTCCGTTGGACGCTGTGAGCCCCGACCTCGTATAGAGCTCAAGGACCCCGATCCCCTTCTCCAGATCCGCCTTGGGTATGGAGACTGATGGAACGCCTTCCTTGCTCACGGAGCCGCCTGCGGAGAAGAGGGCAGCAGCGGCTTCCCTGGCCTTCTCCGCCTCCTCCTCGCCATGGACGATCCTGGTCACCTCATACGCCAGACGCGCCTTTGCATCGTTTATATTGCGCGCGGGATCGGCATACTCCGCGATCTCATCCAGGCTCATGAACGTGAAGAGCTTCATGAAGCGCACCGCATCGGCATCCGCGACGTTCCTCCAGTACTGGAAGAAATCATATGGGGAATAGAGCTCAGGGGAAAGGAATACAGCCCCCTTCTCGCTCTTGCCCATCTTCTTCCCATCTGCGCGCATTATGAGATTGAATGTCAGGCCATAGCACTGCTCCCCTCCCATGCGCTGTATAAGATCGATGCCTGCGACGATGTTGCCCCACTGATCGGCACCTCCAATCTGCAGGCGGCAGCCTGTCTTCTCATTGAGCATCCTGTAGTCATAGGACTGCAGGAGCTGGTAGTTGAACTCGATGAATGACAGTCCCCTCTCAAGCCGCTGCTTCACGCCTTCGAACGTAAGCATGCGGTTGACGGAGAAGTATACGCCGACTTCGCGGAGGAACCTTATGTAGTTGAGATCGACAAGCCAGTCCGCATTGTTCATCATCCTGGCCTTTCCGAGTCCCGGAGCAGGGTCAGAGGAGAAATCTACGATCTTCCCGAGCTGCTTCATTATATTGCCGACATTCTCCCGGATCGTCTCCTCAGAGAGTATCTTCCGCATCTCCGTCTTTCCGGACGGATCGCCGATGAGGCCTGTACCTCCTCCGACAAGCGCGATGGGATTATGCCCGGCTTCCTGGAGATGATGCATCGCGAAGAACGGGACGATATGCCCTACATGGCGGGACGGCCCTGGCGGATCGACGCCGCAGTAGAATGTGACAGGCCCCTTGTCCATCAGATCGGAAAGCCCCTCGAAATCAGTGCAGTCCTTGACGAAACCCCTGTCTATGAGAGTCTGCAGAGCCTTGTTCATCAGATAACCCTCTGATAGCTCTTCATCGCATCGCGGATGAATGAGGCAAGCTTATCCGCACTGACCCTCTCCTGCTTCATCGAATCGCGGAAGCGGACCGTCACGGTCTGGTCCTCAAGAGTCTGGTAGTCGACTGTCACGCAGTAAGGAGTGCCGATCTCATCCATTCTCCTGTAGCGTCTGCCGACGGCACCGCTCTGGTCGTAGAACGTGGTGAAATCCTCACGGAGCGAATGCTCGAGCTTCGAGGCATACTCTGCCAGTCCATCCTTCTTGACAAGCGGAAGCACCGCGACCTTGACAGGCGCGATAGCGGGATGGAAATGCATCACCGTGCGGACATCGCCTTCCGGTGTCGGCTCCTCATCATATGCATCGGAGAGCGCCATGAGGACATTCCTCGTCAGTCCTGCGGATGTCTCGACGACATACGGGACGTACCTCTCCTTCGTCTCCGGATCGAGGTATGTGAGATCCTTTCCGGAGAACTTCTCATGCTGCGAGAGATCATAGTCGGTGCGTGAATGCACGCCCTCAAGCTCCTGCCATCCCATCGGGAAGAGGAACTGGATGTCATAGGCATCCTTAGCGTAGAACGCAAGCTCATCCGGGCCGTGCTGATGCCATCTGAGGTGATCCGGATGGATGCCCATCTTCTTATAGTATTCCATCCTCTGCTCCCTCCAGTACGGGAACCACTCCTCATCGGTGCCTGGCTTGCAGAAGAACTGCATCTCCATCTGCTCGAACTCGCATGAGCGGAAGATGAAGTTCTTCGTGGTTATCTCATTGCGGAAGGACTTGCCGACCTGAGCGATCCCGAACGGGATCTTGACGCGCGAGGACTGTACCACATTGCGGAAGTTGACGTAGATCCCCTGTGCTGTCTCGGGCCTGAGATATACCACGGATGCGTCGTCCGATGTCGGTCCGATATGAGTCTGGAACATGAGGTTGAAGTTCCTGGGCTCCGTGAATGTGCCTTTGTTGCCGCATACAGGGCAGGCTGCCGTGAGATCTATCTGATCCGCCCTGAAGCGGGAATGGCATACCTTGCAGTCAACCATCGGATCCGTGAAGTTCGAGACATGCCCGGAAGCCTCCCACACCCTCGGGTGCATCAGTATCGCGGCATCCAGTCCCACTATATTGTCATGAAGCTGCGTCATCTCCTTCCACCAGAAGTCGCGGATGTTGTTCTTCAGCTCCACGCCCATCGGACCATAGTCATATGCACCGTTGAGACCTCCGTAGATCTCGCTGGACTGGAAGATGAAGCCGCGGCGGCGGCAGAGCGATACTATCTTATCCATTGTAACTTCAGCCATTTCAGTTCTCCTTGAATAGTTTGATTGCCCGTCTGAGGCGCTCTTCCGTCCTGTCGAGCCCCAGGAGCCTTATCGAATCGAAAAGAGGAAGGGATACAGTGGATGCCGTGATGGCGACCCTTATCGGCTGGAACACGCCATTGACCTTTATCCCGAGCTCTGCGGCAAGCGAGGAAAGGCTCTCCTCGATGCTCTTCTCATCAGTTCCGTTCCTGAGCCCGGAGATCAGTATCTCCGAGCCGCGGATAAGCGCCTTCGCGGCAGCTGCCTCATCAGCGCCCTTGGCGATGTAGACGCTCCTGTCCGTGACAGGCTCGTCACGGAAGAGGAATGCCGTGAGAGGCACGACATCGGAAAGCGTCTTCATCCTCTCCTTCACGGGAGGGACTATATCCTCCACGAGCTTCTCCTCATCCGCCGTCGGAGGGGTATGGATGAATCCGGCTTCCTCAAGATAAGGCGTCACGAGCGAGGCAAGGCGGTCATTGCCGCATGCCCTTATGTACTGGCCATTGAACCAGTCAAGCTTCTTGTAGTCGAATACCGCAGGCGACTTATGTATGCCCTCCATCGTGAAGCGTTTCTCCAGGTCCTCGCGTGAGAAGAACTCCGTGGAGCCATCAAGCGACCATCCCACGAGGGTGACATAGTTCAGGATGGCCTCCGGCAGATAGCCCTTGGCGCGGAAATCCCTGACAGCTGTCGAACCATGGCGCTTGGAGAGCTTCTGCCCGTCCTTGCCCATTACCATTGGAAGATGGCAGTACTGCGGGACTTCCCAGCCGAATGCCTGGTAGAGAAGCACATGAAGCGGTCCGGATGGAATCCATTCCTGGGCACGCATTATGTGGGTTATGTGCATCAGATGGTCATCTATGACATTGGCAAGATGGTATGTCGGGAAACCATCGCTCTTGAGTATGACCGGATCCGGCGAGATATCGCGGTTGCGGCGCGTTATATCGCCCATGATGATGTCATGGAACGTTGTCTTGCCCTCCGTCGGCACCCGGAACCTGATCACAGGCTTGATGCCCTGGGAAAGGTATTCCTTGATCTCGGAATCCGAGAGATGCGCGCAGTGCCTGTCATATCCCTGATACTCGCTCTTCGATTCCGCCTGCTGCTTCCTCACTTCCTCAAGCCTCTCCGGCGAGCAGAAGCAGTAGTATGCCTTCCCCTCATCGACAAGGCGCTGGGCATATTCACGGTAGATATCGAAGCGCTCAGACTGTATGTAAGGACCGTATGGGCCACCGACCACGGGGCCTTCATCCCACTTTATGCCGAGCCAGTCAAGCGTGCTGTAGAGATCCTCGAGAGATTCATCGGAATATCTCTCCCTGTCCGTATCCTCGACGCGGAGGATGAACTTGCCGCCGTTGGCGCGCGCAAAGAAGTAGTTGAACAGCGCTGTGCGGATGCCGCCTATATGCTGTAGTCCCGTTGGAGACGGGGCGTAGCGAACACGAACGTCCATAATCCTCTCCTAAAACAGGAGAAGAGTACTATCTTTGGGATTTTTCAGCAATGCTCACAATGCGCTCAGCCACCTGACGGATGCCTCCACGGCCTTCTCCTCCCCGCCCTTGTCCGCATCGTAATAGACGAAATGCGTGCATTCGGGGATGTGCAGGTGCTCCCTCTCGCCCTTCCCGCTCCTCATGACAGCCTCAGAGGGAGCGCTTCCGACGATCCGGTCACGTCCTCCGGATATGGTGAGGATATCGGCATCGATGGATTGCAGGGCTTTGCTGGAGAGCTTCATCAGCCTCATCAGCTCATATACCTGCCTTATATAGACCCATGACCAGTACTGTCCGCCGAGGTAGTCATCATCGGCAGGTGCATCCTCATAGTACATGACATACTCGCTCTGGTGGTGCCAGGCGGTGGGTATGCGCTTCCTCACGAGGGAGAAGAGATACATGACAGGAAACGGCTTCGGCGGCTTCTGCCCGTCATATGATATGGCAGGGGCTGCAAGGACAATGCGGCGGATACCCAGTTCCCGTGCGACGATCACGGCGATGGCTGCTCCCATCGAATGACCGAGGATGCCAAGGCGCTGATAGCGTGCCTTGAGATCGGCTGCGGCATTGCGGATGGTTCCGACCCAGTCCTTCCCGCGGGAGCGCATGAAATCCTCCCCTGTCGTCCCATTCCCGGGAAGGCGCGGTACGAATACATCGAAGCCAGCCTCATAGAGCTCCCTGGCGGGCCTGACCAGCTCCCCCGGATACCCCGCGTATCCATGTACGAGGAGGACCGCCTTGCTGCGCCCTTCCTTATGCACGAGCGAGAATGGACGCGCGGCACGGCATGGAGCCTTCGGATCCTGATACACGCCTTCATACCATGAAGGAGGGACCGAATACCTGAATACAATCACCAGGAAGCCTCCTCGATGAGGTTCAGGAGATCTATGCGGCTCCTGACCTCTGTCTTCGCGAATATGTTCGCGATATGGTTGTTGACCGTATTCACGGATATCGACAGCTCGGATGCTATCTCCTTGTTCGTGAGTCCGGCCTTTATGAGCTTTATCACCTCGAACTCCCTCTCGGTTATGCGGTAGCGCTCGCTGACTGACTCGAATGTCAGCCCGGGCTTTGCCTCATCCCTCCTTTCGGTCCGCGCTACGGCGGCGAAGAGGAAGACGAGTATGGCAATCGTATATGCGAGGCAGACGATGGGGATCGAGAACGGCCGCATGAAGCTGAAGATCATGGAGAGTATCACGACAGGCAGCATGCAGACGGAGATCACCATGAGGGCCTTCGTGACACGGCGTACGGCCTTCTCCTCGATATTCTTCGTACCGCGCCCTATGACAGCCATGCAGTAGCTTACGGCAAGAGTCCATACAAGATACTGCAGCACGGAGAATACCGGCGATGACAAGGCTATCCAGAGGCTGGATACAATAAGATATGCAGCGCCAGCGATGAATGCTGAAATCACCTCAGTCTGCGGCATCGGGCGGGCTATTATCCAGTTGGCCGCGAAGAGTATGAGAGTCAGGATGAATGCCGAGTCAGCTACGAGGATCCCCTCCCACACATAATGCAGGATAGTCCTTGCGGTCCCTGTGAAGACAAGGAATGAATACTGATCGAGAGCGAATATGACGACTGCACCGAGAAGGGAAGCGAGGAAGACGACAGCCATCCTTGTCCACCTGTAGTGCGCTCTGCGTGTCCAGACGATCGCCAGCGCGAGATCCATGCTCACGATGGCGAGCGCGAAGAGGGACAGAAGAAGAGGGACCGCCTGCATTTCTAGCGGCGGACCTTCTGGTTATGGGACATATCTGCAAGACCGCATATTGCAGCCAGGTCCTCATTGAACTCAGGCATCGTCGTTGCAGGAAGCCCTGTGGAAAGACGTGCGGCCTGATTGTAGTTGCGTGCGTTGATATCCGCAGCGGAATGCCTCGGGAAGAGCTTTATATGCATGTTGAGCCCCTTCGTGAGGAAATACTCCGCAGACATCTCATAGCCGGGGATGGCAGCCTTCAGCTTCTCCCTCAGAGGCGCTATATCGCTGACGAACGATGATGGAGCGCCGAGGTGCAGGATGAACCAGAGCTCGAACGAAGGATTGAAGTAGAGCATCTTCACCTTCTTCCTCTCCGAGTACTCCTCCATCTCCCTTACCTTGGCGGCATCGGCATCGACATCATCGAAACCGAAGAGCGCCCATGCGGAATCGAAGCGCCCGCGGCTTCTCTGGCGTCCCGTGTAGTCTATAAGCTCCTTGATATCCCTGCACTTCCCTTCCGGAGCCTGCAGGACAGTGAGGTTGACATAGCGGCAGTCCTTCCTCATCTGGGAGAAATAGAGCGCTTCGGCCTCTGTCGCGCAGACGAGGAGCAGGGTCTGCTTGGGATCTGTTGTATTCTTCTTACGCGTTTTCATCGGTAGCCTCCTTCTCCGGTTCAGCAGGTGTGCCGTCATGGACGAACCAGAACTCGCTTATGATTGGAAGCGAGCCGAATGCGCCCTGCATATAGCGCTGCGAGGTGGATATGCGCCCACGTGCCCCCTTGAAATCGGAAAGCGAATAGTAGATCGTGGAGCTTTCCTGGTCCTTCTGAGCGAACCAGACCGCATCGCGGCGGAGCAGGCCTTCGCGGAGAAGCGACGGATTGCAGTCCACCACCAGAAGCTGGCTCTCCTTGTCGCAGTTCTCGAAGATCTCGACGAGATGGCACAGCAGATCAGGATGGAGCAGCTGCCCGAAATCATCTATCACAAGCGTCCTGCCCGTGATGAACGCCTCGAAGAATGCGAATCCGATGACGACAAGCCTCCTGAGCGAGAGGCTCTCGCCTGCGAACATGTTCGCATAGCCCTCAGCCTTCTTGTCATTGACATAGATATGGGTGAATCTCAGATGGTCCTCGCCCTTGTCATTCGTCCTTACCTCGATGCGGTTTATATCCGTGATATCCAGGGCCCAGAGATAATTGAGGATCTGCTCGCCCCAGCCGGGATGCGCCTTCAGGAGCTGGCATGCGAATGCCTCGGCCTTGGAGGAGACTCCCATAGGCAGGATATTCAGATTCCTGTCGATCCATGTGTAGAGCTCAAGGGATGTCTGCCCGCCCTTACGCGCCGAGCCCGCGAGGAATGTCCTGTTCTCAGGCAGCTTCGCAGCCTGCCGCTTCTTCTCTCCGCGGTAGTACTTCCCGAAACGGTATGCATACTGGCCATCATCGGTCAGGAGACGCTCGAACATGAGCTTGCGCGATCCGCCTATGATGTAGTACAGGGACTCCTCGGAGATCCTTTCCTTGTTTGCCTTGAGGGTATAGACGGCTATCACCGTCGGCTTCTCCTCGTTGCCTTCCTCACCCTTGTCCAGCAGCACCTCTATGGAGATGGTTGCAGGCGTTGCCTTGTCGATCCCGTAGGCGAACGTGGTGCCTGTGAGGGCTCCCTGCAGCGGATTCTCAGGCCCATCCTCGGCCATGACTATCCTCTTGAGAACCTCAAGCGCCCTTACGAAAGAGCTCTTTCCCGCTCCGTTGGGTCCTATGATCGCACTGGTCTTTATCACATTGAGACGATCGTTGATGCCTATCACCTTGGAAGCTGGAAGGCGGGAATCCTTGACAGCCTCGAAGCTTATCGTCTGTGGAGACTTTACGGACTTGAAGTTCGCAATAGTCATATTCAGCAGCATAAGCCATCTCCTCCTATATAGGCCTGATTATAACAGTTCAGGCCAGATTGTTCAGAAAAATGATATGATGTGGGGTTTTCCGCATTCGGTAGCCCCTACTGCGAGGAAAACACCTGCAGAACGATGGAATATGGCGCCAGAAAACTGCAATTCATCATTCCAAAGCCTCGTCTGCAGGATATCAAATAAAAGAAATCAGCAAAAACTACTTTGATTTTGGCAAGTAGTTCAGGATATCATCACTTCCATCGGCTACCCTGCACCCGGGGATGCCGGACGATGAGATGATGATGACCACAGGGCTTCCGCTTTCCTCCGCATGGTCAGAAAGCCAGCCCATCGAAGACGGGGAGGCCGATGCGGCATCGAAGCCGGAGAAGATGACGGCCTCGAATGCTTCCGAGCTGATGTACCTCTTCGCTCTTTCCAGTCCCGCGCTCTGCCGCGATACAGCCTCATGCGCGAAGAGTCCTGTCGGCTCCCCGCTGAACACTATCTCCCTTGCCTTCCTGCCCTGAAGGACGTGCAGCAGGGATGCATCCGGAACAATGAGCATACCAGGCATGCCTACCTCCCAAGTACAGCATCATAGACGGAATTCCCGTCATCATAAGCCACGTGCGATGCGCTTGACTCACCCGATATCTGGGCAAGGGCCTCCTCATTGCGCGCCTTGACCGTCTGGAGGTCCCTGTAGAGACGCCGTGCCTCATCGCTGGAATATGCTGCATTCACTTCCTCTAGGAGCGACAGGGCTGCATCGAAATCGCCGGTAGCCGCCATCAGGAGGGCCGCGTTGTATCCGGAAGGAAGATGGCCTGAGGCCCCCCACTCCTCCTGGAATGCAGCTTCCGCACCCTCTGTATCCCCATCCTTGGCAATATCATAGGCATACTCAATCGCCTCGTTCTTCGGCTTGTTGGCCATCAGCGATACGTTGTACACCCTCTGCGTAGGCACGAACTGCGTGATGATGCCCATGTCGAATGAGCTGATCATCCTGCGGAAGAGGACTGCCGGATCATCAAGACGCGACCAGAAGGGATCGAATGATCCATCACGGCTTGTCTTGTCAGAGAATGTGCGCTGAGCGACTATATGCCCGCTCTCCGTATCGATCAGCGTGATCGTGTACTCTATGGACGCTGTCTGGACATAATAGTATTCATAATCGATGTAGCTGTGGCGGTATCCCTCGCTGTCGACCCACCATTCAGTCACCGGCTCGGAGTAGATATACTCATCGATGCTCATGACTCCTATGCGCGGTATCATCACCGCATCGTAGCCGAGAGCGCGGAACTCCGAGGAGATATCGAGGCCGTACCTGCCTGAATCGAGGATCGCATCCGTGCGGGCAGGGGGCAGTATATTGAAGAATCCGGATCCCGAAAGCGTGCTCATGAGATGATCGGTCGCATACGAGGCTATGACGGAAGAGGTCGTTGACCTGAATCCTCCGTAGACATGATAGCGTGCCGCATATGGATCGGCCGTGCGCACCCAGCCGGACGACGGGACATATCCGTTATATGGAACAACGGAGGCAACCGCCAGATTCCTGTATCCTCCCATATCCACGGCAGAGGGCTGCATGTACGGGATCGATATCATTGTCGAGCATCCGGTGACAAGCAGCACCAGAGCCACTGCAGCAGCGATTGCGGTTTTCCTTATCATAGGATCTCCTTGCTCAGGCCATCAGGCTGACATCGCGCAGGCGGAGCACTTCCGAAAGCGCCGCCTGCATCTTCTCTATGGATGCAATGCCCTTCCCTGCGAGAGGAAGGCCTGCATCCCCCATTACGCCTACGCGCATGAAGGGCAGTCCCCATGTAAGCATCACCGCACGTCCCGGAGCAGCTGCCGCAGCAGCGAACCCCTCGCCCGCTGTCATCGTAAGCACGGAGGAGAACTCACCGCTGACTGCACGCTCATAGACAGAATCGGAGGGAATCGGGCCTATGACAGGAGCCCCCAGGGCCCTGAGCGTCTCGATGGCGGGGATTATCACCTTCTCCTCCTCATCCCCTGTCCATGTGCCATCCGCACGCATCGGATTGAGCGATGCGACAGCTATCGGCTTGCTGCCATCGAAATACGGAGACACACGCAGCGAATCGATCCTTATCAGCGCAGAGATGAGGTTCTCCCTCGTTACGGCCTCCACCGCGCTCCGGAGCGATCTCCGGTGGGTAAGCCCGAATATGTTCATCTTCCCTGCCTCTATCATGTTCATCGTCCACGAGGCGGAAGCGAAAAGACCGAGGAGCTCAAACAGGGACTGCTCCCTGTATCCGGCCATCGAGAGCGCAGTGCTGCTTATGGGCGATGTCACCAGCGAATGCCCTAATCCATTCTGTATTATGTCAACTGCGCAGTGCAGCGCTTCATAGGAAGCCTTCCCCGTCTGGGCCGATACAGCGCCATAGCTGAATGATCGGAGATCGATCGAGGATGAACGGTAGAAGATGAGCCTCTCGCCCTCCTCCTCCGCCTTGCTCAGCTCATCATGGCTCTCGGCATAGAACGTGAAGGGAAGAGGCAGATCGATATCGGAAGCCAGACGGCGGAAGATCCCGTCATCGCCAGTGACGATGACAGCTGCCTCAGGATCCCTGACAAGGCCCCTCAGGGTCCTTGTTATAATCTCCGGAGAAGTGCCTGCCGGCTCTCCCATCGAAAGGACGGTATATCTCTGCATACCGGCATTATAGCATCAGAGGAAAGCTCTGGTACAGATTTCTGTTCTGCGTCATCATGGAGGTATGTGCATTGACTGCGATGACGATGAAGACGATTGCGAGGAGCTTTTCTCGATAATCCCGGACGTAAGCCGCTTCGCCGATGATCGATACGATGAGGAAAGGCAGTACGAGGACGAGGAAGACGAGAGGGCGGATATCGATTTCTGAAGTTTCTGTCCATAGTATCTTGACTGCCCTGTCAGATTCTCTTTATAGTAACATCGTTACTAAGGGGAGAAACATGAAGGGAATCATAGCCATTTTCCTATCGTTGATGCTGCTTCCGGCTCTGGCTGCAGCGGGGAATGCCGAAGAAGCAGGCGAGCCGGCTGTCCGCATCGGGATCTCAAAGCTGATGGCCCACCCTGCCCTGGACTCGGTCGAGAAGGGGATCATCGATTACCTGGCCGATGCCGGCATCGAAGCGGATGTGGAGACGCAGAATGCGAATGGGGAGATAAGCACGGCAGCATCCATTGCGCAGCTCTTCCGGGAAGAAGGCAAGGATATCGTCATCGGGATAGCCACTCCGGCAGCGCAGGCCCTGGCCAATGAGTTCGAGGACATCCCCGTCGTATATGCGACCGTCACCGATCCCGGCTCTGCCGGACTGGCGGGAATCGGAAATGCCTGCGGCACTTCAGACATGATACCCGTCTCGGAGCATCTTGCGCTGATTGAGGAGATATCGGGAGCAGAGACGATAGGAATGGTATATGCATCATGCGAGGCGAACGGCATAACGCTGATGGAAGCCATGGATGATGCATGCAGGGAGAAAGGCATCGATCTTGTGACCGCCTCTGTCGCGAACTCGGCTGAGGTGAGGATGGCAGCCCTGTCCATAGCCGATAGAGTGGATGCGATGTATGTAGCCACGGACAATACCGTCATATCAGCCATATCCGCCCTTTCTGCCGTCTGTACGGATGCCTCCATCCCCCTGTTCTCTGCCGATACCACATCATCCTACGGTACGGATGTGCTGCTTGCAGGAGGGTTTGACTACTATGCATCAGGTCGTCTCACAGGAGAGGTCGTGAAGAGGCTGCTGGACGGGGAAAACCCTGAGGATATAGGAACGCTCTACCTCCACGACCTCGAGATCCTGCTGAATCTCGATGCAGCTGCAAAGCTTGGGATCGATATGCCGGAGGCAATGATCGAGAGGGCTTCATCAGTGATTGCCGGTGGCGTGGACATCAAGGCAGGAGAATAGGAGTTTCTGCATAAATATTCAGATGCATGCATAAGGAATGTTGAAAACAAACATTCCTTGGGCTATAGTCAGAGAAAACCGAGGAGGAACCATGAAGAAGTATATTGCTCTGTTTCTCATGCTTGCAGCGGCATTCGGCCTTGCAGCTGGCGGCTCGCAGGAGGCCGCAGATGACGGGACAGTCCTCATAGGAGTCTCGAAGCTCCTTTCGCACGCAGCTCTCGACTCTGTCGAGGAAGGGCTTCAGGACTATCTCGCCACGACTGATCTGAGCATCAGATATGATTTCCAGAATGCCAATGGCGATATCTCGACAGCGGCCTCGATCGCACAGCAGTTCGACAGCGAAGACTGTGATGTGGTGCTTGGCATCGGGACTGCATCCGCACAGGCGCTTGCGAATATCTTCACTGATATCCCCGTGCTCTTCGCTGCAGTGACCGACCCTGTGGATGCAGGCCTTGTCGTCTCGAACGAAGGCAGCGATGACTCAAACGTATGCGGCGTATCCGATATGAATCCTGTAGAGGAGCAGATCAGGCTCCTTCATGAGATCACCGGGGCAACGAGGATCGGCAATGTCTACTCCTCCGGTGAGCAGAATGGCGTCGTGCTCATGGAGCAGGCACAGGCTGCATGCGACAATCTCGGGCTTGAGCTCGTGCCGGTCGCGGTCTCCAACTCCTCTGAAGTCAGGATGGCCCTGCAGTCGATCATCGACCGCGTGGATGCCGTGTATATCGCGACTGACAACAACGTCATCTCAGCCATCTCGGCAATCGATGAGGTCTGCAATGATGCGGGAATCCCCCTCTTCTCGGCAGATCCTTCCGGAATCGACGGCCTTGAATGCATGATCGCATGGGGCTTCAACTACTACTCCATAGGCACTGCTACCGGCCGCCTTATCGAGGATATCGTCGTGAATGGCGCCAACCCCGGCGGCTTCGGTACGGTATTCCTTACCGATCCTGCTGATTTCGAGCTCTGGTTCAATCTCGACACTGCCGCCAAGCTCGGATACACTATTCCGCAGGAGTATCTTGATACTGCAGCAGTTATCATCGAGAATGGCGTAAAGACAGAACGCTGACCGATATAGCAGCAACTGATGAGGAAGGCCGCCCTCAGGTGGCCTTCTCTATTGCTTTACGAGGTGTGAAATGATTGAAGGAATACTGGTTGAAGGCCTGATATTCGCGATTATGGCCCTGGGCATCCTGATAAGCTACAGGATACTGGACATGGCAGACCTTACATGCGACGGATCGGTTGCGACCGGCGCGGCGGTTGCCACGATGTGCATCGTGAACGGGCTCGGGATCACCGTCGGCCTTGTGATGAGCTTCCTGGTGGGAGTTCTCTGCGGCCTTGTCACTGCCACGATACACAACAAGCTGAAGCTTCCTGTGCTTCTTGCGGGAATCCTCACGATGACGATGCTCTACTCCGTGAACCTCAGGATCCTGGGGAACAAGGCGAATGTATCGCTTGTCCGCGTCGATACGCTCTACAGGCTCTTCCCATCATGGTTCCCGTTCGCCTCAAGCGATGTGGCATCCCTGCTCGGAACCCTGCTCTTCGTAGTTGCCGTCACGGTGCTGATGGATCTCTTCTTCCGCTCTGACATGGGTATGGCCATAGGCGCGATGGGAGGCAACGAGCAGGTCATAATCTCGCAGGGAATGAATCCTGCCACCCTCAAGCTCATAGGACTCGGGCTCTCCAATGGATTCATCGCGCTGTCCGGCGGGCTCCTGGCTCAGTATCAGGGCTTCGCGGATGCCAATCTCGGCCAGGGGATGGTGGTCCAGGGGCTGGCGGCAGTGATGATCGGCGAATTCCTCTTCTCCTCGAACAGGATATCGCTCATCACGCTGCGCTGCATCTTCGGTGCCATAATATACAAGGGGCTGATGTTCCTTGGACGCAAATACGGATACCTCATAGGCATCACGCCGAATGACTTCAAGCTCCTGACAGGCATACTCGTCATAATCTCGCTGACGATCGCGAAGACGAGATCGATGGCCTCAGACAAAGGCGCGAGGAAGAAAGCCATAGAGCGCACGATGAGGAACATGAAGGAGGAAGGCAATGCTTGACATACAGCACGTGACGAAGGTCTTCTTCCCGGGGACCGTGAATGAGAAAGTCGCGCTGGAGAACATAAACCTCCGTGTCGATGATGGTGACGTCGTATGCGTCATCGGATCCAACGGGTCGGGGAAATCCACGCTATTCAACATGATCGCAGGCACATTCCCCGTCACATCGGGCAAGATACTCCTCAACGGCACCGATATAACGGCAGCACCGGAATACAGGAGGGCCTTCCATATCGGGAGGATCTTCCAGGATCCGACGAAGGGGACGAGCGCGAACATGTCCATAGAGGACAATATGAACCTAGCCTACACGAAGGGCATGAAGGGAATAAGGTTCGGGCTCACCGCCGAACGGAGGAAGGAATTCAGGCGCCTTCTTGAGCCTATAGGGCTGGAGAACCGCATGCAGGACAACGTGGGGCTTCTCTCCGGGGGCCAGAGACAGGCGCTAACGCTTCTGATGACCACGCTGTCCCACCCTTCCCTGATGCTTCTCGACGAGCATACGGCCGCACTCGATCCGAGGAATGCGGAGATAGTCATGGACCTTACGAAGAGATATATAGAGGACGGGCAGCTGACAGCGATGATGGTCACGCATAATATGCAGTTCGCTATTGACTACGGCAACAGGCTCATTATGATGGATGAAGGGCATATAATCCTCGACATAAAAGGAGAGGAGAAGCAGAAGCTCACGGTCCAGGCCCTGGTGGATAAGTTCAGGGAGATAAAGAAGGAGGACTTCACCTCAGACGAAGGTCTCCTCACTAGATAAGGAAGGACGAAGGGCTGCTGGAAAGGCAGCTCTTCTGCTATATGGGAAGGATAAGGCATCAGTTCACTCCAGTAGAGCTGGCTTCGCTCATAATACCGCTGATAGCGGATTCTTTTCTCTCCATACTCATAGGCATGGCCGATACGATAATGGTCGCCCGCTGCGGCGAGGCAGCGGTCTCGGGGGTATCCCTTGTCGACACGATATCGAACCTGCTGATAAATGTCTTCGCCGCGTTCGCCACGGGCGGTGCCGTCGTTGTATCCCAGTACATCGGGCATGGAGAAAGGGAGAATGCCAGGAACAGCGCAAAGAACCTCATATACATATCAGTGATCATCTCCGTGCTGATGACCCTGATCATCATGCCCATACGGGGCAGGATGATCGATTTCCTGTTCGGCTCGATAGAGAGCGATGTGAAGATGTATACGGATGAGTATTTCGTCCCGATCCTCCTCTCCTATCCTTTCCTCGCCGTATACTCCGGACTCACTGCCCTGTCCCGGTCAGAGCGCAGGAGCTTCAGGACCATGATGGTATCGGTGCTGATGAATGCGATGAACATAGGCGGCAATGCGGCACTCATATACGGAGCCGGACTCGGGCCCAGGGGCGCAGGCATCGCCTCGCTGCTCTCCCGCGTAGCAGGCTGCTGCGTGATGTTCTGCCTCATGAGATCCCGTACCGAGGAGCTGAACATACGGGGCATACTCCATGGTCCATTCTCCCCGTATCTGATAAAGAGGATGCTCAGGATAGGCATACCTTCAGGGCTTGAGGGGGCTGCGTTCCACATCGGGAAGATAACGGTGCAGTCGCTCACAGCCTCCCTCGGCACAAGCGCGATAGCCATAAATGCCGTGACAGGCAACTTCAACTCATACTCAAACATACCGGGGAACGGCCTCAACCTAGCGATGATAACGATAATCGGGCAGTGCCGTGGCAACGACAACATAAAGGACGTGAAGCATTATACGAAGCTTCTCCTGGGACTGGTATTCATATCGACGGCAGCTATGAATCTCCCGCTGTTCGCGGCAGCTCCTGCGGTCATATCGTTCTATGGGCTTGAATCCTCCACGCTCGCTGCAGCCATCCCCATATGCAGGCTGTGCCTCGTTATGTGCACGCTTATATGGCCGCTCGCCTTCTCCCTCCCGAATATGCTGAAGGCTGTCGGGGATGTCAGATACATCCTCGCGGCCTCATTCTCCTCGATGTGGATATTCCGTGTCGGATTCGCCTATCTGTTCGTCCGTGGATTCGGGATGGGAATCGAGGGAATATGGTATGCGATGTATGTGGACTGGACCGTACGCGGCATCCTCAATACGGTCAGGGTCGCAAGCGGAAGATGGCAGGCGAAGAAGGTCATATGATCACCTTCTTCCCCTCCTTATCTCCTGGGCTTTCCATGGATCAAGATAATGCGTGGAATAGAGGCGTTCAAGCACGGCATCATTGCTCTTCGTGAAACGCAGCATCATGCGTCCGCGTCCCTCCGCCTCATAGCGTGCAAGCGATGGCTTGAGGCCGAGCTCCTCAGCATGCCTCTTCACTGTGCGAAGGACAGCATGGAGTTTCGCGAGATCGGCGGAGCACTGATCCTCCAGGCATCTCACCCCGCCTTTCCGCCACTCCTCATACTTCCTGGCATCAAGCATCCCGATTCCGAGAAGCACATCGGGAACAGCTGCATAGCCGCGCTCCTCAAGCTGCCTCTCCATCTCGGGGATTATCTTCCCGTCCCGCTTATCCGACATATCAGACGAGGTTCTCGGAAGCCTTCCAGAGCTTCTCGAGGTTATAGAACTCCCTCAGCTCCTGGCTCATGAGGTGAATCACTATATCACCGCAGTCGATGAGCTCCCATCCGCTGATCTCGGGGGACTTATGCCTGTTGTTCACGCTCAGCCCCATTGCGTTTATCTCATCCCAGATCTGGTGCACGACACCCCTGAGATGCCCGACAGACGTGACCGTAGCGATGACGAAGCACTCCGTCCATGTGCATTCCTCCGATATGTCTATGGCAACGACATCGGAGCACTTATGATCCTCAAGATATTTCCTCAGCCTCTCGGCATCTGCCTTTGTACTTTCCTTCATTATCCTATCTTCCTTTCAACCGACTTCATCCACACGGAGATGAAATCCGCGGCCTCTTCCCATGAAGCCGGGCTCCCGAGTATGCTCTCAAGCCTGTATTCACGGAATTCCATATCACGCTTCGTTATGACATCCTCAGAGAGGATGGTATCAAAAGATGAGGAAAGACGCGATATCTCCGACATATAGAGAGTATCCGCAAGATCCTCATCATACCTGACCCTCGCAAGATACGGGGACTCGATTCCGGTTGCCTCGGAGAGCAGCGAAAGCATCTCCGCCCTTTTCCCGAAGACAGCCGATCCTATGACAACCGTATCCTCCGCGCTGATCCCGAAAAGCTCCGAGAGCGCTACGGTGCTGTCATGCCCGGAAAGCTCCGCAAGGAAGCCAATGATATCCCTCCCAGCCGTTATGACAACCGCGCTGTCCTTATCCGCAAGCCATATCTCAGCACCTTCGGAAGATGAGAGCAGATGGCTCTGCATCTCCGAGCACGAGACGAGGAGCAGCACGGCGGCGAGGAGAATGAAAGCCCTACGCAAGCTCGCCTCCGTCCTTTATGTACCTATAGAGCTCGAGTGAGACCCCTGCGCTCTGGATACCTTCCCTGCTGAAATACTCCTGCTGCATATCCATGATCGTGATCACCATATCCTCCAGCCGATTGGCAGAGAGTATCCTTTTCCTGTCATCATCGTCAAGGTGCTTCCTTCCCGGCTCGACATAGTCGGCGATATACAGCACGGCACCATACCGCCCCATATCCCTGTGGCCGAGGGTGTGATGGCGCACAGCGATTCGGAAGCTCTCCGGGATGCTGCCGCCGGCATCCTCGGGAAAATGGATTGCGGCAAGCGCCCCGTGCAGGAGCATCGGGTCCTTATCCTCCTCGGGGAAGACATCGATACCGTGCTCCCTGCAGTATCCAGGTGTCGCAGCAGAGCAGGAGTACCGGTATGCATCATGGTATATCCCGATATAAGCAGCATCATCAGGATCAAGCGCGAACCGTGAAGCAAGGGTGCGGGAAACAGCGGCAACCCCGAGCGAGTGCCGGAACCTCGTTTCCTTTATCATACCCTTCACCTTGGCCTCAAGCTCTGTATAGCCTATTCTCATCAGCATACTCCCTGACACGCCTTGTCAGCATCCCCATGTTCCCTGCCCTGACCTCCGATGATGAAGCATGGAATGCCTCGCTCCTGATGAACACCACCTCCGCACCTGTGCTGTCAGAGACATCCCCGAAGCGCGTGAAGCACAGGAACCGCACATGGCTCCTGAGATAATCGAAGTCATGCCATTTCCCGAGCGTCGGTATGATGTCGTCGCCTATTATGAAGGTGACGCGCCCATCCTCCTCCGCTTCATCATAGAAATGCCTTATGGTCTCCGATGTGTAGCTGACACCTCCCCTTTCACCCTCGAACAGGGAAAGGACAAGCTCCAGCCCGTCATCGGGATACAGCTCATGGAAATCCTCGAATGCAAGGCGGAGCATATCAGCCCTCTCCTTGAAGGAGGCAGGCCTTGTCCCGCGCTTGAAGTTCGAGATATATGCAGGAATCACGATCAGCCGCCTTATCCCGGCCTTCTCATAGGCTTCATGGAAGAGGTGCACATGACCTGAATGCACAGGATCGAAAGTGCCGCCCAGCAAGGCTGTACTATGCTTCATCCCTGTAGTAGGCATCCGTATCCATACGGGAGGTGAATCCCTCCTCCCTTCTGCCGCCGGCAAGCGAGAAGAGCGCATGCTTCAGCGGCTCGAGGAGATCATCACGGTAGATGGAGAGAGGCAGGACAGTGCAGTCGCTGTACTTCTCCTTCAGCTCCAGGAATCTCTCCTCAGTTCCAGGCTCATCGATCTTCGTACCGACTATTATGTGCTCCTTGGCTCCGAGCTCCTCGCTGTACTTGGCAAGCTCGGCACGGAGGGTCTCATATGCGGTGAGGTAATTGTCATCTGACAGATCCGCAAGATAGCATAGCCCCTTCGTCCTGGAGATATGGCGGAGGAACTTATAGCCCATTCCCGAGCCCTCGCTTGCTCCTTCGATTATCCCGGGGATATCCGCGATCACGACATCCTGATCCCCTTCCCTCAGAACTCCAAGAACCGGTATCTTCGTGGTGAACGGGTATCCGGCGACCTTGGAACGCGCATTCGTGAAGAGGTTTATGAGGGAGGACTTCCCTGCATTCGGGAATCCGACGAGTCCGATATCAGCGATGATCTGCAGCTCCAGCCCGACACGCATCGCCGTGCCCTTGCCGCCCGGCTGCGCAAAGCGCGGAGTCTGGCGCACCGCAGTGCGGAAATGCCAGTTGCCCAGCCCGCCTCTGCCTCCGCAGAGGAACACATACCTGTCAAGGCCGGTGAGGTCCTTTATCAGCTCACCTGTCTCGGCATTCCTGATCACCGTTCCGGGAGGTACCGGGACCTCCGCATCACGTCCATCGCGGCCAGCGCATCTGGCCCCCTGCCCAGGACGTCCGTTCTCAGCCTTGAATGACCTCTGGAGCTTCAGATGCCCCAGTGTTCTGAGGTTGTCCCTCACGACAAAGACAACGTCCCCTCCTCGCCCGCCGTCACCGCCGTCGGGTCCGCCTTTGGGGACGAACTTCTCCCGGCGGAAGGAGACACATCCGTGTCCCCCATTGCCGGAAGCGACATCAATATATGTCTCGTCGGAGAATCCGAACATTATTACTCGGCCTTTGCCTCTTCGAGAGCTACGATCGAGCAGTACTTGCGGTTCTTCCTCTCATGGAACTTCACCGTTCCGGCAATGAGAGCGAAGAGGGTATAATCCTTACCGCAGCCGCAGTTCGCGCCCGGATGGATCTTCGTTCCCCTCTGGCGCACTATGACCTCACCAGCCTTCACGACCTGTCCACCGAACCTCTTTACGCCAAGGCGCTGTGCATTGGAATCGCGTCCGTTGCGGGATGAACCGCCACCTTTCTTATGTGCCATTTCTCTCCCCTCCTCAGCCTACGATCTTCTCGATCCTTATCGTGGTATAGGTCTCCCTGTGGCCCTGGGTCCTTCTATAGCCCTTGCGCCTGTGGAACTTATAGACCTTAACCTTGTCACCTCTGAACTCGCTTCCGACAGTCGCAGTGACCTTGGCGCCCTCCACATAGGGAGCACCGAACTTCGCTGCATCGCCGTCCACAACAGCCAGAACCTTCTCAATCTCATAGGAGGACCCCTCCTCCATCGAGAGCTTATCGACAACCAGATCCTTGCCTTCTTCAGCCTTGTACTGCTTGCCGAGGATTTCAACTAATGCGTACATGTTTCGTCCTTTCCTTTGGTCTGGTGTGTTTCTATACCAGAATGGATATGCTGTGCAAGCGGTTTTCCAAGGAAAATGCAGAGGAACAGGAGAAAACATCATTTTCAAACAAACGTTTGGTTGATATACTCAGATCATGAAACTCCAGGACAGGACAGCGGCAGCAGATGCGGCGCTCGGGATAATAGCCTTTGAGGGAATGGATGCGCTTTCCATGAAGAACATCGCAGAGAAGCTCGGGATGAACAAAGCCAGCCTCTATCACTGGTTTCCATCAAAGGAGGACATCCTCGCGTACTCCTTCCAGGAAGGCCACCGTAGGCTCATGGCGAAGGGATTCCGCCTATCCCTGGAAGGAAGCGCGGAGGAAGTGCTTTCAGCTGCCGCTGATGGATGGAGCAGGATATTCTCGGACGACGGCACGCTGCCGTATCTGAGGGCTGTATACGCGCTGCGCTATTCCGACCCGAGGGCTGCGGAGGAGGAAAGGGCGATAAAGCTCATGATCCGGAGCCAGATCGACGTGATCATGTCCTCCATAGGCCATCCGGATGCTTTCCTATCCTCGCTTTTCTCCGCCCTTCTTCTCGAGCATCTCGAAGCGGTGCTTGCCGGAGAGGATGAGGACTTCAGGGCGGATGCCGCCGCATTTGCGGCATTCCTGGCAGGATGACAGCGGCTGAGGACATGCCGCTATCATCCTTCTCCTCCTGTGGTATAATCCTGCAAGGAGAATACCATGAACTACAGGATGCTTGGCAGAACGGGACTGAGGGTAAGCGAGATAGGGCTAGGAGCCGAATGGCTTGAAAGGCATAGCCGCAGCGAGGTCGTGGAGATCGTCAGGTACTGCGGGGAGCAGGGGATCAACATCCTCGACTGCTGGATGCCGGGACCGGAGATACGGTCTGCCCTCGGGGAAGCCATAAGGGGAGACCGCAGCAGATGGATAATCCAGGGGCATCTCGGATCGACATGGCAGGGCGGGCAGTATGTCAGGTCCAGGGATATGGCAAAGGTAAGGGAAGCCTTCAGCGATCTCCTGGACAGATTCGATACGGACTACATAGATCTCGGCATGATCCACTTCGTGGACGAGATCGGGGAATTCCACCGCATCATGGAAGGGGAATTCTATGGATATGCCGCCTCCCTGAAGCAGGAGGGAACGATCCGGCACATAGGCATGAGCACCCACAATCCGCAGGTGGCCAAGGCCGCGGCAGAGAGCGGAAGGATAGAGATGCTGCTATTCAGCGTAAATCCCGCCTTCGATATGCTTCCCGCCTCCGAGGATATGAATGACTACTTCAAGGACGAATACTACAGGAATGCCGGCGGCATAACCCCGGAACGTGCGGAGCTCTACCGTGTCTGCGAGCAGAACGGAGTCGGGATCACTGTCATGAAGGGATATGCAGGAGGACGTCTACTGGATGCCAGGACATCGCCATTCGGTACGGCGCTGACACCGGTGCAGTGCATACACTACGCGCTCACACGCCCTGCCGTCGCCAGCATACTCACGGGATTCGACTCGAAGGAGCATGTCGATGCCGCTATGGCATATGAGACTGCCAGCGAGGAAGAGAAGGATTATGCAACCGTCCTTGCGAACGCCCCGGCGCATGCTTATTCAGGGGAGTGCACATATTGCGGACACTGCGCCCCCTGCCCTGCCGGCATAGACATCGCGATGGTCAATAAGCTCTATGACCTTGCCTCGATGCATGGCGATGTTCCTCCGACGCTCAGGGAGCACTACAGGGCACTCTCAGCGAACGGCGATGACTGCATAGGATGCGGAAGCTGCGAGAAGCGCTGCCCATTCGGTGTCCATATCGTGGAGAGGATGGCCTCGGCAAGGAGGATCTTCCAGTAAGGAATCATGACCACCGGCCCAGCCGGTGGTTTGTCCAAGCCCTATAAGGGCCTGATACCGGCAAGCGCTGATACGCGCCCTGAAACCGACTGCCAGTTGCACACCTTCCCGGACAGCTGCTGAAGCAGC
>CALXYI010000052.1 GCA_944392935.1 uncultured Spirochaetaceae bacterium
GTTCCCATCCCGAACACGGAAGTAAAACGCCCTCGCGCCGATGGTACTGCGGCTCGTCCGCGGGAGAGTAGGTCGCTGCCAGGTTTTTTTGCCATCATCCTCTGCGCTCCATGCGCAGGAGTGCATATGCAGCTCCCTTCGGGGAGCTTTCCTTTTCACTATGCATTTCCTGTACTGCAGAGGATATATATCTTTTGAGCGAAAGCTGATATAGTTCTCTCCGGTATGATAGTCAGGAATGAAAGCATCAGGAATATCGCGATAATCGCGCACGTGGATCATGGCAAGACAACGCTCGTCGATGCCCTCTTCAGGCAGTCTGGACTCGTCGGCAAGGGGATGGATGGAGTGAGGATAATGGATAGCGGCGCTATAGAGAAGGAGCGCGGGATCACAATCAGCGCCAAGAACTGCGCTATCCACTGGAATGGTGTCAAGATCAACATAATCGATACTCCGGGACATGCGGATTTCGGCGGAGAAGTCGAAAGGGGGCTTTCCATGGTCGATGGGGCTGTGCTTCTTGTCGATGCTGCTGAAGGGCCGCTTCCCCAGACAAGATTCGTGCTTGAGAAGGCCCTGAATAAGGACCTTCCCTTGATTGTCGTCATAAACAAGATAGACCGAAAGGATGCCAGGCCTGAAGAGGTCCTGAATGAAGTCTATGACCTCCTTCTGGAGCTCTCTCCCGATGAGAGGATGCTTGAGGTGCCGGTTTTCTATGCAAATGGAAGGGACGGCGTCTGCGGCACATCGCTGGATGATATCAGAGGGGACATGCACCAGCTCCTCGATGCAATCCTTGGATGCATTCCAGCGCCTTCCTATGATGACGCGGAGCCATTCCAGATGCTTGTCTCCGATCTTTCATATTCCGACTTCCTCGGACGCCTTGCGATAGGCAAGGTGGTCAACGGATCTGCCGAGACCAATGATACGCTTGTCTGCGTCAAGAAGGATTCTGAGGAACAGCTCAGGGTGACACGCATACAGGCTTATGACGGTCCGCAGTTCTCGGACTGCCCTAAGGCGGAAGCCGGGGATATAATCGTGCTTTCAGGCGTAGGCGATGTATCGATAGGGGACACGATCTGCACGAAGGAGACGATAAAGGCCCTGCCGCGCATCGAGGTTGATGAACCTACTGTCTCCATGCTTTTCTCCAAGAACATATCTCCGCTTGCCGGCAGGGAAGGCAAGGCTGTCACGAGCGCCAAGATCTGGGAAAGGCTGCAGCGGGAGGCATTGAAGAATGTATCCATAAGGATAGAGAAGAACCCCGATGATTCCTTTACCGTGAAAGGCCGCGGCGAATTCCAGATGGCCATCATCGCAGAGGAGATGAGAAGGGAAGGCTTCGAATTCTGCGTAGGGCGTCCGCATGTGATATTCCATACCGACGAGAACGGCCGCAGGACCGAGCCTGTGGAGGTCCTCCTGATTGACTGTCCGGAGGAGTTCTCAGGAACCGTCATGGAGAAGCTCGGCCGCCGCAAGGCTATAATGAGCGATATAACATATACCGACGGCGGCAGGGTGAAGATACGCTTCGATATCCCCGCCAGAGGCCTCATAGGCTTCCGTGATGAGTTCCTGACCGATACGAAGGGATTCGGCATAATGAACAGCTACCTGAAGGGCTACGAGCCGTATAAAGGCGATTTCCCCGAGCGTCTTACAGGATCGCTGGTATGCGACAGGGATGGTGTTGCGGTTGCCTATGGCATATGGGAGCTCGAGGACAGGGGACGCTTCTTCATAGTCCCCGGTGACCCTGTGTACGAAGGCGAGGTCGTCGGTGAGAGGAACAAGGATCTGGATCTCATGCTCAATCCTACGAAGACGAAGAAGCTTACGAATCTGCGTGCATCCGGGCATGACGAGGCTGTGACGCTCACTCCGGTCGTGAAGCCATCTCTTGAGCAGGCCATCCAGTTCATCAAGGATGATGAGCTTGTGGAGGTGACTCCGCTTTCGATAAGGATGTGCAAGAAGGTCCTGGATACGCAGCAGCGCAGGATCCTGCAGTCGCGCGGTTCCATCCCATCCTATCTGCTGAAATGAATATAGGCGGGGCTTGTGAAAGGCCCCGCCTCATCTCCCGAGATGGGGCGATGATAATCCGATTCGTTATGGTGGCATAGGATAGCCTGCTCTGCTTACTGCCTTATATCCAGGAACACGGGGGCATGATCCGAGCCCATCACATCCTGCAGTATGCCTGCATCCTCCATCCATTCCCCAAGCTCATCGGAGACAAGGAAGTAGTCGATGCGCCAGCCTGCATTTCGCTCGCGCGCACGGAACATGTATGACCACCAGGAGTAGGCATCACGCCTGTCAGGATAGAAGTGCCTGAACGAGTCGATCATGCCAGCAGAGAGCGTCTTCCTGAAGCTCTCCCTTTCCTCCTCTGAATACCCTGCATGCCCTTCGTTCTGCTTCGGGTTCTTCAGGTCAATAGGCTCCTTCGCCACATTGAAATCCCCTGCGGCTATGACACCCTTGCTGCTCCGCAGCTCTGCGATATGCTTCCTCAGCGCCTCATCGAAGCCCATGCGGAAGCCGAGGCGCCTGAGCTCCTGCTGGCTGTTCGGCACATAGACGCAGATGAAGAAGAAGGTGGGATACTCCAGGGTGATGACACGTCCTTCGTGGCTGTATGCCTCATCCTCCAGGCCATATGATACCGCTATCGGTTCCTTCTTCGTGAATACCGCTGTGCCGCTGTAGCCCTTCCGCTCGGCATAGCTGAAGTACTGATGATAGCCGGGAAGGCTTATGTCGATATCCCCGGCGGAGGCCTTCACCTCCTGCAGCGCGATGATGTCCGCGCCTGTGGAGAGGACAGAATCCGCAAAGCCCTTCGAGATGCATGACCTGAGTCCGTTTACGTTCCAGCTTATGAGTCTCATAACCTGATCGTACTCCATGGATCAGCCTGTGTAAAATGGCTGGGAAAGGATGGAAAAGGGTAGACTTATATAAGTTCATACTGATATCATACATTTCTGAATAGGTTTTATATTCCTCCGAATTATATTCAATTTATTTCCAGATATTTCTGCTATCAAAGATTGTGGTATTCAGTGATATGGCATATAATCCTGAATTGTTCGGAGGATTCGATGTCAAAGACAGTTGCATTCCATCTTCAGAAAGGCGGAGTAGGCAAGACCACCATATCCGGTACTCTTGCATGCCAGTCCGCGCTCGATGGATTCCGCACCCTTGCCATAGACTGCGATCCTCAGGGCAATCTCTCATCCTGGTTCCTTACTGATCCCCCTAAGTACGAGCTTGCTGACGTGCTGCAGGGAAGGTGCTTCGCCCGGAACGCGATCATACCCATAGAAGGCATAGATAACCTTCATCTGCTTCCGACATTCGGCATCGGCGGTACGCTGAAGAACTACAGCGAGACGAAGCTATCCGAGGAGCCCTTCATACTGCAGGACCTTGTCAGGGAGATCGGGGAGGAGTATGACCATATAGTCCTGGATCTGTCTCCAGGGCTCGGCAGGCTTGAACGCTCTGCCCTTATCGCCAGCGACGAGATAATAACACCCATGACGCCCGAGGTGTTCAGCCTCGATGGGCTTGAGATATTCATAGATGAGCTGCAGCGGCTGAAGAAGAACATGCGCTGTGATGTAAAGCATAATAAGATCATAATAAATTCTTATGATGAAAGGATAAGGCAGCATCGTGACATTTACAGTGCCGCTCAGTCGTCAGGACGTTTCAGAGTCTACAGGATACCTGTGGATCCTCTTTTCAGGAAGGCTCAGGAGGCATCCCGGGCTCCACAGATGTTCAAGGTCAGGGGCCGAGGGCTCAAGGCAGCCACTGCTGAGGCGATTGATGAGCTCGACAGGGATATATGGGTGTAAGGTGGTAAGGAAATGGCATTGAGGAAGATCGAAGGCAGAGAGGAAATCCAGAAGAACGAGAGTCTTAGCGGAATGAGGGCGAAGCGTGTCTTCGCGAATGCGGAGAAGGAGAAGAAGATACTCACGACATTCTCGATTGAGCCGTCCTTCAAGGCTGAGCTTGAGGAGATGTTCTCCGATATGGGGCTTGGATGGGCCGCAGGCGTGCGCTTCGCGCTGAAGGAATTCTACAGGAAGTATTCGCAGGATAGATGATCCTGCTGCATTGCTGTGGCACGGCCGCATGCTTGCAATGCCGGGCCATGAATCATCCATTCCAGGGGAAGGCAGGATCTGCCTTCCTGTCTTTGTCTCTGCCATGCTTTCCATGCTGACTGGTTTCTCCGCAGGATTCCGCCAGTCCTGTATGCTCCTTCCCTGCAAAGGTTATTTCAAAGATGCTTTATATGGCTTGTTGAATATCAATATTATATACCGCAATTGGAATACAATATCATGACTTATTACGGGCAAGAAGGGCTTTGAAGCGGGCTATCTGATCCTTCTTCATCTCCTCCGGCGATTTCTCCTCATTGTGGAAGAGCTCGTTCGGTATCTCCTCAAGAAAGCGCGACGGAATCGTCATCTTCTCAGTGCCATCCCTGGATATCCTTGTATCGGAATAGTTTATGAACAGCTTCTCGCGTGCGCGCGTGATTGCGACGTAGAAGAGCCTCCTCTCCTCGTCTATATTGCGGCTGTCCTCCTCCAGCGCACGCGAAGAGGGGATCACGTCATCCTCGATTCCTGCAAGATACACCATGCGGAACTCAAGGCCCTTCGATGCATGCATAGTCATCAGGCTGACAGCTGCATCGTCATCTTCCTTCTCGTCCCCTGCGAGCGTCACTGCATTGAGATAATCCTTGAGGGAGGCATCGCTGTTCATCTCCAGATAGCGCCTGAGCCTGCCTTCGAGGATCTCGATGCCGCGCATCCGGTAGCCGACGCTCTTCGGGCTGTCAGGGAACTCCTCGGCAAGCATTGCCTCGTATCCCGTGTCCGTGACAATCCTCCTGATGAGGTTATCCGGGGAAGCGGCAGCGCTTCTCCATGCTGTGAGCCTTGACATGAATGCCCTCAGGTTCTCCTTCGTCTTCTGCGGCAGCGGGGAGGAGTCCGCTGCCATCTGCTCCATGGCCTCCGAGAGCGGGATGACATGCTCATCGGCATATTTCCTGAGCTTCTCGATCGTGGTCCTTCCTATGCCGCGGCGAGGCGTGTTGATGATGCGGAGAAGCGACACATCATCATGCCTGTTGAGAAGCACCTTGAGATAGCAGAGCATATCGCGGATCTCACGCCTGTCGAAGAAGCTCTGGCCTCCTGATATCCTGACGGGGATAGCTGCCTCGGCAAAGACATTCTCCAGCTCGGATATGAGGGAGTTTGTCCGCACGAGCACCCCGATATCCCCGTACTTCAGATCGCGCTTGTCTCGTATCTCATCCTTTATCGACCGGCATATCCAGTAGGCTTCCGCCTCGCTTGTCCTGTGCCTCTTTATCGAGATGGCGGCACCTGACTTCTCCTCTGTCCAGAGCTTCTTGTCCTTGCGTTCCGTGTTGTGGACTATGAGGGCGTTGGCCGCAGTGAGGATGTTGCCCGTAGAGCGGTAGTTGCGCTCCAGCCTGAATTCCTTCCTCTCCGGGAAGTCCTTCTCGAATTCGATGATGTTGCGGTAGTTCGCTCCGCGCCATGAGTATATCGACTGGTCATCATCGCCCACGACAGCTATGTTCCTGTGCTTCGAGGCGATCATGGATACGAACCTGTACTGCAGGAGCGATGTGTCCTGGAACTCATCGACCATTATGTACCTGTATCTCTCCTGCACTTCCTCGAGGATCCACGGCTTCGCCTCGAATATCCTGATCGGGAGGAGTATGAGATCGTCGAAGTCAACGACATTGTATGCCTTCTGCGTGAGGAGCCATTCCCTGTATATCCCCGCAATCGCTCCTGAATCATCCTGCATCTCCGCCCTCCCTGTCTTGAGGTCGCTGAAGAAGGAGAGGAGCGTCCGTATATTGTAGTCGGGAATCTGGTAGCCGCATGCGACGATGCAGTTCTTGATCAGCGCCTCGTTGTCATTCGTATCATAGAGAGTGAAGTCATTGTGATAGCCGAGATGCTGTATGCAGCGCTTTAGAAGGCCGAGACCGAAGGAATGGAACGTGGTTGCCGTAAGCCCCTTCAGCGGCCTGCCTTCAAGGGCTCGTATCCTGTCGCTCATCTCCGAGGCTGCCTTGTTCGTGAATGTGAGGGCGAGGATGCTCCTCTCATCGATGCCTTCCTCGAGCATGTGCGCTATGCGGTAGGTTATCATGCGTGTCTTCCCCGAGCCTGCGCCTGCTATTATCAGGAGAGGCCCCTCTATCGTGGATGCCGCTGCTGCCTGCTCCGGATTGAGGACTGCTGAAAGGTCTGTCTTCATACAGATGAAGACAATCTCATAATGCCTCGGGATGGTCAATTGCCCTTAAGCTGTATCAGTGATATGGGATATGATAGCAGGACAGCATCAGACTTGAATGATATCCTGCTGCTATATGATCATAATCATTTGCTTTGATATAAGAACGATACGATGATGATACAATAGCAGACTGCTTCAGCAGCAGTCTGCCATCGCTGTCAATCGAGTTCAAGTGCACCTGTGCAGAGCTGGTAGTATGTCCCATGCTTCTCTATGAGCTCGTCATGGTCGCCCCTCTCTATGATACGGCCATGGTCAAGCACGATGATGGCATCCGAGTTCCTTATGGTCGAGAGCCTGTGGGCGATCACGAAGACGGTGCGTCCTGCCATGAGCGCATCCATTCCCTTCTGCACGATTGCCTCCGTCCTGGTGTCGATGGAGGAAGTCGCCTCGTCGAGGATCAGCACCGGCGGGTCCGCCACAGCTGCCCGGGCTATCGATAGGAGCTGGCACTGTCCCTGCGAGAGCTCGCTTCCGTCAGCTGTGAGCATCGTGCTGTATCCGTCCGGAAGCCTCGATATGAACTCATCGGCATTCACGAGCCTGGAGGCAGCGATCACTTCCTCATCCGTTGCATCAAGGCGTCCGAACCTTATGTTCTCCATGATGGTTCCGGTGAAGAGGTGGGTGTCCTGGAGCACGACGCCGAGCGAGCGGCGGAGGTCGGCCTTCCTTATCTTGTTTATGTTGATGCCATCATACCTGATCTTCCCGTCCTGGACGTCATAGAACCTGTTTATGAGGTTGGTGATCGTCGTCTTCCCGGCTCCGGTTGCGCCTACGAACGCGAGCTTCTGCCCGGGCTTGGCATAGAGCGAGATGTCATGGAGGATCATCTTATCGTCATCGTAGCCGAAGCTCATGTCGAAGAAGCGCACATCGCCCTTCAGCTCCGTGTATGTCGTCGTCCCGTCATGGTGGGGATGCTTCCATGCCCATCTCCCTGTGCGTGTCCCTGCCTCTGATATCGTGCCATCCTCGCTGATGAACGCATTGACGAGCGTGACATATCCATCGTCGGTCTCGCTCTCTGCATCGATGAGGCGGAATATCCTCTCGGCGCCTGCGAGCGCCATTATTATCGAATTGGACTGCTGCGCTATCTGGGCAAGGGGCTGGTTGAAGCTCCTCGTCATCTGGAGGAATGTTGCAAGGGTGCCGAGCGTCAGCGGCGCTATCCCGGCTATCGAGACGAGGCTGCCGATGAGGGCCGTGAGCACATAGTGCATATTCCCGATGTTCCCCATTATCGGCATCAGGATATTCGCATATGCGTTCGCTGCGGCGGCACTCTGGAAGAGCTTCTCGTTGAGCGTGTCGAATCCTTCCTCTGTCTCCCTCTCATGGCAGAAGACCTTCACGACCTTCTGTCCGCCGAACATCTCCTCGATATACGCATTGAGCGCTCCCACGTCCTTCTGCTGAGCGACGAAGTTGCGTCCGCTCCTTCCGCCCACGATCTTCGCGACCGACAGCATTATGCATACGACAGCTATCGTAAGGACGGTGAGGGGCAGTGAGAGGCGGAGCATCACGATGAACACCGTCACCACGGAGACGGCGCATGAGAGCGTCTGCGGTATGCTCTGCGTTATCATCTGGCGGAGCGTGTCGGTGTCATTCGTGTAGAGCGACATGAGATCGCCATGCTTATGTGTATCGAAGAACCTTATCGGAAGCGTCTGCATGTGTGTGAACATCTCGTCCCTGACCCTTTTCAGCACGCCCTGCCCGATGTTGACCATGAGCCTGTTGTAGATGTAGGTGCAGACGACACCCATGCAGTAGATCGCGGCGAACAGGATCACCGTATGCACCAGCGCCGTGAAGTCCGGATCCTGCTGCCCGATGAGGGGAGTGATGAAGCCATCGATGAGATACAGCAGGAACAGGGGGCCTGCCATGCCTGCGATGGCACTCAGCACTATGGTTATGATGACAAAGAGGAACCGCAGCTTGTATGTGCTCGCGACGTAGCCCATGAGGCGGAGAGCTGTTCTGAGGTAATGGGTATCCTGTCCTTTCATTTCCTGCCTCCATTCATCTGTGATTCATATACTTCCCTGTAGATCGTATTGGTCCTCAGGAGGTTCTCCGGGGTGTCGAATGCATCGACCCTGCCTCCGTTCATGACGATCACGCGGTCCGCATCCTCCACGGAGGATATGCGCTGGGCGATGATTATCTTCGTCGTGTCCGGGATATCCTCCCTGAAAGCCTTCCTGATCAGGGCATCGGTCCTGGTGTCGACAGCGCTTGTGGAGTCATCGAGTATGAGGATCCTGGGCTTCCTGAGAAGCGCCCGCGCTATGCAGAGCCTCTGCTTCTGCCCGCCCGATACATTCGTGCCGCCCTGCTCGATGTATGTGTCGTATCCATCGGGGAATGATGATACGAACTCATCAGCCTGGCTGAGGCGGCATGCCTGGCGCATCTCCTCATCCGTCGCATCCGGATTGCCCCACCTGAGGTTGTCCTTTATCGTGCCGGAGAAGAGCGTGTTCTTCTGAAGCACCATCGCAACCTGGCTCCGAAGGTCATCCAGCCCGTATTCCCTTACATCGCGCCCTCCGACCTTAACAGTCCCCTCTGTCGCGTCATAGAGCCTGGGGATGAGCTGCACGAGAGTGGATTTCGCGCTTCCCGTGCTTCCTATTATCCCTACTGTCTCGCCGCTCCTGATATGTATATCCACATCATGCAGCGAGCAGCTGTCCCTGTCCCCGGAGTAGCTGAAGCTGACCGAGCAGAAATCAATCGATCCATCCTTCACTTCATGCACGGGATGCTCAGGATCATGCAGGCTGCTCTCCTCCGTGAGGACCTCGACGATCCTGCGGGCTGAGGAGTCTGCGATGATGATCATCACGAAGACCATTGAGAGCATCATCAGCGAGGACAGTATCTGCGTCGCATATACTATCATGCTCATGAGCGCTCCTGTCGTCATCTCTTCCTGGACGATGAGCTCTCCTGCAAGCCATGAGATGAGGAGGATGGCGATATACATCGTGAACTGCATCAGGGGAGCATTCCATGCGACGATCTTCTCGGCGCTGACGAATCTGCCGTATACCTTCTGCGATATCCTCCTGAAGAGGTTATCCTCATGATCCTCCCTCACATATGACTTGACGGTCCTGATCGCGGCTACATCCTCCCTTACGACACCGTTGAGATGGTCGTATGTCTGGAATACCTTCTCGAAATGGGGATGCGCCTTCAGCGCGATGTATATGAGCCCCGCAGCGAGTATCGGGATGGCGAAGAAGAACACCATCGAGAGCTCACGGTTTATCCCGATTGCCATAACAAGGGCGAAGATGAGCATCATCGGTCCCCGGATGAGGATCCTTATTATCATCTGGTATGCCATCTGCACGTTCATCACATCGGTTGTAAGCCTTGTCACGAGGCTCTCTGGGGAGAACCTGTCTATGTTCGAGAACGAGAATCCCTGGATACGGTAGAACATGTCCTTGCGCAGGTTCTTCGCGAATCCTGCGGATGCCGATGCGGCGAAGCGCCCTGAAAGCGCTCCGCAGAGAAGCGACAGGAATGCCGCGCATGTCAGGACCACGCCCATCCGTATCGTATAGGGCATATCGGCATTCGCGAGCCCCACATCGATTATCCCGGCCATGAAGAACGGGATGAGCACTTCCAGGATGACTTCCAGCGTTACGAAGAGGGGAGTGAGGATCGAGTCCCTCCTGTATTCCCTGATCGATGCCATCAGGATCCGTATCATGATCTTCCTCCATTGATGCTGCCGGCTGCCGAGAGGTTCTCTATCATCCTCTCCGCAACGCGGCGGAAAGCCGCAAGATCGCGGCTGTCTATTCCTGCTGTCATATCGCTTTCGAATGAGCTGAGGATCCTCTTTATATCCTCCCTTGCCTCCAGTGCCCGGCCTGAGGGGATTATCCTCTTGAGGCGGGCATCCCCTTCCTCCTGCCTGCGCATGAGAAGCCCCTTCTCCTCCAGATCCTTGAGCCTCCCTGTCGCAGAGGAGCCCCTGAGGAGGAATTCATCCTCTATGTCCTTCTGGTACACAGGGGTGCGTGAATCGATTATGAAAGCCAGTATGCTCATCTCGGCCTTGCTGCATCCGAGCTCAGATGCCCCATTCCACAGTCTTCGGCGCATCAGGTTATACAGCTTACCGATGTACCTTCCTGTAGGGTTGAAGTCTTTATCCATATCCATATAAATCCTTAGTTAACTAAGTGTTTTTACGGGTTATCAAGGATTCTGTCAATAATCGAATATGGAGGTTCTGTGAATATCAACTCTATGTTTGAAAATGAAATGCCCGGAATATATTATCCACTCCGGGCGCGTGGTGTCAGAACATCTCGTTATGTATCCAGCCGATTACCTTGCCGAGTATCCGCACTCCGTCAAGCTCCGTGTCGACTGTGCGGGTAGGGTAGTTGCGGTTCTCGCTGATGATCGTGAGGCGATGCGATGGGGCATCGAATGAGAGGCGCTTCACCATTATGTCCCCGGCATATGCTATGACGTATATCCCTTCTCCCTTTATCATTCCCTTGGAGAAGAAGACATAGTCTCCCGGATAGATATTCGCATCGATCATGCTGTCACCCTTGACCTCCGCACTCACAAGCGTCGATTTATCCGTAACTCCGCGTGCCATCGACTCCGGTATCTGTATCCTCCTGAGCATTATGCTGTCATCGGAGAGGAAGTCCTCCCCGTATCCTGCGGATATCCTCTGCGAGATGAACGGTACGGATATGAAGCCTTCTGCCTCCTCTCCATCCTGCATCGGCTGCTTCCATCCGAGGATGTCCCAGGGTTCGGCATCCAGCGCTTCCGCAATATCAAGCAGCCGGGAGTAGGGGATGTTCTCTATCTTCCCTGTCTCATACTTGAATATCGTCTGCTTCGTAGTGCCGACGGCATGCCCCAGCTCTTCCTGTGTCATCCCCTTCCTTTCCCTGAGTTCCTTTATCCTGTCGCCTTGTGTTCCCATTTCTGTTACCTTACAGGCTATTATACCTGAATCATGTGACTTTTCAAGCTACTTTCAGTGTTCAGGTGCTCTTCCTGATATTCCTGCAGCGGCTGAAGCTGAGATGGCCCAGAGCCGTCTGAATGGAATATGGCAAATGTCGAGAGGCTCTGAGGATTGCCTTCCGCTTTAACGCAATCCAGCCCACTGGCTCTTCATCATCGTACTCATGTTCCTTGGGATTGGATGCACTTGTGCCGAATCGGCCGCTTTCTTCCCATCTCCTGGACAGTGTTTTTCTTCGAAATCGACACCAGGCGAAAATCCAGGGTGTCGATTGGGCCATTTCAGCGCTTATCAGACATATTGCATGATCTTATATCATCAGACCTTGATTGCATCGAACGGGCACACCTCGTGGCAACAGTAGCCTTATTATTTGGTAGATTCCTGTAGGTTCCGATGGCTTCTTATAGGAACTTCCCTGTACCTTTGATTTATTGCGCTGCAGGCAGCTGAGTGGATTCCTGGATCCTTAGGGATGCTTGTAGATATTCATGGATTTCCTCGGCGTGGTAGATTTCCATGGAAACATACCTATACCCCTGTTGCGTTAGTCATATGCTCTTATGTGGAATAGTGCACACCGGTACCAAAGTACCGTTAAGATCGGATACACTGAATATATGGCAGGAAGCCATACCTTCCTGATACAGAAATGCCACATTAGCCAATGCAGGCAATAGGAATAGAAACATCAAAGCAAGGAGTCAAGAATCATATGCCTTTAAGATGAATGCTCCTGCCTTCTGGACAAGCCTTGCAGGGTTTTCTGACGGCTCATTCATGAATCTTGTTGCTTGCTTTGATAGCGGCAGTAGCGGCGGAGGAGGAAGTTCCAGCTGACCTATGGACTGTGGAAGGAACCTATAAGCAAGCGTGTCAGCAATCTGGTCCATCATGATAGCTTCAGAAACCTCTAAAGAATCATGGCCATCTGATTAAGACCGTTATTGTTGTTCTTATAAAGATGCCTGAAGCCTCTGGCTTCATAGTATCCAATGACATCATCATTGCATTCTGCCAGGAGAAGGCGTCCACCGAGGATATCCTGTCCCCTGTAGACCATAGAAAGCATCTGGTCGAAAAGAAAGCCTTTCGGGAGCTTCCCGTATGAGATTCCGTCATTCCTTGCGAGCTGCCCTAGAAGGATGCATGATAGTACCGTGGCATCCCCATCTCCTACGCCTCTCAGCTTCTTCCACAGACGCTCCGGTATATCCGCAGAATATTCAAGCCTACCAAGACCAAGGGTGAAGTATCCCAAAGGATACATATCCGCATCTACAAGGATATACGTTCTTCCTTTGTTTGCCTTCTCATATGGTATGGCATTGATGTGGGCAAAGCGTTCCACGTCAGCGTTCCGTTCCACTGAAAAAGAAGACAGGAGCTTATCAATCATCTCCTGTCTCTGGATTTCCTCTGAGGATCTGTCCTTGGCTATCCATTCGGAGAGCCGGATCATCTCAATCATTTCGCTCATCTTTCCATCCAGCTCCTCATCTTCCTCATTGTCTCTTCCGTAGGTTTTGCCTCAGGAACAGGAGCTGCCTGTGGCTTCTTGGGACCATTCTTCTCATAGTCCTTGAAAGCCTTTTCGAGATTCTTCACTCCCCAGTCGGGATTTATCCTGAATGTCGTATCGAAAGAGCTTGTAGCCATTTTGCTGTTCCTCCAATTGCAATATACCAGATAATCCGTGTTCTGACTAATGCTTTCCTTTTATGAAGGAATCCCCTCTGGATATCAGGATCAAAGCAAATCCATCTTCGGGAAGGTTTAATGACATTGGTGTTGATTGGGCCATTTCAGCGCTTATCAAACATATTGCATGATCTTATGTCATCAGACATTGATTGCATCGAACGGGCATACCTCGTGGCAGCAGTAGCATCGGATGCATCTGCGTTTTGTGAATGCTATATGCCCGCTCTCGATCCTCAGAGCCTTAGCCGGGCAGATGCTGACGCAGCGGGAGCAGGCCCTGCACTTCCCTGCATCGAATGATGGGCGCGGCCTTCTGGATGACGGCCGTCGGAAGAGGTTCCGCACCGAACCGAGCACAAGGGTCCTGAATGTATCCTTCTTGCCGCTCTCTATCCTCCTGTAGCCGGGTATGATGAGATCCTCTGGCCTGAGGAGGGGATAGCTTGCCTCGGATATCCCGGGGCGCAGCTTCTCCGCAGTCTCAATGAGAGGTGTCGAATCATAGCCCATGATGATTCCCTCAGCCCTGTCCACGGCATAGCCGCTGGCAGATCCGATCATAAGGCCTGCGTGGCGTGGAGTGCCGCTTCCAGGACCCTGTCCCTCCATGGCTATCACTGCATCCAGGAAGGCATAGTCGACATGGCATTCATCGTAGAGCTTCATGAGGAAGCGGGCGAATGACACAGGCTCCCTATACCTCAGATGCATGGGGCTCTTGCTCAGTCCCGGAATGGTTCCGAACATGTTCTTGACAGCACCTGTCGCACTCATGAGCTGGTGCGTCTTTGCCTTCGCGAATGATATCACGATAGCGGCCTCATCAAGAGCCGAGGCCATGGGCACGTCGATGCCATCGATTGCGTGCATCCTGTTCCTTTCCCTGAAGTCTGCGAGCTCGATTCCCTGGCGCTCAGCCATTTCCATGAATCCAGATGCCCTTGGCTGCAGCCTCGCCACCTGCGTTGCGGGGGAATCCCCGATGATGATCCTCCCGGCTCCTCTTTCCTTCAGTATGGCCACCAGTGCCTCGACAGCCCGCGCGTCCGTGGTTATCGCCTTCTCCGGCGGTGCATCCGAGAGGATATTGGGCTTTATCAGCACGGTCTTTCCCTTCACTGCCGGGAAATCCGTGCTTTCGATTATCCTGATAATGGCTTGCCTGAGATTGTCCATGCCGTAATCTGGGCAGCGTACTATAGCGCAGCTTGTCATAGCTTCCTGAGAAGGGCAGCATACATCGGCCCCCGTCCTCCGCTCCTGTCCGGAAGGACTATCATTCCATGCTCGCGCTTCTCCCCGTACTCGAGCTCTATGGGCATCTCCTCCGCCTCTCCCGGATGCCTGTGGAAGAAGCGCTTCACTATCTCCTCATCCTCGCCGCTGTTTATCGAGCAGGTGGAGTAGAGAAGGCAGCCGCCGCTCCGCAGCGCGAGCATCGCGGAAGCGAACATGGAATACTGCAGGGCCTGCAGCCTCTTCGGCCTCGATGGTGACCATATGGCATAGTGCTCCTCGCTCTGCAGCACATGCCGCTCAGAGGAGCAGGGGGCATCCAGAAGCACTGCATCGTAGGCATCCTTCTCGTAGAGCCCCCAGCGCGAGGCATCATGGCCCGTTATCGTAGAGGCAGCCTTCCATTCATCCTCCGCGCATGAATCGATTGCCCTCCGCAGCCTTTCACGTCTATCGGGTGACCTGTCGTTCGATACGAGCTTTCCCTTCCCCCTGAGCCTTGATAGCAGTATAAGCGTCTTTCCTCCCGGGGCTGCGCACATGTCGAGCACTGCATCTCCTTCCTTCACAGGAAGAAGGAAGGCAACCTCGATCGATGTCCTGTCCATGTAATAAGGCTCTGCAAGCCCTTCGGGACTTGCCTTGTCCTCCTCTCCTGAGAGCATTGCCTCCCGGAGTACAGGCCACCTGCTTCCATACTGGCTTCCGTAGAATGCGTCGAAGCTTATCCTAGCCATGGAATCTCGTGAAGTAGGTATAGAGGATCCCGATCGTGAGCCCCAGCACGGCTCCTGCTATCACCTGTATCGATGAGTGTCCGACCATCGTCTTGAAGTTCTGGGGCGAGAACGGACCGTTCTTGTGCATATCCGAGAGTATCTGCGACCATTCATTGAGGAGCTTCGAGTGCTTCCCGGTCTCGTAGCGCACGTTCATCGCATCGTTCATGATGACGATGGTGACGAAGAATGCGAGTGCGAAGAGAGGGCTGGCAAGCCCTTCTGTCATCGCTATCGATGATGTGATGGCCGCAGCTGTCGATGAATGGGATGATGGCATTCCTCCGGTAGTCTTCAGCAGATGCCATTCCCATCCCTTTCCTGCTGCCGCATTGAGGATGGGCTTCAGCACCTGTGCCACGATGAATGATATGACAGCGGCGATGAGCGCCGTGTTCTCCAGAAGATCCGCCATGATGAAAGCGTACCATCACGCCCCGCCTCTTTGTCAATCTTCCTCTCTTTCCATATAATGACACATCAGGAGTTGGTATGGGACAGACACAGTGCTACAAGATCCTCTCCTCCCATCTTGTGGATGGTTCCCTCAAGGCAGGGGAGAGCATAAGGATAAGGATCGACCAGACGCTTACGCAGGATGCCACCGGCACGATGGCATATCTTGAATTCGAATCGATGGGCATTGACCGTGTGCGCAATGAGCTCGCCGTGAGCTATGTGGACCACAATACGGTGCAGGTAGGCTTCGAGAATGCTGATGACCATGAGTATCTCAGGACTGTCGCCGACAGGAAGGGCGTCATCTATTCGCGTGCTGGCAACGGGATCTGCCATCAGGTGCATCTGGAGCGCTTCGCGCTTCCGGGGAAGACGCTTCTCGGCTCTGATTCCCATACGCCTACAGCCGGCGGGATCGGTGAGTTCGCTGCAGGGGCAGGTGGGCTTGATGTCGCGCTTGCGATGGCGGGGATCCCGTTCTCGCTCATCGCACCACGCGTCATAGGCATACGCCTTACAGGGGCGCTGAGGCCATTCGTATCGGCGAAGGATATAATCCTCCGCGTCCTCGAGCGCTTCGGGGTCAAGGGCAATGTCAATTCGGTATTCGAGTACTTCGGCGATGGAGTCAGTACGCTCTCCGTACCGGAGCGTGCAACGATCGCGAACATGGGCGCCGAATGCGGAGTGACTGCATCGCTCTTCCCTTCGGATGGGAATACCCTGGCATTCCTCAAGGCACAGGGAAGGGCAGAAGGCTTCGTGCCGCTCTCTGCGGATGAGGATGCCGTATATGATGATGTCTTCGAGCTTGACCTTTCATCGATCGAGCCTCTGGCTGCATGCCCGCATAGCCCGGGCAATATAAGGAAGGTCTCGGAGCTTGAGGGGATGGCTGTCAACCAGGTCCTTATCGGGTCATGCACCAATTCAAGCTATATGGATCTGAAGAAGGCTGCTGCGATTCTCAGCGGCCACCATGCTGCACCTACCGTATCGCTCGGAGTCGCTCCGGGATCCAGGGAAGTGCTGATGATGATCACGGAGGATGGCACTCTTGATACGCTGATAAAGGCCGGCGCTAGGATACTCGAATCCGCATGCGGCTTCTGCATCGGCAACCATCAGAGCCCAGGCACCGATGCGGTCTCCCTCAGGACCAGCAACCGCAACTTCCATGCGCGCTCAGGCACGGCTTCGGCCGATGTCTATCTCGTATCCCCCGAGACTGCGGCATATTCCGCGATAACGGGAGTCTTCTCCGATCCCAGGGAATCCGGAGCCGATCTCTCATCGGTGAGGATGCCGGAGAGCTTCCATGTCGATGATTCGATGTTCATCATGCCCACCTTCAGCGCGGAAGTGAAGCGCGGTCCGAATATCGGGGAGCCTCCTGTCAATACACCGCTGCCTGAAGCTGTCAGGGGGCATGCGGTGATAAAGGTAGGGGAGAAGATAACCACCGACCATATCATGCCTGCAGGAGCGAGGCTCAAGTACCGCTCCAACATCCCTCACTATTCCCGGTTCGTATTCGAATCCGTGGATCCCACGTTCCATGACCGTGCGGAGGCGTACCGTGACAAAGGGGAGAGCGGCTTCATAATCGCAGGCGCATCGTATGGGCAGGGCTCATCGCGCGAGCATGCTGCGATATGCCCGATGTATCTCGGCATCCGTGCTGTCTGCGCTGTCTCGATAGAGCGCATACATCAGGCGAATCTCTGCAACTTCGGGATCCTCCCTCTTCTCTTCGAGGATGAGGATGATTATGCATCGATAGACCAGGGTGATGAGCTGGAGCTGCTCGATCCGCGCTCATCCACCGCATCAGGTTCGTTCATCCTCCGTGATATAACGAAGGGAAAGGATATCCCGATGAAGCTCTTCGCTTCCGAGGATCAGAAGAAGACGCTCCTTGCGGGCGGAAGGCTCAATGAGGTGAAGGCATGAGGATAAGGATGGAGGGAGGTGCCCTCATCGTCCCTGACGATCCTGAGATCGTATACATCGAGGGCGATGGTGTCGGCGCAGAGATCACTGACAAGATGAGGCGTGTGCTGGATGCGGCTGTAGGGAAGGCCTATGGCGGCAGGAGGCATATCGAATGGAAGGAAGCGCTTGCAGGGGGCAAGGCTGTTGCAGAGAAGGGCGTGAACCTTCCCGATGAGACCCTTGAGGCCATATCAGAGTCGCTCGTCGCGATAAAGGGGCCTCTGATGACACCTGTCGGAAAGGGTGCGAGATCGATAAACGTCACGCTCCGCCAGATGCTCGATCTCTATGTCTGCCTGCGGCCTGTCGAGTACTTCGAGGGCGTGCCGTCGCCAGTACGCCATCCTGAGAATGTCGATATGGTCGTATTCCGTGAGAATACCGAGGATATCTACGCAGGGATAGAGTGGGCATCCGGCACAGCTGAGGCCAGGAAGGTCATTTCATTCCTCTCTGAGGAGATGGGGGTCAGGAAGATAAGGTTCCCCGAGACATCCGCGATAGGCGTGAAGCCTGTATCCCCTGATGGCTCGAAGAGGCTCATCAGGGCAGCCATCGACTATGCGATAGCGCATCGCAGGCGTTCCGTGACGCTTGTCCACAAGGGCAACATAATGAAGTTCACCGAAGGCGGCTTCAGGTCCTGGGGCTATGAGACAGCGAAGGAGGAGTACTCCTCATATGACAGGGATGGCAGGGTCTATGTCCCCGCCTCCCACGGGGATATTGAGATCAAGGACTGCATCTGCGATGCCTTCCTCCAGAACATCCTCCTGCGTCCCGAGGACTATGATGTGATCGCAACGCTCAACCTCAACGGTGATTATGTCTCCGATGCCCTTGCTGCTGAAGTCGGCGGCATCGGCATCGCTCCCGGCGGGAACATAAACTATGCAACCGGCGCGGCTGTCTTCGAGGCGACGCATGGCACTGCCCCTGATATAGCCGGACGGGATATGGTTAATCCCCTCTCGATAATCCTCTCGGGCGTGATGATGCTTGAGTACATAGGATGGAATGAGGCGGCGTCCTCCATCAGGAATGCGGTGCGCAGCGCAATTGCCTCCGGACGCGTGACCAGGGATTTCCACCAGCTCATGGTGAAGGAGGGGAGGAAGGGCGAATGCCTCTCCACCTCCGCCTTCACGGACAGCCTCATAGACCTTCTGCGGTGATGGCGCTGAGATCCGGGACTTCCACGACCCGTGGATCCCGGATGCTCTCCGCTCCCGCCTCCCTGACCCTTATCACAAGGGCGGCTCCGGATGCGAGCGCGGCCTTCACTCCTGAGGCGGAATCCTCGAAGATGACCGTCCGCTCAGGCTCTGTCCCGAGCGTGCTCATCGCGAGGCGGAATATGGCAGGATCGGGCTTTGAGGGTATGTCCGTCCTCCCTGCTATCACCATCCCGGGAGGGAAGAACCTCTCCAGACGGAAGCACGGTATGTACCATTCCATGTTCATCCATGGCGCGGATGATGCTATCGCCATGCGCCTTCCCCGTGCTTTGAGCGCTGACAGCAGATCCTCTGACCCAGGGGAGAGAACGGGGGAATGCGATATGCATATCTCCTTATAGAGCCTTTCCTTGCAGAGTATGAGCTGCTGCCTTTCATCCTCTGCGGCATCGGGGAGGAGATAGATTGCGGTCTCCTCGTCCGTACGGCCGTTCAGGGACAGGAATTCATCATCTGACAGCTTCCTGCCCCTTGCTTCCAGCGCTGCCGCATCCCAGGCTTCCCGGTTCTCCTCCGTATCCCAGAAGAGCGTGCCGTTGAAGTCGAACACATAGCCATCAGCGGAGGGCAATCGGAACGACATCCCTTTCCTCCGGGCCTGAGTATACCTGCCTCGGCCGGCCTATCTTCTGATACGGATCATGCCTCCATTCAAGGTAGTGCGCTATCCATCCGGGAAGGCGGCCCATGGCGAAGAGCACCGTGAACATCGATACGGGTATGCCCATCATATGGAACGTGATGCCTGTATAGAAGTCGACATTCGGATAGAGGTTGCGCTCGATGAAGTAGTCATCATCCGTTGCCCTCTCCTCCAGCTCCAGCGCTATATCCAGCAGCCTGTCGGTCCTGCCGGATGCCTCAAGCACCTCACGCGAGAGCTTCTTGGCTATCCTGGCCCTCGGGTCGAATGTCTTGTACACGCGATGCCCGAATCCATAGAGACGGAACGGATCGGTCTTCGACTTCGCCTTCTCTATGACGCTGTCGATCGACAGCCCCTCGGTCTGTATCTTCTGCAGCATATCCATCACTGCCTGGTTCGCGCCTCCATGCTTGGAGCCCCAGAGGGCGCAGACACCGGCGGTGACCGAGGCATAGAGATTCGCATCGGAGGAACCCACGAGGCGCACCGCGCTTGTGGAGCAGTTCTGCTCATGGTCAGCATGGAGTATCAGGAGCTTGTTGAGCGCGTTGACATAGACAGGGGATGGAACGTAGTTGTTCACCGATGTGTGGAACATCATGTTCAGGAAGTTCGCGCAGTATGAATAGCTGTAGAGCGGCTCTATGAAGTCAAGCCCGTTCATCTGCCTGTATGTGAATGCGGCTATCGTCCTCATCTTCGACAGCAGCCTCGTCACGGTAAGGTCGAGGTTCTCCTCCGGATCCCTGTCCTCGAGCTCAGGATAGAATGCGGATAGGGAGGCGACCATGGCGGCGAGTATCCCCATCGGATGCCCGTCATGGGGGTAGGCACGGAAGAAGTCGCGCATGTTGACATGCAGCAGGGAGTTCTCGTTCAGGAGCTTCTGGTAGCTTATCCTTTCCTCCGCGTTCGGCAGCCTTCCCTTTATGAGGAGATATGCCACTTCTATGAAGTCGCAGGACTCCACCAGATCCGCGATATCATAGCCGCGGTATCTCAGTATCCCTTTCTCCCCGTTTATGTAGCAGATCGAGGACATGCAGGAGCCCGTGTTGACGTATCCCGGGTCATAGGTTATGTACCCTGTCTCCTTCCGGAGCGAGGTTATGTCTATGGATTTCCCGCCCATGCTGTCAGTGATGATGTCAGCATGGTATTCCCTGCCTCCCTGAAGCCGTATCAGGGCAGCATCCTTCTCCCTTATCATAGCTTCTCCCTGCCAGCGAGCGACTCAAGGGCCTTCACCAGCACCTGCGTTCCCTTGCGTCCCATGCCCTGTGCCTTGATAGCCGTATAGAGCTGCTTCGTCAGGGAGAGCGACGGCAGCGGAAGCTCCATCGCCTCGGCTTCCTCAAGCGCTATCCCCATGTCCTTTATGAAGTGCTCCACCATGAATCCCGGCTCGTAGTCACCGCGGAGCACACGCGGAGCCAGGTTGTCCAGCGTCCAGCATCCTGCCGCTCCCTTTGATATCGTCGCCACCATCTTCTCCAGATCAAGCCCTGCCCATGCACCATAGACAAGAGCCTCGGAGACTCCGCACATCGTGCCTGCGACCACTATCTGGTTCGCCATCTTCGTATGCTGTCCCGCCCCTACAGGACCCATATGGGTGATGTTCTTCCCCATGACGCTGAAATAGGGGAGAAGCGTGCTGAATGCAGACTCGCATGCGCCTACCATGAACGAGAGCGTGCCGTTCTTCGCGCCCACATCGCCGCCTGAGACCGGGGCATCCGCCATCTCTGCGCCCTTTGCCTTCAGCACTTCTGCGATCCGCACTTCCAGCGAAGGCTTGGTGGTGGTCATATCGCAGAAGATCTTCCCCTCTGCAGCACCTTCTGCCAGGCCATCCTTGCCGAGGTATATGCTCTCGACATCCTTCGGATAGCCCACGATGGTGAAGACTATGTCAGCGCTCTCCGCAACCTGCCGCGGCGTATCGCACCATACGGCGCCCCTCTCCACCAGGGCATCGCCCTTGGCCTTCGTCCTGTTGTAGATATAAAGGCCGTAGCCGGCATCCATGAGCCTTGATGCCATCGCGGCTCCCATTACGCCAAGTCCAATGAAACCTGTTTTCGTTGCCATACTGCGATGATAGCATAAATCAGGATGCATGGGAAATAACTGCTTTCAGCGCATTGCGTTAGGTACCTCCATTCCATTTGCCCGTCCTCCGGGAGGGTTGAAAGCGGCCTCCCTCCATGCATATTGCATCTGCTGCTCTATGGATATAATCTCCTCTCTATGGCCTCTGACGGTTCCGTGGATTTCACTTCCGGCCCGATAGCGCGGAAGATAGCTGCATTCGCATTCCCGCTCTTCCTGGGGAATCTCTTCCAGCAGCTCTACAATGCCGCGGATACGCTCATCGTCGGCAACTTCCTCGGTCCGGAGGCCCTTGCCGCGGTCTCTTCCTCGGGTTCGCTCATATTCATGATGGTGGGATTCTTCAACGGCATGGCCGTAGGTGCCGGGGTCGTCATATCGCGCTCCTTCGGTTCGGGGGACAGGGACAGGCTGCTGCGGGCGGTCCATACGGATATCGCATTCGGAGCCCTGTCAGGCATGGCCCTCACTGCCATTGCGGTGGTCCTGACGCCCCATATACTCAGGTGGATATCCACGCCAGAGGATCTCCTTCCCATAAGCTCATCCTACTTCAGGATATATGCCGCGGGTATATTCTTCTCGGTGATGTACAACGTGCTGATGGGGATAATGAATGCCCTTGGCGACAGCCGCCATCCGCTCTTCTATCTCATGATATCCTCTGCGGTGAATATCGTGCTGGATCTGCTTTTCATAGCCGTCTTCGGCCTTGGCGTCGGCTCTGCCGCAGCCGCGACGATGATCTCCCAGGCCGTGAGCTCCGTGCTGTGCCTCCTGCGCCTGATGAAGGGGGAGTGCGGCATCAAGGTCCGCATGCGTTCCGTGCGCATCGATGGCAGGTCGATGAAGCCGATACTCAGCTTCGGCCTTCCCTCAGGGCTCCAGAACTCGATAGTAGGGCTTGCGAACACGGTGATACAGGCATCGGTGAATGCATTCCCGGCTGCCGCCATCGCAGGCTTCGGAGTATATGCGAAGATAGAGGGCTTCGTGCTCCTTCCGATAACCTCATTCTCCCTTGCCCTCACCACATTCGTCGCCCAGGCATGCGGAGCAGGGGATCCAGGGCGCGCACGGCGCGGAGCGCGGGAGGGAATGGCCATGAACATAGTCCTCGCAGAGCTTCTTGGTGCGCTGCTCTTCGCTTGTGCACCGTTCCTTGTCTCCCTCTTCTCCCCGGATGCCGATGTGATCGCATATGGCACGAGGCAGGCGAGGATCGAGGCGTTCCTCTATTTCCTCGTCGCCTTCTCGCATGGCAGCGCCGGGATACTCAGGGGGGACGGGAAGCCATTTGTCCCGATGCTTACGATGCTCGGTGCCTGGTGCATATTCCGTGTCATATTCGTACGCACCATCCTTTCCGTCATCCATGATATCGGGGTGATATACATAGCCTATCCCGTAACATGGACCCTTTCATCGATTGCCTTCATCATCTGCCTCCGCCGCACCGGGTGGATAGGCCGAGGGAAAGGGGATGGCGGCATGTTGCCGAAAAGGCGCTGATGGGCTATCTTCCCTGATATGGATTCACTGCAGTTCAGCGATGATGAGATTCAGGATGTCTCCGATTTCTTCAAGGTATTCGGTGACCCCACAAGGCTGCGCCTCCTTATCCTGCTGGGGGAGAAGGGGGAGATGGATGTCTCGTCGATCGCTTCCTCTCTCTCCATGAGCCGCAGTGCCATATCACAGCAGCTCAAGGTCCTGAGATCCTCCCGGCTCGTGAAGTTCCGCAAGGATGGCAAGAACGCGATCTACCGCCTCTCCGATGACCATATACACAGCATCCTCTCCCTCGGGATCGAGCACTACGAGGAGATGCTGTGATCTCCATCGTGCCTGCCTATGGCCGGCTTGATGATATAAGGAAGCTCTTCTCGGAATACACTGCGATGCTCACCGGCCTTGATGAGTCATTCGGAATCTATCTCGATATGCAGAACTACGGCGATGAGATCCGGGATCCCGGCGGGAAATATGCCGCCCCGGACGGAAGGCTCTACCTTGCCCTTGATGATGGCATGGCCGCAGGGTGCATCGCGCTCCGCCGCCTGGATGCGGTGCGGTGTGAGCTGAAGAGGCTGTACGTGCGTCCGGAATACCGTGGCCGCCATATCGCGCGCCTTCTATGCCGCAGGATACTTGAGGATGCCCGTGCCATCGGCTACAGGGAGATGTACCTTGATACGCTGCCGGAGCTTGAGGCGGCCATTGCCCTCTACCGCAGCCTCGGGTTCAGGAAGACGGATAAGTATAATGACAGCCCCCAGGAGCGGACCATATTCCTCAGGAAGGAGCTGTAGCGAATAAGTATCACTATAGTATCATAAAGCAATGACTATCATATGATTGTCATTCAGCTTTGCTCAGTATTGCCTTCAGAGGCAGCCCTACGACCGTGGTCCAGTCCCCGTCAATCCTCTCGACAAGCGTGAATCCGGTCTTCTGCAGCCTGTAGCCTCCTGCCGCGCCCTGCCATTCCCCGGTGCTGATGTATTCCGATATCTCTTCGTCCGTAAGGGCTCGGAAGACCACCGATGCCTCATCGGTGAGCAGCATGCGCCCCTTGCCAGGCAGCCAGATCCCTGCTGATGATATGACAGTCTGCGTGCGTCCTGACAGTGCACGGAGCATCCTGTACGCATCTTCCCTGGAGGAAGGCTTCCCTAGAAGCTCACCGTCAATGAGCACGAGGGTATCGGCAGCTATCGCGGGAACCGACGGGTCGAATGAAGGAGATGATATATAGCTCGCGATCTTCCTCCCTGCTATCCTCTCCACGGTCTCCTGAGGCGTCGCCCCGTCCCTGCTTTCGTCTGCATCAGGGGCGAATGCATCCACGAGGCAGCCTCCTTTCTCCAGGAGAGCTTTCCTGTTCGGGGATGTGGATGCCAGGACAAGGCGGGGAAAGCGTGCTCCGAACCGGAGCTGCACGGCATCGGGCTCAGCTATCCTTTCCATTCCCTTCCTCCAGTGCGTCCTCGGTCTCCAGCCATTCCTCCTCCTTCGCCGCTATCTCCCCGGCGATCCTTTCCTTATCCGCCAGGAGGCGCGTGATGCGCACGGCAACTGAGTAGTTCTCAGGCTTCGCTATCTCGCCCTCCAGCCTCTCCATCTCCTCATTGAGCTTCCCGATCTCCTCCAGCAGCTTCTCTCCCTTCCTTTCCAGGGCCTTCAGCCTGTTGCGTCTCTGCTTCGCCTCCTCATGGGAGATCTGCGCCTCGCTTCCCGCCTTCGGCTCCTTCCTCTCCTGCGGATCCAGGGAGAAGCGCTTCTCCTTCTCCTCTATCCTGTACTCGAAGTAGCTGTAATCCCCGTCGAAGAACTCCGGACCATCCTCCGAAAGGTACAGGATCCTGGTGGCCAGGCTCTTTATGAAGTGCCTGTCATGGCTTACGAATACCACGGTGCCGCCATAGGCCTTTATAGCGCTGCAGAGCATCTCCTTTGCATTTATGTCGAGGTGGTTCGTAGGCTCGTCCAGCAGCAGCAGGTTGGAGGGGTGGAGCAGGATCTTCAGCAGCGCGAGCCTGGATTTCTCCCCGCCAGAGAGCACCGATACGGACTTGAACACATCATCATCGGAGAAGAGGAAGGCACCCAGCAGATTCCTTATCCCCGGTATATCCTTCGTATCGGCAAGGCTCTCCGCCTCCTCGAGCACTGTCGCCTCCGGATTGAGCGTATTCTCCGTATCCTGCGCAAAGTATGCCTTCCTCACGCCGGCACCATCCCTGATGATACCGTCATAGGCGCTGTCAGCGCCGGCAAGGATCCTCAGGAGCGTGGATTTGCCAGTGCCGTTTCGTCCCGTTATCGCAAGGCGCTCTCCCTTCCTGACAAGGAACGAGAAGTCGCTGTAGATCACATGATCGCCATACGCCTTCGAGAGATGCTCGGCCTTCAGCACATCATTGCCTGAATGCGGAGCGGGAGGGAAGCGGAACGACAGCTTCCTCAGATGCTGCGGTATCTCGATCATCTCCATCCTGTCCAGCGCCTTTATCCTGGACTGCACCTGGCGGCTTTTCGTGGCCTTGTAGCGGAAGCGCTCTATGAACTGCTCAGTCCTGCCGATCTCCTCCTGCTGCTTCTTCCAGGCCTTCTCGAGGGCAGCTATCTCCTCATCCCTCTTCTTCGTGTATGCCGTGTAGTTGCCGGCATAGCGCGTCAGATGCCCGTTGAATATCTCGTATACCTCCGTGACCATGTCATCGAGGAAGTCCTGGTCGTGGGATACGACCATCAGGCCGCCGTCGAATGACCGGAGGTAGCCCTCGAGCCATACAAGAGCCTCTATGTCGAGATAGTTCGTCGGTTCGTCGAGGAAGAGGAAATCAGGGTTCTCCAGGAGTATGCGGCTGAGTGCGATCCTCATCTGGTATCCGCCGGAGAATTCCCTTGCAGGCCTTCCGAGGTCATCCTTCGTGAAGCCCAGCCCGAAGAGTATCGTCTCTATCCTCGAGCGCCGGGTGTAGTAGCCGGAGGAGGCCAGCTCATCGTGGCATGCAGCAAGGCGCTCTGCTGCGGCAAGTGCCGCGCTTCCGCCTTCGGCTGTCCTCTCCTCCAGCCCTGCCATCTCCGAGAGTATCGCATCGAAGCGCGAATAGCCTTCCTCAGCTGCCTCATAGACCGTCTTCTCCGGAAGCACTATATCGGACTGGGGGAGATAGGAGATCCTTGCCCCCCTTGTCATCGAGATCGATGAGCTGTCTGCCTTCAGTTCCCCGGAGATGACCTTCAGCAGCGTTGACTTGCCGGAGCCGTTGGCCCCTGCAAGCGCTGCGCGGGTACGCTCATTCATCGTGAATCCGACATTCCTGAGTATTTCCCTGTCGCCGAAGGAAAGCGATATGTCCTGTATCTGGAGAGTTCTCATAGTTATTGCGCCTTAGCCCCGTAAAGGCTATTATCGGAACATATCAGGAATCCCCCTGTTCTTCAAGGAGAGCGCCAATTGATCTGTCTAACACTATCCGGAAGCACCCTTTCAGAATGTCTCGATGAAATCAGGGAGAACAGAGAGTACATAGATTCCGCCGAGCTGAGGCTGGATCTCCTCTCTCCGGAGGAGCAGAGGAAGGCTTCCTCATTCCCCTCTATGGTCGATATCCCCGTGATACTCACGCTCCGCCGCAAGGAGGATGGCGGCAGGTGCACGCTGCCTGAGCGTGAGAGGCGCGCGCTGCTCCTTTCAGCGCTCGATGGCAGCTTCGCCTATGTCGATATCGAGGAGGATGTGAAGAGGAACGATGTCGAGGACAAGGCGAGGGAGAAGGGCGTGAGGATAATACGCTCCTTCCATGACTTCTCGGGGATCCCTGATGACATATACTCACGCATATACCGCCTGGCAGAGCGCGGCGATGTGGCAAAGGCCGCTGTCACGCCGCATACGATACAGGACCTCCTGAGGCTTTTCCGCATCGCTGAGGAGCTCAGGGATGTACCGAAGATCATCATCGGCATGGGGGACTGGGGGATACCGCTGCGCATCCTCTACAGGAGGGCAGGCTCCCTCCTGACATTCGCCTGCTCGGGAGAGGCTGTGGCGCCTGGCCAGATAAGCGCCAGGGACCTCAGGCTCATGTACCATGCGGACAAGGTGACTGACCGCACCGCCATCTACGGGATAATAGGGAATCCTGTCCTGCATACATCATCGCCGCTCATCCACAATCCCGGCTTCCATGCCATAAACTACGATGCGATATACCTTCCGTTCATGGTGGACAATGTCCGCGTCTTCTTCGCCCTTGCCGAGTATCTGAAGATGCGCGGCTTCTCAGTGACCGTCCCGTTCAAGGATGCCGTGCTCATGTACCTGGGCAACATCACAAGGGAAGTGAAGCAGATAGGCGCCTGCAATACAGTCGTCCGCATGCCTGGCATGTGGAAGGGCATGAATACCGATTACTACGGCTTCCTTGCCCCGATATCGAAGGATATAGAGTCAGGGCGCATAAGGAACTCCCTTGTCATAGGTGCCGGCGGGGCCGCCCAGGCCATAGTATGGGCCCTGAGGAACAGGGGAGTGCGCGTCACCGTCCTCAACCGCACCGTGACCAGGGCGGAGAAGCTCGCGAAGATAAACCTCTGTGAGTACGATACGCTTTCCAATGCCTCCCTCTATGAAGGAAAGGTCGATCTCATCGTGCAGACCACGAGCGTGGGGCTGTATCCCGATTTCGATGCCAATCCGATCGAGGGCTTCAGGTTCTCAGGACGCGAGATCGCCTATGACATAATCTACAAGCCGAAGATGACGAAGTTCCTCCGCGAGGCGGAAGCAGCCGGCTGCACTCTCCATTTCGGCGAGGAGATGCTGCTGGAGCAGGGGAAGCTCCAGTTCGAGCTGTTCACCGGCTACCATTACCCGCGATCGCTGCATCCGTCGCTCTGATCAGAGCTCATACTCCATTATCTGGCAGTTCGCAGGCCTGAACGACATGTACTCGTCCAGTGTCCTGTCGTGGAAGTACGTGTCGATGATCCTCATGAGGGTCGCATGGCAGACGAGGAGCACGCTGCAGCTGTATTCAGCCTTCACCCTGTCCAGGAGGGAGTATACCCTTGCCGCGGCCTCCGCTGCGGACTCTCCTCCGGGGAAGCGGACGAACGGCTCAGCCTTTATCCTCCTGAATCCCGGATCATCCCAGTCCACACCCTCATAGATGCCGAAATCGACTTCATGGAGGGCTTCGACGACCTCTGCTTCTATCCCGAGGGCCTTCTCCACAGGAGCCGCCGTATCACGGGCACGCCTGAGCGGCGAGACCAGGATGGCACCGATCCTGTTCCTCTCCTGATCTGCCCTGAGGCGCTCTGCCATCTCCTCTGCCATCTCCCGGCCCCTTTCTGTCAGCTCCTTGTCAGAGATCCCGCAGACCCTGTGCTCCACATTCCAGACAGTCTCTCCATGGCGTACGGTGAATAGCTTCATATGGCACCTTCCCCGATGAGATAGTCCGTAAGGAAGCCTGCCTGGGCGAAGAACGCCTCCATGATGCTGACGAAGAATGCATCGTCGAGTCCGGAGGCGGGGTAGTACAGGTCATAATCGCAGCAGAAGATGCGTGACATCGGCTCGTAGAATGAGCGGATCAGCTGCATCTGCCGGTTTGATTCGTTCATCAGCGAGTATGCCGTGCTGCTTGCAATCCCGTCAGCAGCAGCCCAGCCGCTCTGTATCCAGAGCCTGTTCTCCTCGGGATATGAGATGATCCAGTACTCCATTCCGTACTGGTCGAGGACCGCTGCATCCCCATCCGCATCGATATATGCTTCGTATCCGGCTGCGCTGAGCGCCGCTGCAAGATTCTCCGGCGTGACCTCTTCCGCTGTCATAGCGGGGAGCGAGAGCGCTGCCGCCATGGACAGCAGCAATGCAAGCATGATTCTTCTCATGCCCCGGATTGTATATCATCCTCCGCATTCTGGCGATTGCTTTCGCTTGGGAATGTATACCAGTCTACTGTTCCCAGAGGCAGGAGCGCAGCCTTCCACATCCTGGATATGCTCATCGCGCGTCCTGAGACGATGACGGTATCGCCATCCTGTCCCTTCTCTGCCATCCCGATCGCTATATGCCCGTCTATATCCTCGAGATATAGCTTTCCCGCTCCCTGGCATGCGGAATGGACGATGTGCAGCTTCTCCTGGTAGTAGAGCCCGTTCGCCTCATCCAGCTCAGGTGTCGGTTCGTCGGCGTCCGTGATGAATCCGGAGGCGATGAGGGCCTTCCTCAGCTCGGTCTGCGCCCCTTCCATCATCTCCTCCCTCCGAGCCCTTGCGAATGGTATCCTACGCTTCTCCGGGAGCTGCGGGAACGGCGAGGAGGGGGATGGCAGCTGTGATATCTTCCTGTCCTTCTGCACGAATGCCGGGCCTGAGGCCGGTCCCAGCATATCGAAGCCGGCATTCTCCAGGGCCCTTCGCCAGAGCGCTTCGCTTGTCGGATCCATCAGGAAGACATTCTCCCCGAGCTTCCCGAGTATGTGCATCCTCATCGTCGGCAGCGCATCGACTATCCTGCCGTTGCGGTCATCCGTATACAGCAGCATCGCCCTTTCCATCCTGACAGAGGAGAATGATGAGTACCATGATGAGATCCTGGGATAGAGCATCTCGGGAAGGGGGAACTGCGAGAGGCGTTCCAGGGTATCCTTCACATCCTCAGGAGTGAGCCCTAGGGAGAATGCCGCCTTCATCGAGTTCCTCGTTATCCTCCACTCCGATGTGACATCGCATCTGGAGAGCTCTGCGAAAAGGTAGATCGATGCCGGCATGCATCCTTCGTACGAGATGGTGAAGTCGGATGAGACAACGATGCTCTCCGCCTTTCCCTTCCTCATCCTCCGGCCCGATACGATCCCGTCATCCTCCGCAAGTATCGGAAGCGCGAAGAGCGTCTCGCGGTCGGGAAACGGGCAGCCTGTGATCCTGCCGATCATATCGATGCATTCCCCTGCCTTATCCTTCTCCACGCCGGAGAGCTGGAAGGCCAGGAAGACGGAATATGCCAGCGATGAGGCTGAGGGCGGGCTTATCATCAGCGCAAGCTTCTCCTCCTCCGGCAGCGCCATGAAGCGTTCGGCTTCCTCCCTGTCAAGGGTGAGCGTGCTGCCGTCATCATCCGCTATCCCGAGCTCGGCGAACCGGTGCAGCACTGCAGAGGCCGACTGGACTATCTCCTCCCTGCCTGCCGATGGGAATGCCGGTGCGATCAGGGATGAGAGCGTCCTCTTCCAGTGGCTGGCATCGGATGGCAGCGCCCCCGAAGCCGCTGCCGAGAGCAGGGCGGGGAAGAATGCCTCAGGATACGGCTTCCTCTCGGCATTCCTCCCGAGAAGAGGGTAGGGGGAGATGGTGTCCATCGCGGCTTCGGAGAGCAGCATCCTCCCGTCTGCCGGATAGATGAGGCCTCGCTCTGCAGCGTTTTCCGCCATCTCCGGCCTGTATGCATCTGTCCTGCCTGAAAGGAAGACTGAGGTGAGGAATGCTCCTTCCTCTTCCGTGACTGAGGAGGCGAGCTCCTCGCGCCCTGTCTTCTCCATCCCGAACGGAAGCTCCCTCCTCATAGAGCGCCTGCCTTCTCGATGGAATAGCTGTAGCCCTGCTCCGAGAGGAACTTCTGCCTGTTCTGGGCGAATTCCTCCTCCTCGGTGTATTCCGTGACCAGCGTGTAGAAATGGCTGTCCCTGTCCTTTGGACGGAGTATCCTCCCAAGCCTCTGTGCCTCCTCCTGCCTCGATCCGAATGTCCCTGATATCTGGATCGCGACGGAGGCATCGGGAAGATCGATGGCGGAGTTGGCCACCTTCGAGACTATGAGGACCTTTATCGTCCCGTCCCTGAACTGGCTGTAGAGCTCCTCACGGCGCCTGTTGGGTGTCTGGCCTGTTATCATCGGGTAGCCCATCCTGTCCCTGAATGCCTCAAGCTGGTCCAGGTACTGCCCTATGATCAGTATCGAATCATCCTTGTGCTTGCTGATGATCTTCTCTGCGGCCTCCAGCTTCAGCGGATTCTCAGCGGCTATCCTGTACTTCTCCCTCTTCCTGGCTATCGCATACTCGATTTCCCTGTCCTCCGGAAGCGGAAGCCTTATCTCATGGCAGTAGGCCGTGGCGATGTATCCGGCCTTCTCGAGGTCTGACCACGGTGTGTCATAGCGCTTGGGACCGACAAGGGAGAACACCTCATCCTCCCTGCCGTCCTCACGTACGAGCGTGGCTGTCAGCCCGAGCCTGTGTATGGCCTGGAGCTCTGCGGTGATCCTGAATACCGGGGCCGGAAGCATGTGCACCTCGTCATAGATGATGAATCCCCAGCCGCCATCCCGGAAGAGCGAGAAGCGTACATAGTCGGAATCCGTGTCCGGCCTCCATGTGACTATCTGGTACGTGCATACCGTAACCGGCTTTATATCCTTCCTTTCCCCTGAATACTCGCCGACATCGGCCTCAGTGAGATCTGTCTTGTCCAGTATCTCCCTTATCCATTGATGCACTGCCGTCACATTCGGGCAGAGTATGAGGGTGCGCGTCCCGAGCGCTGCCATGGCAAGGAGGCCTACGATGGTCTTCCCCGATCCGCACGGAAGCACTATCGTGCCATAGCCTGACCCGCTGCCGCCATCTCCCAGAAGCGCCTTCACGGCGTCCTCCTGATAGGAGCGCGGGGTGAATGTGTCCTTCAGCCGGATCCTCAGAGGATTGCCGGCCTTAAGCGGTATCCTGTCATCGACTGGGAAGCCCAGCTTGATCATCCGTGCCTTCAGGAGCCCGCGCATCATGCGCTTCACCCTGAATGAGGACGGGCCTTCGGCTTCCAGCATGCCGCGGAGGGAATCCTCTGCCTTGAGCTGCAGCGCGAACACAGGGCGCCTCACAGTCAGGAGCAGATGCTCCTCATCGAGTTCAGTGAGGGTGAAATCGCCATAGCGCTCTGCCTGGTCCTCTATGAAGAAGACGATCCTGCTGTCTATATCGAACCTTGACCACTTCCTGAGCCTTGAGAGTATCGCATCGGCGGAAAGCCCGGAGGATATCGCATTCCAGAGGGATAGCTGCGATATCCTGTATGTATGCACATGCTCGGGGCTCTTCACGAGATCCGCGAATGCGATTATGTCGCTGCGGCAGCTGTCCGCATCCGGGGAATGCACATCAAGGAGCATGGTCCTGTCGCTCTGGACTGTCAGCGGCTTATCGCTCATAGGCCCTCTTCATCAGCATCGCATCCGCGATCGTAAGCGCCGTCATGGCTTCGATGACGGAGACCGCGCGCGGTGCTATCGTCGGATCATGCCGTCCGTGGACGCTTATCCTTGTATCCTCCATCCCGTCGGTGATCGTCATCTGCTCCTTCGCTATCGAAGGCGTAGGCTTGACGGCCGCACGGAAGACGATATCGTTCCCGTTCGATATGCCTCCCAGTATCCCTCCGGCGTTGTTCGAGAGGAATACTGCCCTGCCGTTCTCCGTCCTCATCCCGTCATTGTTCTCCGATCCGCGCATCGATGCGCTCCTGAATCCCGCTCCGAACTCTATTCCCTTCACGGCTCCGATCGAGACGATCGCCGCGGCAAGGGCGGCATCCAGCTTCCCGAATGCAGGATCCCCCAGTCCCGCAGGCACGCCCTGCGCCCTGCATTCGATGATCCCGCCTACGCTGTCCCCGTCACGCATGGCATCCTCGGCCGCTTTCATCATGGCTTCCAGTGCGCTGCATCGAGGGGCGTACAGAGGGGGAGGGAAGGGAGGATCCCATTCATAGTCCGCGGCTTCAATCCCTCCCAGCATCGTCACACCTGCATCGACCCGTATCCCATGCTCGGCAAGCATGAGCTTCGAAAGAGCTCCGGCGAATACGCGGCATGCGGTCTCCCTTCCTGAGGACCTCCCGCCGCCGCGCGGATCGCGTATCCCGTATTTCATCGTGTAGGTATAGTCGGCATGGCCTGGCCTGAAGCAGTGCTCTATGCTGCTGTAGTCGGAGGATCTCTGCGAGGTGTTGCGGATGATGAATCCTATGGGCATGCCTGTCGATATCCCATTGTAGACTCCCGAGAGTATCTCCACGCTGTCGCTTTCGCTCCTCTTCGTTCCGAGCGATGTGCTGCCTGGCCTTCTCCTTGCCATCTCGGAGGCGATGAAGTCCTTGTCGATCCTGATGCCTGCTGGGTAGCCGTCCACGACGCCGCCGAGCGCCGCTCCGTGCGATTCCCCGAATGATGTCAGCGTGAGAAGCCTACCTATCGTGTTCGGCATAGCCATTCTCCTCCAGTGCCCGCACCACCTGCTCTGCTGTCTTCTCCCTGTCCCCGTATGGTCCAAGGTCTATGGTGAGATCGGCATATTCCCTGTAGATTGCATCACGGTGCTCGTAGATGCGGTGGAATGATGAGGCTGGATCATCCTTGTCGAGGAATGCCGGCATCCCATGCTTCAGGATCACGGGGAGCATGCTTTCCTCCTCCCTCCTGAGATAGATGATGCTGCCGCTCTCCTTCAGGAGATCCATCAGCGCCGTGTTGTCCGCAGCGCCGCCGCCGAGGGAGAGGATGAACGATCCTCCGCTTTCCTTCACGAAGGATGATACGGCTTCCATCTCCGCCTCCATGAAGGCTTCCCTGCCTTTCTCCCTGTAGAGATCCCTGGCCGAGGCGCAGCCTGCGTACCTGGTCAGAAGATCATCGGAATCGGCATATCCGATGCCGAGGAGGGAGGAGACAAGGCGTGCCTGCGTTGTCTTTCCCGAGTGCTTTATCCCTGTGAAGAACAATCTCACCATAATAGGGGAATTCTAGCATCTACATGTTTTCCGATTCAACAGCAGACAGGCTTTCCACTATGTTCCGTATGCATCTTCCATCTCTGCAGATGGCCCTGATATCGCAGTCTGCGGGATGGGATGACGGCAGATATGGTCTGATGTGCAAGATTGCCAGCGTGGTGGCTATTTGACAGGAATCTCCGGAGACTGCAGGATATAAGCATGAGCATATGGAGCGATGGATACTTCAAGCTTGGAGGACGGATTGCCGTAGCCATGTGGCTTGCAGCCATCTTCGGAGTTCCGCTCTTTGCCATCCTCTGCGTTATCCTCTGATTGCATTCTTTTCAGTCATGGATGATGGCATCTGGAATAGAACGCGGAATCGAAGCAGACGGAATCCGGATTCCTGGATATGCCTGCGGCTGGCGTTGTCCGCTCCACGCAGGCTTCCCTTCAGGTTCTCTGGTGTCCTGCCTGGGCTCTTGGATTCCTCAGGGAACCGGCTGTATTCACCGCAGCCGCCTTTGGCTTGGGTATCCTGGCTTTCATCCTGATTCTGCTCTGATTCCCGCTGCCACCCCTTCAGGGATGAGGTGCGGCGGATCCTGCTCCCGCAATCAGGATGCAATCCGCTATGCATCGATGGATCCGGTCCTGGATGGGAGAAGTCCCATCTCAGTCATCGTTATCCGGTGTGCGGTATTCGGGTATCGACGGGACAGAGGCGGAGTTCTCAAGCTCCTCCTTCCTCTTCTTCCTGCGCTTCCTGACGGCACGGAACTCGACCTTCATCAGATACTCGGCCTCCGCCTTGTTCTTCCGTGAGTCGTTGACGAATCTGTTGTCCTCCACTGTCTTCTTCAGCGCATAGTGGAAGATGACGATCATCATGTACCACAGGAAGGAGAGGATGAACGGGGAGAAGCTGCGGAATGTATACACGAAGCTCGTTATCCCTTCCTCCCCGATGATGAGGAGCGTGTCGAGGTTCTGGAAGAAGAGCAGTAGGGAGATGATCGCCGGGAATACCCAGTACAGCCCCTGCCGTGAGAAGATGAACCTCATTGAAGCAAGCAGTGACATGAATGTGAGCAGCAGCGCTGTTATGGGGATGATGTATACGTAC
>CALXYI010000053.1 GCA_944392935.1 uncultured Spirochaetaceae bacterium
CATTGTAGAAAGCCTCGGCATCGGATGCAGCCGCGGCTTCCTTCTGCAGGGCGATCGCATATCCGAGCCTCGCAAGATCGGAGCTCTTCATCCCATCCCTGCATCGGGAGAGAGCGCTCCGCTCGAGGGCAAGGCGGTAGAAGCATTCATCATCTATCTGCGATATGTCTATCCTCGAGACCCAGCATCCGCGCTGCGGCCTCATGACGACAAGACCTTCGGCACGGAGCCTTAGGAGGGCATCGCGCACAGGAGAGCGGGATACATCATACCGCTCGGATATCCTTTCCTGGGATATCTCCTCCCCCGGCCTGAGGTGAAGGAATATTATCTGCTCCTTCAGTTCATCATATATCGTCTCGCTCGAAGCACGTCTCATGGCACTCTCCGGTACTGCATGTGATATATTAGTATTTATGATATTCCTCCGCGGATGTAAAGCTGAAAGCATAGACCTGGCGGGATCCTGCCATTGATTGCACTGAAGAGCCAAAGGCAGGTATAGTCCTCTTAGGAGACTGCTATGAGAATCACAATATGCGACAACAAGATCGAGCTTGGAGCCCAGGCGGCATCGCTGGGCAGGCACTGCATCAAGACCGCCATAGAGAGGAAAGGAAGGGCCAATGTCGCTTTCGTGACAGGGACAAGCCAGCTTGAGATGCTCCGCTTCCTCAGGGAGAAGGAGATAGACTGGGGAAAGGTGAATGTCTTCCTCCTCGATGAGTTCGTGGGGCTTCCGGACGGGCATCCGGCCTCATCCGAGACGTTCCTGCAGGAGAACTTCCTCAGATACCTTCCGGCAATCGGGTCATTCCATCCCATATCGCGCAGGAAGGACAGCAAGACCACCCTCCGGGAGCTCAATGCGCTGATGGAGCAGTATCCTCTGGATGCCGCATTCATATGCATCGGCGAGAACGGGCATCTTGCATTCAACGATCCTCCAGCGGATCTCGATACGCACGATCCCTACATACAGGTCGAGCTCGAGAGGAGATCGAAGAGGCAGCAGGTAGGCGAAGGCTGGTTCGCCAGCATCGATGAGGTGCCGTCAAAGGCGATCACGATGTCGGTCTATGAGATACTCTCCGCAGAGCACATAATCTGCTCCTGCCCGGACCAGAGGAAGGCCAAGGCGGTTGCCATGTGCCTCTTCGATGAGATATCCCCGTCATCCCCTGCCGCCGCCATACGGCGCAAGCCGGACTGCTCGCTCTTCCTGGACCGGCAGTCAAGCTGCCTGGTGCTTGCGGACATGCGCAGGAGATAGGATGTTACAGTCTACGCCAATCTGTAAATAAAAGGTAATCCTCCGGGCAGAAAATCCACAATAAGTACAAACATGGGGGAAGACAGCCAGAGGCTGAAAATGGTAAGCATCTGTATATGGGGAAAGGAACGATGAAGTTCCTTTTTCCATTAGGAGACAGCATATTATGAAGATCTTACCAAGGATCATGATCCTTCTGGCATTCATGCTTCCGCTAGGAGCCGATGATCTTCCTGTAGTCACCCTCGATGAGGCAATAACCGCCGCAGCTGACAGCAACATAGGGCTGCAGCAGGCAGCGATAACCCTCAATCAGACGATCAGGAACGCGGACAACCTCCTCACGACATATCTGCCGACGATGAGCCTCACAGGAGGAATATCCACCGGAGCCTCCTTTCCGGGAGTATACAACGCTTTGAGAAGCAGCACATCAACGGATACATCCTTCAATGGACTGTCGTTCTCGGCCGGAGCCACCGTCCAGTTCGGCTTCGCAGGCTCGATGATAACGGATGCAGCCTCAAGGCGGATCAGCAAGGAGGGTGCAGCCCTCACCTATGAGACGCGATATGATTCCATAGAAGCAGCGATAACCGCAGCATACTGGAATCTCGCCGCTGCAGATATAGCGATCGAGAATGCCACGCTCACCGTGGAGGATGCCCAGAGAAGCTATGACTCGACTCTCGAGATGTACGAGAGCGGCATGGCCGATGAGCTCGCGCTCTCGCAGACAGAGCTTGCCCTTGAGAATGCGAAGTACACGCTGCAGACATATATGGACCAGAAGACCCTGCTTCTGTCCTCATTCCGCGCGATGACAGGACTTGAAGGGGATTTCACCACCGAGCCGCTTCCCGATCCGGTGCTTCTTTCCCTGCCCTCTCCTGAGGAGCTCTTCGCAATGTACAGCGAGACGACCGCGGCGATAAGGACTGCACGCAACAGCCTTGCCTCGGCAGAGAATGCCAAGGATACAGCGGCGATGACCCAGTATGTGCCCACGATCGGGCTTGATGTGCGCTACAGCTACTCGGGAGCCACAGGGGAAGACAACGTATGGGACTACTACCACCATACAGGCAACGGGCTCACGGGATCGCTCACCGTATCGGTGCCGCTGAGCTCCTACATCCCAGGAAGCTCTGCGGACCAGACAAGGCGCAATGCCGCGGACCAGGTCCAGATAATGGCGCTTGGCGTCAAGGATGCGCAGGATACGCTCCTGCAGACAATCAGGGAGGCCAGCCTCACCATCGGGCAGCAGGCTGACATGCTCACGATGGCAGAGCGCAGCAGGGACATTGCGCAGCGTACGTACGACCTTGCCGAAGAGGCTTTCGATGCCGGCCTCATGTCGGCGAATGACCTTTCATCAGCAAGGATGAGCCTGCTTTCCGCGGAGATAAGCATGGTATCGGCATCGCTGAATCATCTGCTGAGCTGCTACGATCTCGCGTATGCCCTCGGCATGACGATTGACGGGCTTCAGGAAACATACCCAGCCACTATTGAGGAGACAGTATAATGAGCGAAGAGACCAGGAAAACGGTGCAGGAGCCGGATTTCGAGAAACTTGCGAACGATAGGTCAGCAAGCAGATTCAACAGATTCGTGACGATCATCCTGCTTGCGATCTGCATAGTGCTTGCAGCATTCATAATCTTCAGGATATCCACGGCAAGCAGCGACAGCGCACTTGCCGCACCAGTTGCGGATAATGCAGCCACGGCAGTCAATGTATCTGCAGAGCCTGCATTCATCGGAGACTTCAGCAACATCACCAGGCTGAACGGAGAGGTGGTGCGCGAGAATGGCAGCGAGATCTCCGTATACCCTGAGATAACCTCCACAGGAACGGTCACGGAGATCCTCGTAGGCCTTGGCGATGAGGTTAAGAACGGCATGACAGTCGCCTACATCGATGCTTCCCGCCCCGGTGCCTCATACAAGGCGAGCCCGGTAACGGCAAAGGTCGACGGAATAGTCACGGCCGTGCCTGTGGCCGTGGGGCAGACGGTATCGGCCTCGCAGCCCATCATCACGGTCTCCGGCAGCTCGGAGCTTGTTGTCAATGCTTCCATTCCCGAGAAGTTCCTCGGAACGGTTGCGGAGGGCATGACAGCCGAGATGGAGGCTGTTGCATATCCCGGAAGGATCTACACAGGAACGCTTTCCTACATAGCCCCTACCGTGAACACCGCTGACCGCTCCTCTGCCATAGAGATCGAATTCACCGGCGACACCACCGGCATCAAGCAGGGGATGTACCTCAAGCTCAATCTCGAGACCGAATTCATCGGCAGCGTCCTGATGGTGCCCACTTCGGCAATGGATACATACCTTGGCGAGCCGGTCGTATACCTGGCCGACAACGGGACGGCAAGAAGGCAGGCAGTGACAACAGGGAGCTCCAACAGCCAGTATACGGTAATAACCTCCGGCCTCTCCGAAGGGGATCTTGTCATAACCGCTGGCAACATCACCGACGGTTCAGCGATCAGCGTTGTCAATCAGGAGGTATAAATGACCATATCAGAACTATCGGTAAGACGCCCGGTGCTGATGACAATGGTCTATGTCCTGATCTGCGTCATCTGCATCGTCTTCCTTCCGCGTCTTGATATATCGCTCTACCCCGATGTGGACCTGCCTGTCATCTCGGTCATAATCGACTGCAATGATGCCGGTCCGGAGGAAATAGAGCTCCAGGTGACGAAGACGATGGAGGATGCACTGAATTCCCTCCAGAACCTCGACACCATGACATCGATCTCGCAGGATGGCCGGTCGATCATAATCCTCGAGTTCAATTACGGCACGGATCTCGATGATGCCTCCGAGGATGTGGATACCATAACATCCATGCTCTCCAGGATGCTCCCGGACTGGGCAGAGAACCCGACGGTGATACGCTTCGACTCACTCGGATCCGGCTCGATCATGCGTCTCATGCTCTCCGGAGACAGGACGCAGGATGAGCTCCAGTACATCGCGGAGAACACCGTCCAGCCGCTTCTCGAGAGAATCGAGGGAGTATCGCAGGTCAGTGTCTACGGCGGCGCTCCGATTGAGTACCACGCGGAAGTCGACCCCAACAGGCTCGAGGCATACGGACTCTCGCTCTCGCAGGTCTCTGCGATGATCGCAGCAAGGAACCTCCAGAGCACCGGAGGGGAGGTCACGCAGAACGGATTCGATTACCAGGTGACGACAGATGCGCGCTATATGACCCTTGAGGATATCAGGGAGACAATCATCGGCTACTCATCCATCGGCACCCCGATATATC
>CALXYI010000054.1 GCA_944392935.1 uncultured Spirochaetaceae bacterium
GGTCTCCCAGTCCGTACCTTTCGTTCTCGATGGCGAAGAATGCATCGATATCGCTGTCGGTGATGAACCCAGGATACTCCAGCACGGCCTTTCCGCTGTCGATCGTGGCGGTGAGGGTGTATCCGCCATAGGTGTATGTCCTGACCACTGGTTCCGGCAGCGCTGCCGGTTCCTCTGGAGTGTTGGTTTCATCGAAGATAGTCCTGCTGCCAGTCATGGAGAGTGCATAATACTCTGCAGCAGGGACTTCCTCCGCGTTTCTGGGCCAGTCCATGAGCCGGAGCGTTTCCATCGGCCCGACTTCGTCCTCCGTTCCCCTCAGTCCATCCATCACCGTGATGGTGCTGTCTGAGAAGTTGTAGACAGTCTCCTCATCATCCGTAGAGACGAACATGTATTCGCCGGGCCCCGGAAGCTCTGTCATCGATGATGGCGTATAGATGCTCACAGGCAGATCAGCCTTGAGATCTATCGTCGCCTCTCCATACAGGAGATAGAGGGATGGGGCTGAGATATCGAATCCGGTTACGGCAAGGAGCGAATCGCCCTGCAGGTGGATCGAGCCGAATTCGGAGATGAATTCCTTGGCCTCTCCTTCGGTCCTGATCACCATCCCGCTTTCGTCGATCTCCGAAAGGGCATCGAGTCTGCTGCCGTCGGATGAATAGATCTCCACGCCATCTGCATTTCCTTCCTGAAGGACGAGGAAATGCGACGTAGCCGCGATTGTCACAGCTGACAGTGTCAGCAGGATCATGATCACCGATAGGATTCTCTTCATATAGTGCACCCTCTGAGGCAAATCTGCCTGACTAGAGCTAGTTTAGCACAGGAGTATGGCAAACGACCACTATTTTCAGGTCTGATGGGAATCTGCAGGAGGCGTCTTCCCGTTTCTGTCAGCCATCAGGCAGACGGAGAAATCATGGGCGTTGTATATATGCTCCCTCGTGAGTCTGTCGATGCGGGAGAGGGAGGAGATTATCGGTTTAAGGCTTGCCCTCACGTTCGTCTGATCATACGGGCAGACGGGCTTCACCACCGGAAGGTCATATGTCTCCGCAAGGCGGCGCGTCACGCTCTCCCGCGTCTCGATCAGCGGCCTTATTATGTGCATCCTGCCGCCGAAGAACTCCTGCACCGGAAGCATCGTGGAGAAGGAGGCCCTGAAGCAGAGATTCATCAGCGTTGTCTCGGCAAGATCGTCCAGATGATGTCCCATGGCTATCAGCCGGGTGCCTGTCGCCTCTGCCTTCTGGAAGAGTATCCTGCGTCTGTTGCGCGCGCAGAGATAGCAGTTGAAATCGCCATCGAAGGAGGAGGGGAACTGCCTTTCATCCGCTATTTCGAAATATATCCCGAGGGCATCGAAGTATGCGGCAAGCTTCTCCCTGTATTCCTCCGGAATGGGATGCTCGATCCAGTTTATCATCAGGGCGCGGAGGGTATAGTCGACCGGTAGCCATTTCCTCCTTACCGAGAGCGCGAGAGCCAGGGCCAGCGAGTCCTTCCCGCCGGATGCGGCGATGAGCACATCATCCCCGCCCTGTATCATCCGGTAGTGGTTTATCGCTTTCCCTGCTCCTTTGACAAAGCGCATGACCCATGGCGGCATGTCCCCTCTGATGATGTCGGTGAATGGAAGCCTCTCATCCATTCATCACCTCCCTGAATGCGCTTTCAGCCTTCTCCTGCGCTATGTGCTGCGGCAGGTAGAGCGCCACTTTCCTGAGGCTTGCGGAGAAGAGCGATCCTGCCTTCTGGAATATGAGCCCGGCATCGCTGGCATCTGTTATCGTCCCATCAGGGGAGAGCAGGGGGATGGAGGATTCGAAGTTCACAGGCTCAGGGATGTCTATTATCACTTCATGGCTCCTGAGATCCGGATAATCCCGCGAGAGCAGCGAGAGGATCCTTTCCTCCGTCCTCCATCGCTCCGCAGGATTCCCTGCGGCATTCTCAAGGCTGCCGGCCGCATCGTACTCCTTCATCGCCTTGCGCTCCAGTAGATGCCCATGGTCGACATTCCGTATGAGCGTGAAAGGCCCGTAGTCCGGGAAGCGCTGGCATAGCATGCTGAATTCGTAATCATCCTTCAGATAGAGATCATCTGCCGTTATGATCCCGTCGCGGAGCGCGGAGAGAACGGCTTTCTTTATCATGCATGTCGCGCCCCTGACGCCTTTGTGCCAGTAGAGGTTGCGGTACATCATGTACTTGGAGAACAGCACCTGCTCAACCAGAGATATCGCATCGCGCTCAAGCACGAGGCGGCCATCCTCCAGCGAGAGCGAGGAGATTATGAAATCCGTATCCTGCGTACCGTATGGGATCCCCGCGAAGAATGCATCTCGGGAGAGGTAATCGAGCTTGTCAGGATCGAGCGTTCCGGAGAGCACTGTCCTGTAGAACTCCGCCTCGCCTGAGATGGCTTTGCGTCCGGTATTTATTATCGAGGCAGTCATCACGGCATCGGCACCTGTGCGTTCTATCGCTTCGGATAGGCTTTCGGAGCCGAGTATCAGGCTTTCCGCTATCTCCTCGTGCTCACGCACGGCGATCTCCTTCAGCGAGTGGGCGTACGGGAAATGCCCGATGTCATGCAGCAGGCAGGCTGCGAGGAAGCTCCTGAGGCCCGATGGAGTGAATGGCAGCTCATCCTTCTTCTTCGCCAGGGTCAGCATGATGCTCCGCCCGAGATGGTATACCCCCAGCGAATGGCTGAGCCTGGTATGGACAGCGCCTGGGTATATCAGGAATGCCGGCCCGTTCTGCTTTATGCGCGAGAGCTTCTCAACCTCGTCTGTGTCGAGAAGCGCCTTCATCTCCGCCGTCATCGGGATATTCCCCCACAGCGGGTCCTTCACCGAATGGACGTATCCGATGCTTAGTGCTGCTAATGCTTCTTTTCCTGTCACAGGGAAGAGAGTAGCACGTATCGGCCTCTTCACAAAGGAGCTTTTTGCTGAGAGAATCACGCTATGCGGAAGATAGCATTCCTCATTGCCTCGATCATGATCGCCTCATCATTGCATGCCGTCTCTCCTGTCTCTGCATCAATCGGCAGGGTCCAGGGTGATGTGAAGGAGCATTCGATAACCGCGATAGCGCTCCGTGCTGTGTCTGAGGAGTATACGGAAGCCTGGCTTGATGCATATGCTTCAGACAAGATCGCATTCGGTGAGGCCTATTCGCCTCTGCTCTCTTCCGTCCTTCCTATGGATAACCCAATAGCCTCGGAGGAGAGGAACAGCGCCGTGGCGATCATGGATCTTTCCACGGGCACCGTCCTGTCATTCATGTTCCGCAATGGCCGCATAGTGGCTGTCTCTACAGCCCCCTGATCCTCCTGAACTCATCCAGGAGCTCTCCGAAATGCCTCGTTGCTGCCTTGACGGGTTCTGGCGTGCTCATGTCCACGCCTGCCCTGCGCAGCGAATCGATCGGGTATGCGGAGCCTCCGGAAGAGAGGAATCCGAGATAATCGCTCCTTTCCTTCTCGCCGCCATTGAGCACCCTCTCTGAGAGCGCGATAGATGCGGAGATCCCCGTTGCATACTTGTAGCAGTAGAATGCGTTGTAGAAGTGCGGTATCCTCAGCCCTTCGAGGTCGCTTTCCTCCTCGAATTCCATGATGGGGCCGAAGTAGGCTTCAAGCAGCGCATGGTACTCGGAGCGCATCGTCTCAAGCGTCACCGGCTTCCTCTTCTCCGCAAGCGTGTGCATCCTCAGCTCGAACTCCGCGAACATCGTCTGCCTGAAGAGCGTTGCCACCTCATCATCGAGGTTCTTCCCGATGATGAAGGCCTTCTCCTCATCCGATGATGCGTGGTCGAGAAGATATCGGGTAAGGAGGTTCTCGTTGAATGTCGATGCGACTTCGGCCTCGAAGATCGAGTAATCGTAGTTCATGTAGCCGTTGCTGCGCACAGAGTACCATGTGTGCATCGAGTGTCCGCCTTCATGGATGAGCGTGAATACCGAATCCAGCACATCCTCCTCGAAGTTGGTCAGGATATATGGATTGCCGGTATAGCCGCCTGCGGAGAATGCGCCGCTCCGCTTACCCTTGTTCTCATACCTGTCGACCCAGCGCTCTGTGGTGAGGCCCTTCACGAGGGTATCGGCATATTCGCATCCGAGCGGTGCTGTGGCTTCCTTTATTATGGCGACTGCCTCATCGTATGCGTGGTGGGATGAGTATCCTCTCACCATCGGCATATAGCAGTCCCAGTGCCTCAGCTTCTCCTTGCCGAGCACCTTTGCCTTGACGCTGTAGTACTCATGGAGGACAGGCAGTGCCTCATGCACGGCTTCAATGAGCGATGTATAGACAGAGGAGGGGATCCTGTCCGGGAAGAGCGCTGCGGCAAGCGATGAGCGGAATCCCCTTGCCCGTGCTGTGAATATATCCTCATTGATCGATGCCGCATATAGATCGGCAATCGTGTGCTTATGGTCATCATAGCCTTTGTAATAAGCTTTATAGGCCCTTTCCCTTATGCTCTCATCCTCATCCCTGATGAACAGGGCATAGGTGCTGTGCGTCAGCTTCCTGCCATCGATCTCACCGAATTCCAGATCGGCGTTGTTGAGGTCCATGAAGGCTTTCTGCGCGGAGCCGGAGACAGGTACGAAGAGGCTCATAAGATGCTCTTCCTTCTCAGAGAGCACATGCTCCTTCTCCCTGAGTTTCTTCCTCATCCATATCCTGTATTCCCTGAAGCGGCTTTCCTTCATCCATAGCCTTATCGTTGCCGTATCGATCGCAAGCAGCTCAGGAGTGAAGTATGAGAAGGCTTCCGAGAATGATGAGGCCGCTGCTTCGTAGGCTGCCAGCCGCCTCATATTCTCCGCATCCGTGCTGTCTGCCTCATACATCAGGTAGGCCCAGCTGCCGATCCTCTCTGCTTCCATAGACACTGCTTTGTAGTACGAGAGCGCGGCATGGAGCGCGTCCGGGCCGGATGAGAGCGTGCCGCGGAAGGATCCTGCCTTCCTGAAGAGGGAGGAAAGCTTCCTCATGCCCTTATCCCATTCCTCCGGGGACTTCACCAGTCCCGAGAGATCCCATGTATCCTCAGTCCTTTGTTCATTCCTTGCTATCATCGTGCGTCTCCTTGTCAAGAATGAGCTTCATCAGCCTTGCAGCCTTGCCCCTGTGGGAATATATATCCTTCTCTCCTTCCGGAAGGTCGGCCGTTATCCTGCCGATCTCGCCGATCACGAATACCGGATCATAGCCGAATCCATTGCTGCCTGAAGGCTCTGTGGCTATCCAGCCATCGCATGTCTCCTGGATTATGCATCTCCTGTCATCGGAGAGGATAAGGCAGAGAGCGGTGGTGAAGTGCGCGCTCCTGTCCTCAGCTCCTTCCAGGTTCTTCAGCAGCAGCATGTACTTCTCCCTGTCGGAAAGCTTCCTGCCATCCTCCTCGCCATAGCGCGCGGAGTAGATGCCGGGTCCGCCTCCGAGGGCATCCACGCATAGCCCCGAATCATCGGCAAGGACCGGTGCATGGACGAGCGCATATAGCGCCTCTGCCTTTATCACTGCATTCCCAATGAAATCGCGTCCTGTCTCCTCCGGATCGAATGCGATGCCCTCATCCTTGGGAAGCGTCAGCTCATAGCCCCCGAGAAGCCGTGACATCTCCTTCCTCTTATGATCGTTCCCAGATGCGAAATAAAGCTTCATAGCTGAAATATAGCCATGCTTCTGTTTTCTTTACAATACGGACAGGAGGAAAACAGCTATTGCTGCAAGTTCCCATGACCATCTGCATTGCTTCAGCGGAATAATCAGGATCCCGATCATGCTGGACGATCCTGCCGCTATGGCAGTGCCTCCAGGATCGATCAGGGGATATCCCCTGATGGACTCAGCTTATGCTGCTGTCCCTGCAAACCAGGGATACCGGATGAACCATCGGTTTACCTGATTCTACTCATGGTCGATGGTTTCTACAGGAGGAATGGGCTATCATCTGGGCATGGAACGGAAGACACTCGGCAGCATGATAGCTGCACTCAGGAAGGAGAAGGGCATGACGCAGGCAGAGCTTGCCGCGGTGATGGGCGTGACCGATAAGGCCGTATCGAAGTGGGAGCGTGACCTCGGGTGGCCTGATGCGGCATCGCTGGGGCGCCTTGCCGATGCGCTTGGGGTTTCTGTCGATGAGCTTCTCAGATGCCATAAGGCGGAGAAGGGGAGACGTGATATCATCCTGCTCATCCTCCGGTCAGTTTCCCTCGCGATGGGTGTAGCCGCTGTGGTGTTTTCATTCCTTGGAAGGCTTGAGGCCTCGGAGGCTGTCCAGCTGCTTGGCATCGGTCTTCTCTGCCTCGCCCTGCAGCCGTTCATGGATGGCAGGGCATGATGCTGTCATCCGCCGCCATGTATCCTGATCAGATCCTTCCTCATCGCCTCTATGTCGTGGGAGACGCATGATCGCGGTATGCCCAGGAGCGCCGCGATCTGAAGCTGGGTGAAGCCGGAGTATGTGCCTTTCAGGCTGCCGATCCGGCGTCTGTATGCATCCCTTGCCCTTATATACCTCTCCCTGAGCTGGCTGCTCTCAGCCGGATCCCCTTCTGCTGCCATGGCTGCCTTCAGCTTCACCATCGTGCGCCAGTGCCGTCCCGCTTTCGATTCCAGAGCCTCACGTGTCTCCTCTGCAAAACCTCTGAGGATCTCGTGGCGCAGCATATAGAAGCGCGATACCGTCTCCATATCCGTCCGCATCACGCGCGAGACAGCGGCTATGAATCCCGGGCTCTCCGTCTCAGGCAGGGAGAGCAGGAGTGATATGAACTGGCGCCTCTTCATCGGTACCCCGAGAAGCCGTGTCATGCTCTCCTCCTCAGGCGAAAGAGACTCTCCCTCCCTTGATGGAGGGCAGGTCATCATCGTTGCGATGACCGTGTTGAGATCCATTGCCCTTATGTGCTCATCGGGTATGGGGCTTGAGATGGAGTAGGGGACCTCATCCTCGTGCATCTCCTCATATGCCGTGAGATCGGAATATACCATCCCTGTCTCGAGCGCGTTCCTATCCTTCTTGCTCTTCATGAAGCGCATGCATCTGTAGCGGCAGATCTGCGACAGGTATCCGTTGTATGTCAGCCCCGATATCCTGAATGAGCGTATTATCTCCGGCACATCCGGCTGTATATCGAGGAAGAATGCCCCGGCATCCTCCTCTCGAAGGAAGAAGCTTCGCTGCGGTATCAGATAGAGCAGCACCATCGTTCTCTCCACGATCATGGAATCGAGCTCCACCTTCCTCATGTCCCCGTCTCCGAGAGCATTGTATTCAAGGACAAGCCTGGAGAATGACTCGTCCTCCCTGCGGCTGAAATAGCTTTCCATCCCGCACCTCCTGCGCTGTATGTGCAGGATGGGTGCCAGAAATGTCAGGTACTATTATGAATAGTTATCATTTGTATATATTACAAAGAATTGCATGAATGATGTATTGTTACTCACCTGTGTGGATTCCGAGTGCAGCTGCAACCATCGACAGGAGCATCCCCTTGGCTTTCCCGGGGTCGAGGCCTGATATAGTGGCGCCTGCGGCCTTCCTGTGCCCGCCTCCTCCGAGGGCTGCGGCTATCGCTCCGACATCGAGCGTGGATCTGTTCTTGGCCCTGAACCCTATCTCGAGGGAATCCCCTTTGTCCTTGATGAATATGATTCCCTCTACGCCCTCTGCCTGCAGAAGCGTTGCATAGACACCGTCGCTGAGGCGTGCGTTCATCATCTCCGGGCTCTGGTATGCGGTTATTATCCTCCCGCCGAAGTGCGGCTCTGCTGCAAGGATCATCGAGGCTGTGTCCTTCAGGTCCTGCAGCTTGCGTCCGTCATGCATCTCATCATAGACATCATATGGCGAGACGCCCGCCTCGGTGAATGCAGCGGCTTTCCTCAGCGATTCCGGTGCCGTGCGCTCGGTGAGGAAGTGGTAGAATCCTGTGTCTGTCGCGAATCCCCTGTAGAGATAGCCTGCCATCCTCTCCGTAAGCTCCACGCCCAGTGCGATGCGTACAGTATCGACGAGGAGGGTGGTGGAGGGGGATTCAGGCACGATGTAGCTCATGCCGTCCTCCGCAAATGGCACGCCGGATGAATGGTGGTCTATCACGATGCGCTTCAGGCCCTTCAGCGGGATGAACGGCGTTCCAGGCCTATCCTCCGTGGAGCAGTCCAGGATGATGACAAGGGGATCCCGCTCGATGAATGACTTGTCCGCTTCAGCGCTGAACTCGCCCTCAAGCAGCCTTATGTCATCGCGCAGGAAAGGCCCCTCATTGAGAAGGAGGCATTCCTTTCCGAGTGATGAAAGCACCTCCCTCATAGCGAGGGAGGAGTAGAGCGCATCCCCGTCGGGATTGCGATGCGCGATCACCGCTGCGGCTTCCGTGTTCCTTATTGCCTCTATCAGGCGCGGATCACACGGCGGGAATATAGTGTCCGTCATCCTTCACTATCCTCGGCTCTGTGCGGTTCAGGACATTGTCCTTGTCGACTATCACTTCCTTCACGCCCGTCATCGACGGAATCTCGTAGCTGATGCCGAGCATGAGGTTCTCCACGATCGATCTCAGGCCCCTTGCACCGGTCTTCTGCTCGAATGACATCCTCGCGATCGCATTCACGGCATCATCGGTGAATGTGAGCTTGATGCCATCAAGCGCGAATGATGTCTCGTACTGCCTGAGTATCGAGTTCTTCGGCTCCGTGATGATCCTCTTCAGGTCCGCTTCCTTGAGGTTGTTGAGCGTCACATGCACAGGAAGCCTGCCGATGAATTCCGGTATGAGGCCGAACTTTATGAGGTCATCGGGATGGAGCTCCTTATACAGCGATTCCAGATCCTTCTCCTCGCTTGAGATGATCGTGGCGCCGAAGCCCATCGATGATGCGGCGACCCTCTTCTCGATGATCTTGTCCAGCCCGACGAAGGCTCCTCCGCAGATGAAGAGGATATTCGATGTATCGATCTTGAGCATCTCCTGGTTCGGATGCTTTCGTCCGCCCTGCGGCGGCACGGATGCAACCGTCCCTTCGATGATCTTCAGAAGAGCCTGCTGCACACCCTCTCCCGATACATCACGGGTTATCGATACGTTCTCGCCCTTCTTCGAGATCTTGTCTATCTCATCGATGAAGATTATGCCATGCTCTGCACGGGGGATATCGAAATCAGCGGCCTCTATGAGCTTGAGGAGTATGTTCTCGACATCCTCTCCGACATATCCGGCTTCCGTAAGCGTCGTTGCATCCGCGATTGCGAACGGTACGTCGAGCTTCTTTGCCAGAGTGCGCGCCAGAAGCGTCTTTCCGGTTCCGGTGGGCCCTATCATGAGGATGTTGGACTTGTCTATCTCAACGCCCGATTCCTCGATCTCCTTGCGGAACTTCACCCTCTTGTAGTGGTTGTAGACAGCTACGGAGAGCACACGCTTCGCAGCTTCCTGGCCGATCACGTACTCGTCAAGATAGGCCTTGAGCTCCGCCGGTGTCGGGATCTCCCTGATCTCCGGATCGGCGCTGCCGTCATCCCTCTGTCCCTTGCTGAGGATGTCGAGGCATGTATGGACGCATTCCTCGCATATAGCCACCCCAGGGCCTGAGACATATCTTACGGTTCCGTCGAACGGACGGCCGCAGAATGAGCAGTATTTCGCGTTCCTTGCCATATTATCTTCTCATCACCTTGTCGACGATGCCGTATTCGAGCGCGGCATCGGCATCCATGTAGCAGTCGCGGAGGATGTCGTGCCTGATCTCCTCCTCGCTTCTGGATGTATGGAGAGCGAGAAGGCGCGTCGTCACATCGTATATCCTCTGCAGCTCCTTCGATGTCACGATTATGTCGGAAGCCTGTCCTTCGGCACCGCCTGATGGCTGGTGGATCATGACCCTTGCATTGGGAAGGATCGCGCGCTTGCCGCTCTCTCCTGCTGCCAGGAGGATCGCTGCCATCGAGCATGCCTGCCCCATGCATATCGTCTGCACAGGGCACTGCACGTACTGCATCGTATCGTATATGGCAAGACCTGCCGTGACGCTGCCTCCCGGGCTGTTTATATAAAGGCTTATCTCCTTCTGCGGATTCTCGCTCTCAAGGAAGATAAGCTGCGCCACTGCAAGGTCTGCGGTGGCGTCCGTGATCTCCCCGTCTATGAAGATTATCCTGTCCTTCAGCAGACGTGAGAAGATATCATACTGTCTTTCGCCTGTCCCGGACTGCTCTACGACATACGGGACAAGCGTATTCATTCTCTCTTTCAATGATCAGTCCTCTGAACCGTGCTCCATGTACTCGCTGTAGCTCTTCTTCCCGCTGTCCTTGAATGTGTTGTTCTCAAGGAGGTAGGGGAGCACCTTCGCGTACTGCATCTCGTTCTTAATCATATCCCTGTAGGAGTCCTTCTCTGCATCGGGGACATTCTTCAGCTGCTCCTCGCATGCCTTGTCGAGCTCTTCCGCAGCAACCTCGAAGTCCTCCTTCTCGCGGATCCTGTCGAGGATCAGCTCGGTGCGGATCTCCTTCTCGGTGCCTTCCCTCCAGTCCTTCTGGATGGATTCCTTCGTGGAGCCCTGCATCTCCATGAACTTCGTGATCTGCTCCTCTGTCAGCCCTGACTGGCGCACGAAGTTCCTCCACTGGCTGTCAAGCTGTGCCTGGACCATCGACTCAGGGAGGGGGAACGAGACGGAAGCGAGGATCCTGTCGAGAAGGAGGCTGGACTTCTCGTTCTTAAGCGCATTGTCAAGCCTCTTCTGGAGGTCATCCCTGATTCCTGCCCTGAGATCCGCGACGGTCTTGTACTCATCCTTGATATCCTGCGCGAGATCATCATCGACTTCCGGAAGCTCCCTTACCTTTACCTCCGAGACCTTCACGTGGAGCTTCACGGTCTTCCCCGCATAGCCAGGGATCCCGTCCTCTTCCGTGTATGTCTTCTCGATATCCTTCTCATCGCCCTTGGCCATGCCCTCGACATCGCTGTCGATCCTGTAGAAGTTGTAGCCGGATCCGACAGTGAATGTGAAATCATCGCGGCGTGTCGACTCAACAGGGTTCCCATCCTCTCCGATCTCCACGTAGGAGAGCGTGACGATGTCCCCGTTCACTGCCTTGCCGTCCTTTGTCTTCACGACGGCATTCTGCTCGCGGTACTTCTCGACTTCCTTGTCGATGTCGGCCTCGGTGATCTCCACCGTGGGCACCTCAACCTCGATCCCCGTGTACTGGGGCAGCTCGAAGCGTGGCATGACATCATATACTACCGTGAATGTTATATCGCTGTCCTTCCTGAATGGAACGAGCTTCTCCTCATCCTGCAGGACAGGCGTGGAGAAAGCAATCGGCCTGTCCTTCGGGTCGAGTGTCTCATATGCTTCCTTGAGAGCATCCTCCATGGCATCGAACGTGCTTTCGGTGCGGATATCATCTCCGAACTTCCTTTCGATGACATTCGCCGGGACCTTTCCCTTCCTGAAGCCAGGGATCTGGAGTTCCTTCGCGTACTTCTGAATCCTCTTGCTGTAGGCATCCTCGATTGATGCTGCGTCCAGTGTCAGCGTAAGCGCTGCCTGTGAGTTCTCAAGTTCCTTGACGCTCTTCTCGGTAATCATAAAACCCATCCTTGTATTAACTTCTTGTTTAATGCAAATTGCTGCAACTAATGTAATATAACCATTTTGCCCTGTTAAGTCACTACCTTGCATCAAGGCATGGAAAAGCGGTCCCGAAGGACCGCTCTGGAAGGTGATCGCCTGGATCAGAAATCCGATGTCATGCTGCCGAATTCATCCACGGCAGGCGCTTCCGCCTCCGCGCTTCCTGCCTGGACAGGGGAAGGCTCCGGGATGAAGGGCTGTATGCTCTTCTCCGCATCCAGCCCTGCGACGAGCGCAGGGAGCGAGATGATCGAATTGTCAGAGGGGAGGGTGAACGTCACGGGATCGAGAACGACCTCATTGAAGTTGTCATCCTCCGTGGTGATGTAGATCGTATGCTCCGTGCCTCTGAGCTGGAGGCCGCGCCTCTGACGCGGCGAGTATTCCTGCTCCTTGCCGTCATCGACCTTGACCATGGCCCAGTCGACAGCCCTGTACGATGTGCCATCGATCTCCGTCGACCAGTTGTCGACATAGAGCGTGCGCTGCTTCCCGAAGAAGTAGAGGAAGACAGCGAGGGCTATGATCACCGCGATGCAGCCAAGGCGGACGAAGAACCTTATATCGAAGATTTCCTTTGCTGATTTCATGCTGTTGCCTCCTGGCTGAGTGCGAGGTTCCTTGCGGATTCCGCCTTCTCCCTCCTTGTCCTGATCTCATAGAGGACGAGAGCGAGGGTGATGACTCCGTAGGATACGAATACGCGGAAGAACTCTCCGATCTGGGCCTGCCCGATGAGGTTCTTTCCCGCCTGCGGGGTAAGGATGAACATCAGGTGGAAGAGGATGATCCCCAGGAACACGTTCTTTATCGAAGCCTTCGATACGGAGGCACCTCCGACGAGAAGGGCTGCGATGCTGAACATGCCGATCTGCGAATGGGAGTTGTATGTATTCAGGGTTCCCATGTTCGAGAGATAGATGATCATTCCATAGGCTGCGAAGACCGTGGAGATCACGATGGCGAGGATCCTTGTCCTCTCTACCTTGATTCCCGCTTCCCTGGCGACTTCCATATCCTGCCCTACGGCCCTCATGTCCTGTCCGATCTTCGTCTTCCTGAACCAGATTATGACGATACAGAGAAGAGCGATGAGGATGATGGTCAGGAACGGGATCGTGATCCCGCCTGCACCGTTCTCGTCAGCGAACAGCTTGATGGACCAGAAATTGTCGATGCTCTTGCGGACATTCAGAAGGTCGATCGTGTTCCTCACGCCGTAGCCGCGTGGGAGTATCACCTGATCTGACGAGAGCGGGATGACAGGTCCCATCCCATAGAGCACCACAAGCTGGTAGACACCGTTCATGAAGAACGAGATCATGTAGCTCGTGATCATCTCGCGGCCGCGTGCCATATTGAGCATCTTGCCGCAGAACCATCCGAGGAGCACCGCTATAGGGGTCGCGATGATCGCGGCGAGCAGCAGGCCCGGGATGCTCACGACATTCCATGCGGTTATGAAGATGATCCCGATCTGCCCGGCCATCGCCCCAAGCGTCATTCCGAAGTTCAGTCCCATTCCTGCCATGATGGGGATCAGGAGGGAGAGGACGAGGAAGCTGTTGCGGACTATCCTCGTGATGATCTGGTCAACGAGGTATGTGCCTGAGTATCCCGCGATAGGGATGCAGACAGCGCAGAGCACGATGAAGATGATAGGTACGATATTGTTCGCAGCGAATTTCCTTACCGCTGCCGCATTCAGTTCTTTTCTCATCTTGAAGCCCCCGACTTTCTTGTCAGAGCGTAGAGGATCATGCCGTTGGAGACGATGATCCTGAGAACCTCGGACATATCAGTATGGATCAGGGAGTTCATGACGGACGGGGTCATGCTGACTATTCCCTGATAGAGTATCGTTCCGATGATGACGTTGGTGATGCTTGCCTTGTTCACGGACGCGCCTCCGATGAGGATTGCCGAGACTGCGGGCATGGCCATGTACATCGGTCCCTGATAGAGCTGGACGAAGCCGTATCCCTGCTGGTAGCAGAGTATGCCGATGGCACCGAGCCATGTCGACATGATGACTGAAAGCGTCCTCTGCTTGTCGATGTTGATGCCGGAAGCCCTTGCGAACACGGCATTCGATCCCACCGCCGTCATCGCCGTGCCGGTCTTGGTATGCAGGAATGCCCAGATGATGAATGCGAATAGCGCGAAGAACAGTATCTCCGCAATCGATATCTGCAGGCTGCCGATCCTGATCGCGAGCGTATCGCGGAGGATGTGGTAATAGAAGCCCTCCGTGGAGATCGTGGTCCTGAGGCCCTGCCCGGTGTATCCCCAGACCATCGTCGGCGAGGAGTAGGGGAGTATGAGCCACATGATCGACATGAAGGCGACCGATGAGAAACCGACGTATGTGGCAATCATCATCTCGCTTCCCTTGACCCTGTTGAGCAGCTTGCCGTAGCCCCATCCGAATATGATCGCGAATGGAGTGGAGTAGAGCATCGCGAGCAGGAATGATACCGGTCCGCCGATTCCCGTCTCGATGGCGAGCGTCGCTCCGAGAAGCCCTGCGATGATCCCAAGCGGCAGTCCGAAGTTCAGGCCGCAGCCAGAATGGATCATCGGCACCATCGCAAGCACCATCAGCGCGTTCTGGCCGAAGCGTCCCGCCACATCGGTGATGGCTGCCGTGATCGAGAGCCCTGCGAACGGCGAGATTATGAAGAGCGCCATCAGGAATCCCGCTATGATAAGGCGCGGGAGCCCGAATGACTTCGCAAGTTCCTTGATTCTGTCCATCATCAGGCCTCCTTCCTTGTCTTTCCGACCATCAGCATTCCGAAGTCCTCGCTGGGCGTTGAAGCCGGGAGGATCCCGGATACCGAGCCGTCGGTGATGATCGCGATCCTGTCGCAGATCTGCCTGAGCTCCTCAAGTTCGGAGGAGATCATCACTATCGTCACGCCGAGCTCCCTGTTGTATTCCCTCAGCGCCTTCAGCACGAGCGATTTCGCGCCGATGTCGATGCCGCGGGTAGGCTCGGAGACGAAGAGCAGCTTCGGCTCGAGGGCGAATGCCTTGGCAAGGCAGATTTTCTGCTGGTTGCCTCCTGAAAGCTCCTTTGCCTTCTGCTTGGAGGATGTGCACTTGATCTGGAGCTGCTCGATGTACTTGTCGGTCACTGTCTTGATGGCATTCTGGTCACGCCACTTGATGAGTCCGCCCAGATACATCCTGAGGAACTTTTCCTGTATCTGCATAGCGGGGAAGGCTATGTTCCATTCAAGGGACTCATCCAGGAGAAGCCCGACGCCCCTCCTGTCCTCGGAGACGAATGCAAGCGATGAATCAAGGCATGCACGCGGATTGTTGAGTGGGATCGGGCTGCCGTTGAGCATCACGCTTCCACCTGCGGGGAAAAGCCCCATTATCCCGTTGGGGATGCCGAGCTTGCCCTGTCCTGCCAGTCCTCCGATACCGAGTATCTCGCCGTCACGGACTTCGAGATTGACATCCTTCACCGTCTCTCCAGGCATATCGACCCAGAGATCCTTCACGGAAAGGACGATCCTGTCCGATATCGTGCGTCCTGCCCTGTCATCATCCTTTGGATGCGTGCTGACCTCGCGTCCGACCATCAGCCTTGCCATCTCCTGGATGGATGTCTTTCCGGCATCAAGCTCGTTTATGATGCGCCCGTCGCGCATTACGACGACCTTGTTGCAGACATCGAGTATCTCCTGGAGGCGGTGGGTGATGAAGATCACGGAAATGCCCTGCGAGGCGAGGTTGCGGATCGCCTTCAGGAGCATCTCCGCCTCCTTTTCCGTGAGCACTGCCGTCGGCTCATCGAGCACCAGGAGCCTTATGGAGCTTTTCGATATCTCCCTGGATATCTCGGTGAACTGCTTGTGCCCGACAGGCATCTCGGAAACCATCATGTCAGGATCGAGCTCGACACCGAGCTTCGTGATAGCATCTATGGCTTCCTTCTGGAGCTTCTTCCTATCTATCGTATTGGCCCTGTCCCCGAAAACCAGCGACAGGACGCTTCTATTCTGAGGTTCGCGATTGAGGAGTATATTCTCGGCTGCGGTGAATCCCGGAAGGAGGGAGAACTCCTGATGCACCATCCCGATACCGGCTTTGAGCGCATCCAGCGGGGATGCGAACTTGACCTCGTTTCCATCTATGAGGACCTTCCCCCCATATCCGCCCGTCTGATGGATGACATCCATGCCGAACAGTATGTTCATGAGAGTGCTCTTACCAGCGCCGTTCTCGCCGACGAGGCCCAGCACCTCTCCCTGCCCGAGCGTGAAGCTGACATCCTTGAGAACGGGATTCCCGTTGTATTCCTTGCTGACGCTCTGCATCTCCAGCAAGGGTTTTGTCATTTCGCTCATTCTTATCCTTTTATACGCAAAACAAAGGGGAGGTCAACCTCCCCTTTGCTGATAAGGCATGAGGAATCAGTTGAATTCCTTGCCTGTCATAGAGAAGCACCAGTCTGGGATCTCGACATCCGTGTTGCCCATGTAGTATCCCGGATTGCCCATGATGTATGTATCCTGGTATACGAGGACGAAGTTGTCGTAGGTTTCCTTCGTGGTGGCGTTCACATAGTTGGAGCCGTTCCAGTTGGCACCAGGTGTGTACTTCGTGAAGTTCTTCCTGATGTTCCTGATCGAGTGGATATCGTAATCCTCTCCGTTCATCTCCGCTGTAACTGCCTCGATAGCGAGCGAGCCCAGGCCAGCTGTTGTCGTATAGCCGTAGCTGTATGCCCATGTTCCGAAGCGTCCGGCACCACCCTGGTCGTTGATTGCCTGCTCGACCTTTGCAAGGATCGCCGGGAAGTCGCCAGCCTCAGCGG
>CALXYI010000055.1 GCA_944392935.1 uncultured Spirochaetaceae bacterium
ACATGGTAGTGGATAGCATCAAGAAACATCACGATGTATTTGCCCTCAAGCGGCCTCGTCTGCCAGGCTTTTGCCTCAGGAAGCACACGGTCGGTTATCTTGCTGATCATCTCAGCCGAGGCTTCTATGCCATATATGTCTCCAAGATGTGATGAGATGTCTCTCGTTGTCATGCCCTTTGCATACATCGAGATGACCTTGTTCTCGATGTCCGACACATCCTTCTGGTGCTTCTTCACCACTTGTGGCTCGAATGTACTGTTACGGTCGCGGGGAATGCTGAGACCCATGTCTCCAAATGAGGTCGTAACTGTCTTGCTGCTGTGGCCATTGCGGCTGTTGAATCCGCTTTCTCCGCTATGCTCGTATTTCTCGTAGCCCAGATGATCATCGAGCTCTCCTTCCAGCATTTCCTGAAGCATCGGGGAGAACATCTCCTTGAACATATCCTCGATGTCTTTTGCGCTCTTGATGCCGAATTCATCAATAAGTTTCGAGATGAGCTCCTTCCTTTCTGGGCTCAGCTGTTTTTCTGGCTTTTTTGCCATATACAAAACTCCTATGCCTTCTTCTTCCTAGCATAGGAGCTTTCTCAAATGTCCACAAACTTATTTACAGTCTCATACGAACCCTACGCGGCGTGTCGATTTCGTGTTTTTCGTCGATTACTCCACGGATCTCGATAACGCGCTCTCTGTCACCGCTGCGGCGGTGAAGTCATGCCCGGCTGTGCGCGGCAGCCCGAAGCCAAGGATAGAGCTCAGCAAGGCTGCATCTTCCTCCCTCGATATCTCTGTATGGGCCTGGTGCCTGTCCACTGAATACTGGAATACGTATTTCGCAGTCGAGCGTGCGGTCTTCGATGCCTACAGGAAGGCGAAGGTGAACTACTCCATCTTAGCTGACGCTTGAAGATGGAGCTTCCGGGCTCTTTCCCATCTCTGGGCGTTTCGCAGATTGCTTCCATATCTCATACGAGGTATCGAAGTCTGACATCCGCTCCTCCAGAGGACACTTGTGTTCCGCAAGCGTGCAGGACATCTCATGCCTTCCTGCAAGTAGCATTGTTTTCGCGGCTTTGACATCGCGGTCCTCAGTGTATCCGCACTCACATGCGAATATCCTGTCGGAAAGCGTGAGGCCTTCCTTCAAGACTCCGCACAGTGGACACATCTTCGTAGACGGAAAGAACCTGTCTATGACAAGAACATTCTTGCTTGATTCGAGTTTACTCTTCAGTGTCCCGAGTGCAGAGTTCTGCACCTGTTTCCCGAAGATGCCCTTATGCCAGCCTTTGATGTTCTCATCCTGCATGACCACGATCTTCCTACCCGTGATGATGTCATGATACACCTGATTGGCTTTTGCCTTCCTTCTGTTGGCAAGCTTCTCATATTCTCTTCTGATGAGATGCCTTGTAGAGCACACCAGCCCCTGGAACCCTTCTTCTGGCGGGCAAGCTTCTTATGCAAACCCTTAAGGCGTTCCGATTCTCGGACCTGTATGCCAAACTTCTCTCCTTCAGAAGTGGTTATCGTTGTCTTTATTCCGAAATCAAGACCGATATCAGGCTTGAATCCGGTTTCCGTCTTCTTCTCATCCACTGGAACATAGCATGTAAGCATAAGATATATTCCAGATGGTCTTTTCACGAGCTTTGCATTTGCATATTCAGCACAGGATGGAATCTGCTCCATGCCGAAGACGCGGATAGGTCTCTTGATTCCGGCAATGTGGACAGTGTTCCTGTACTTGCCGTTTTTGTCGCCTTCATCCATGCAGCAGATCCAGTGAGTGTCCCTGTACTGGTTGAGCTCTATGGAATTGTATTCGCTTCTGAACTTCAGCTTCCCGTTCTTCTTCCCTGTCTTTTTCCGCTTTGAGGCAAGAGAGGCCATGTCACGTTTCAGTGAGGAGTACACCGACTGGATGAACTTTGCAGGTATCGTGAGCTGACGTGCCACTGGGTTGCCTTCCTTGTCAAGGGATGTGATGTCACGGGTCTTTGTATCGAAGGACCTGAATGCATCATCATCAAGCGAGAGGAGGTGATTGCACAGCCATCGGCACTGGGTGAAATACAGAAAAAGCTTATTCCTATCAGCCTTGTTCAAACACTTGATGTCGAGCTTGAGCTCAACAACGATTGGACGCATCAAGGCATGACGGAGACGGGTCTGTTTCCCGTGTTCCCTGATTGCATTGTTCTTTTCGATGCGCCCTTTTTCGTCCATACTTCATTCTACCACATATCTGATCTGCAGATAAATTGATACGGCAATTCGTCTCCACCCTGTAGAGGATGGAGTCCTCTTGCCGATTCCCTGATAGAGATTCCGTTCGATCAGATCACAGTAAGCATGCGCAAGGATGGACAGCGGAAGCCGCGCACAGTCCAGAAGAAGGAGGTGAAGGCATGAATACCCCGGATCCTGTTTCCAGCCTGCTCACGCTCTGGTCATACATACGGAACACCGTATATGGGTGGCTCATCATGATCGCAGTGATCCTATGCCTCCTGATCATCTTCAGATGCTTCAGCAGCACAGCTTCCCTTGCGGAGAACGAGCTGAGGAAACTTATCCCGTATCTCTCACGCACAGCCGGGAAGAAGAGGATGCCCTCGCGCGCCCGCCTGCGTGATATCCACGCATCATTCGTGCGGATCGGACGTTTCGTGCAGGCATATCTGTACGATAACCCTTCCGATGCCTCCGCTTCAGAGGCGATGGGGTTCATAGCCTCTGCGGAGAAGGCCTCAGCAGCGCTTATGTCCGATAAGCTCATCTCCAATCATGCAGCTGCGCAGAAAGTGCTGCGGAACATCCTCGCTTCATCCACCAGGGCGGAGGAGCTGCTGAGGAAAGGATGATCAGCCGCTCTGGCGGCTTATGAGCTCCCATCTGAGATAGACCGTATCTCCCTTTCCTCCGCCGAGCATGTCGACAAGCAGCTCCGCAGCGGCCTTGCCGCTCTTCGGCATCTTATGCCCGAGCGACGTTATCGGCACAGCTCCTATCTGGCTGTAGAAGCTGTTGTCGAAGCTGACCACCGCGATATCCTCGGGGATCCTTATCCCTTTCTCCAGCATCAGGCGGGTGAGCGTATAGGCTATCTCGTCATTGTAGCATATCACTGCAGAACAGCTTCGGAGCCTCGAATCGATGAACCTTTCGAGGCGTTCCACTCCCTTGCCGCTCACTATCGCCTTCCTGTCCTCCGTATCGTACCAGCAGAAGGCGCTGTCATGTATCCTTATACCGGCGGCGGTCATGGCCGAGATGACCCCGTGATACCTTGCCGGTCCCTGCGCATCATCGCTCTTGAATATCCCGGCGATCCTGCTGTGCCCCTTGTCTATGAGGTACTGCGCCGCCTGGAAGCCTCCGCTGAAGTTGTCGTCCAGGACACAGGGGAAATCAGGGAGATTGCTGTACATGCCATGCAGGAACACCACCGGTATGCCCTTCCTCCTGAACGAGGCGAACAGACCTGCATTCGGCGTTGGCAGCGCCGACCGCGAGCCTTCTATGAGGATTGCGCTTATGTTCTTACCCAGAAGCTCAGTCAGCACGTCCCTTTCCCTGCCGACGCTGTTCTCGGTGGCGTATACAAGAGTGGAATAGCCGTTCTTCGCGAAGATGCTCTGCGCATCATGGAGGATCGTGGGGAATATATAGTCATCTATGAATGTGGTCACAAGCGCGATCTGCCTCAGGTCATCCGCGTTCTTCTGCGGCTTTATATACGATCCGCTCCCCTGGCGGCGCTCGATGAGCCCTTCCTCCTCCAGCATATGGAGGGCGTTGCGCACTGTCTGCCGGCTGACGGAGTAGCGTGAGGATATCTCCATCTCCGTCGGCATCCTGTCGCCCCCGCCTTCAAGGATCTTCATTGCTTCGCTTCTCAGGAAGTCCGCAAGCTGTCTGTACTTAGCTGCCATATTCACCTGCCCTTGCTCTCGATGATAACAGCTGCCATGGAATTAGCAACAGGAATTTGTATTTATTTCTGTATACAATATCCAGTTGTATCTACAAATCATATAATGCAGGACGAGAGAGGCTTGCCGCATCCTTTGGCTAAAGGTATTTCCCGTGATTTGACGCGCAAATATTTGTATTTGTTCTTGTATCATATATTAAGTTGTATTTGATTTAAGTATTACTTGACCTGTTTTTCAAAAAATTTGTTGACAGCTCTGATGCTCCATGTTCCAATCCAGATAAGGCTTCGGGAAAAGGGAAAACAGAAAAGCCGGGCCTTAATAAAAAGAGAGGTGTACAAATGAAGAAGGTTTTGCTTTCATTGCTCGTTCTCATTCTGTCTGCAACGACAGTATTCGCCGCAGGTGCTGCAGAGACAGCAGGAACCGATGACGGCGGACTCATCAGAGTTGGAATCATAAACAACGATCCCAACGAATCGGGATACCGCACAGCGAACGATGCTGACCTCAAGAGGGTGTTCACAGAGGAGAACGGATACGATGCTTCGTATTACTACAGCCTCAGGAACGATGAGCAGATCTCGGGTGCAAGGACATTCATCCAGGATGGAGTGGACTACCTTATCCTTTCCGCAGCAGGAACAGCCGGCTGGGATTCCGTCCTCATGGATGCACAGAATGAGGGAATCCCCGTGATCCTCTTCGACCGCACTGTCGATGCTGATCCCAGCCTCTATGTCGCTGAAGTCGTATCTGATACGAATCTCCAGGGACAGACCGCTGTCGACTGGCTCGCTTCCCAGAACCTCGATGAGTACAACATCATCCATATCCAGGGTGTCATGGGATCCTCTGCGCAGATCGGAAGGACAGGTGCCCTCAATGAGATGGTAGCCAACAACGACAACTGGAACCTCGTGACGCAGCAGACAGCTGAGTGGAACGCCGAGACGGCACAGCAGATCGTACAGTCCGTCATCGATGCCGGAACACCGTTCAACGTCATATATGCTGAGAACGATGATATGGCAAGAGGCGCTGTGGCAGCTCTTGACAGGGCGAACATCTCCCACGGAGTCGACGGCGATGTCATCATCATGGGATTCGACTGCAACAAGTGGGCTCTTGAGGAGCTTCTCGCAGGCAGATGGAACTATGATGGCCAGGCCAATCCGTTCCAGGCTGACACGATCGATTCCATCATAAAGAACCTCGAGCAGGGTATCGAGCCTGAGAGCAAGACGATCTACCTTGTCGAGCAGGGATTCGATGCAACGACGATCACACAGGAAGATGTCGATAAGTACGGAATCTGATTGACCGATCAGACCGGGAATGCAAGGCACGGCGGAGCGCTGGTAATGCAATCCAACGTGCCTTCTTCTTCGCTTGATAGAAAAGGAAGGGTTATGGCATGCAGAAGGATTCTGTTCTTGAGATGAGGGGGATCTACAAAAGCTTCTATAGCGTAAAAGCCCTGCAGGATGTCGACTTCACGCTCCGCGAGGGGGAGATACACGCCCTCATGGGTGAGAACGGTGCCGGTAAGTCCACATTGATCAAGGTCCTTACGGGAGTATATGAGAAGGACGCAGGGGAGGTTTTCCTCAAGGGCGCTGAAGGCGCGGTGCACATAAAGTCACCTGAGGATGCGCAGAACGCCGGCATAAGCACTGTTTATCAGGAAATAACGCTCTGCCCGAATCTCACGGTTGCGGAGAATATGTATATAGGACGGACAAAGGGTTTCGTCACGAACTGGCGCCAGATGAATGCCGGAGCGAGGAAGATGCTCGAGTCGCTCGGCATCCCGGCGCGTGCCGAGCAGCAGCTCGGGACATGCTCGATAGCTGTGCAGCAGATGGTTGCCATCGCGCGTGCAGTCGATATGGAATGCAAGGTCCTCATACTCGATGAGCCTACATCATCGCTCGATGAGTCTGAGGTCGCGAAGCTCTTCCGCCTCATGCTCGATCTGAAGAGCAGGGGAGTCGGGATCATCTTCGTCACGCACTTCCTTGACCAGGTCTATGAGGTCTGCGACAGGATAACGGTGCTCCGCGACGGGAAGCTCGTCGGCGAATATGCCATCGAGAACCTTCCCCGTGTCGAGCTTGTATCGAAGATGCTCGGAAAGGAGCTCAACGATCTTTCCGATATCAAGAGCGGTGATGAGGAGGCTCATATCGGCAGCGAGGTGATCTACGAGGCAGAAGGGCTCTCAAGCTCCGCTGCTCGCCATCCGTTCGATTTCTCCATCCACAAGGGCGAGGTCAATGGATTTACAGGCCTTCTCGGATCCGGAAGGAGCGAATGCGTCCGTGCGATCTTCGGTGCCGACAAGGTCACGGGAGGCAAGGTCCGTGTCAACGGCAAGGACGTGCGCATCTCGAAGCCCCGCGATGCCATGAAGCACAGGATAGGATACCTGCCTGAGGACAGGAAGAGGGACGGCATCGTCGGGGATCTCTCGGTCCGCGACAACATCATCCTCGCGCTTCAGGTGCTTGACGGGTTCTTCCATCCCATCTCGCGTGCGAAGGCTGAGAAGGCAGCCGATGAGTACATCAAGCTCCTGGAGATAAAGACGGCTTCATCGGATACTCCGATAAAGTCCCTTTCAGGCGGCAACCAGCAGAAGGTCATACTTGCGCGCTGGCTCCTTACCGATCCCCAGTACCTCATACTAGATGAGCCTACAAGGGGAATCGACATCGGAACGAAGATCGAGATACAGAAGCTTGTCCTGCAGCTCGCGGAGAAAGGCAAGAGCGTGACATTCATCTCCTCCGAGATCGACGAGATGCTCCGCACATGCTCCCGCCTTGTCGTCATGCGCGACGGGAAGACAGTCGGCGAGCTCCGCGGCGCCGATCTCACGCAGAACAAGATCATGAGCACCATCGCAGGAGGTGGGAAGTGACAGCTGAAACTCTGAAGAAGACAGGAAGCGCCGGGTGGATGGGCCTTTTCAGGAACCAGATATTCATCCCGATCGCAGCTCTCCTTGTCCTTGTCATATTCAATCTGATAGCCGATCCGTCATTCTTCCAGATCAGCTATTCGCTCAACAGCAACGGCGATCCGGTCCTCTCTGGCTACCTGATCACCATCCTGGACAATGCATCCGAGCTTGCTATCCTCGCGATAGGCATGACTCTCGTCACTGCCGCATCCGGGGGGCAGGATATAAGCGTAGGCGCTACGATAGCGATTGCGGGAAGCGTCGTGCTGCGTGTACTCTGCGGGGACAATCCGCGTCCGGATGAGATGCAGGCATCCATCCTTACTGCATTCCTCGTATGCTGCGTGGTGTCGATGCTCTTCGGGGCATTCAACGGTGCGCTTGTCGCATTCCTGAACATACAGCCTATGATCGCAACGCTGATCCTCTATACTGCGGGCCGTTCGATCGCTGCATGGATCAACAACAACCGCCTTCCGATCATAAGCGATCCTTCGTTCGGTTACTTCGGCACATTCCTTCCCGGCGTGCCTATACCGACACCTATCTTCATCGCTCTGATCTGCATGGTGATAATAGCCCTGACGCTGAAGTTCACGACGCTCGGGCTCTATACGCAGGCTGTAGGAATCAATCCGAATTCCGCCAAGCTCAATGGCATCAACCCGCAGATGATCAAGTTCATCACCTACGTCATCATGGGGCTCTGCGTAGCCGTAGCGGGATTCATCAAGGTCACGAGGTTCTCGACGATAAACTACTCGGTAGTCGCGCTTGATATAGAGATGGATGCCATCCTCGCCGTCGCTCTCGGAGGCAACGCCCTTTCAGGCGGCCGCTTCAGCATGGCCTCATCCATCCTCGGTGCGTACGTCATCCAGTTCCTCACGACTACGCTCTTCAAGTTCAACGTCTCCTCAAGCGCCCTCCCGGCATACAAGGCGGTCGTTGTCATTGCCCTCGTCGTTCTCAGCGCGCCTGCCGTGCGTGCGAAGATGGGCAAGCTCTGGAGAAGCCTGCAGGCTTCGAAACTGAAGAAGGAGGCAGCATGATGAAGAAGGTCGCATTGAACAGGAGGACAGGAAGGCTGTCCCAGATGACCGATACGAATCTGCTCCTGACGATTACCATCGTCGTATTCTTCGCGATGTATCTGGCAGCGATGCTCTTCATAGGAAGGGGATTCCTGCGCGTGCAGACATTCCTCAACATACTCAATGAGAATGCCGCGCTCATAATCCTCTCCTGCGGAATGAGCCTTGTCATGATCACGGGCGGTATCGATATATCGGTGGGGAAGCTCACGGCGCTGGTATGCATGAGCGCAGCTGTCAACCTCGATTACAACGGAGGCAGCATCCTCACATCCATCCTCATCGCCCTCGGGATCGGTCTTGCATTCGGCATAGTCCAGGGCTATCTGGTAGCCTATCTCGATATCCAGCCGTTCATAGTCACGCTCGGCGGCATGTTCTTCGCCAAAGGCATGACGACCATAGTCAACGCGACGCAGTTCAATGTGCAGAACGAGGCTTTCGTCGCACTCAAGAACACGAGGATCTATCTCCCCGTCGGGTCGGTGAACAGGCTAGGGAAGTTCGTCCCGGCGTATGTCGAGATCGGTGTCGTCGTCGCGATCGTGACGGTCATAGTCCTCTTCATCCTTCTCAGATGGACGAAGCTCGGCCGCAGCCTCTATGCTGTCGGCGGCAACAGCCAGAGCGCGAACATGCTCGGCATAAACGTGCGCAGGACGAAGTTCATCGCGCATCTCCTGTGCGGCCTGCTTGCGGGAATCGGCGGCTATGTCTACTTCCTCCATGTAGGATCCGGTGCGCCTTCGCACGCTTCCGGTGCAGAGATGAACGCAATAGCTTCATCGATCATCGGAGGCACGATGCTCACGGGCGGTGTCGGCAATATCATAGGGACGTTCTTCGGAGTCCTTTCGCTGAGCACCATCAAGAATATCGTCGCGCTCCTCGGACTCGACGATGCATGGTGGACGAACATCACAGTAGCAGCGATGATCTGCATCTTCCTTGTCGTGCAGTCGGCAGTGCTTCTGCGCAAGAAGGACAGGAACTGAGGAGGCATTATGGAATTCAATGAGGAAAAGTGCTATCTGGGCATAGAGCTGGGGTCGACGAGGATAAAGGCGGTGCTGATCGGGCCGGACTATGTGCCGCTTGCATCAGGGAGCTACACGTGGGCAGACAGGCTCGAGAACGGCTACTGGACATACTCGCTTGAGGATGTGTGGCACGGCCTCAGGAGCTGCTATGCCTCGCTCAAGAGGGATGTGAGGGAGAAATACGGCACAACGCTGACGCATGCCGCAGCCATGGGCGTCTCCGCGATGATG
>CALXYI010000056.1 GCA_944392935.1 uncultured Spirochaetaceae bacterium
GGTCGGGCATGCAGGCACGCTCGACAGGTTCGCCTCAGGGCTGATGGTGATCCTCATCGGAGGAGCCACCAGGCTCAATCCTGCCTTCTCATCATTCGACAAGGAATACATAGCGCGGATAAGGTTCGGGGAGGAGACGGATACGCTCGATCCCGAAGGGGAAGTGATCGCGCGTGCCCCGGTTCCCTCCGAGGAGGATGTCGCGGCTGTCCTTCCGCGCTTCCTGGGGGAGCAGGAGCAGATACCGCCGGTATATTCCGCGCTCCATGTGGGAGGGAGGCGTGCCTATGAGGAGGCAAGGCGTGGCCGCAGCATCGAGATGGCACCTCGCCGGATAGCCATATCGAGCATAGAGATGCTCTCATTCACCGGACGGGAGGCAGTGATCCGCGCTTCCGTCTCCAAAGGCACGTACATACGTTCCCTTGCACGCGATATAGCACGCGCTGCAGGGAGCTGCGCGCATCTCTCCGGCCTCAGGAGGCTCCGCATCGGGCCATGGAGGCTGGAGGATATAGGGAAGGGGACTGATGAGCTTCTGCAGGCCACGGGGCTCTTCTCCGTGATCGTCCTCTCTGAAGGGGAGCGGAAGAGGATAGAGAACGGCACCATAAGGCCGTCTGCCATCCTCTCCGACACCTATCCATCGCTTCCCTATGCCTTCCTTTCATTCCCCTCGGGCCCATATGGGATAGGGGAGAAGAGGGATGGCAGGCTGCGTGTCGTCGCGAGGACAGGATGATCGCCGTTCCTTTCTCATCCCTTGATATAAGGGACAGGCGGTCGGTCTTCACCATCGGCGTCTTCGATGGCGTCCACCTCGGGCACAGGGCCATACTGAGGACGCTCATGGAGATGAAGGAGGCTCTCGGAGCCGAGACAGCGGCTGCCATAACGTTCTCGGTGAATCCGAAGTGCAGGAACGGCCAGATAGACACAATGCGGCTCCGCGCCGAGGCAATCGGGAATGAAGGCGTGGATGTCCTTGCCGTGATTGACTTTTCCCCTGATTTCAGTAAGATATCAGCTTGTGGGTTCATGGACCTCCTACTGAAGTCCATGACTCCTGCGGGCGCTGCGGTCGGAAGCGACTTCCGGTTCGGCAACCCATCCTCTGAGAAAGGGTGCAGGGATCTCGGTCCGATGCTCATGGCGAAGGGCTGTGATTGCAGCGTAAGCATAGTGGATTCAGTACTTGATCCGAGCGGGGAGCGTATCTCCTCAACGAGGATCAGGGAGATGATATCCGAAGGCAGGCTTGGGGGTATCCCAGCGCTTGCCGGTCAATTCTACAGGGTTGATCTTGTGCCGTTACCCTACGGATCGTGCTCTGGAGAACTGATTTTCAGCAGGGCCTTGATTCATCAGCTCCTACCGCCACTGGGAACTTATGATGCCAGGCTTCTTTCCGCTTCTGGGAAGAGCGCGGGCTGCACTGCGGCCATCGATGGGGAATATCTCCGTCTCAGGCTGCCGTCCTCCTCCCTTTCCATGCTGCGGGGAGGTAATGGGAAAGAGGAACTGCTCCTGGATTCTTTATATCTGGAGAAGAAGAGATGATCACAAAGGAACAGAAGAAGGAAATCGTGGTCAGGTTCGGCAATGATGCCAGGAACACAGGTGACGAGAAGGTGCAGGTTGCTCTCCTCACGGCGAGGATCAATGACCTGCAGGGACACTTCAAGGCGAATCCGAAGGATCACGCTTCAAGGCGTGGACTTCTCAAGCTCGTCGGACAGCGCCGCCGCATCCTGAAGTACATCAGGAACCGCGACATCAACGAGTACCGCCAGCTCATCGCCGATCTCGGCCTGAGGAAATAACGGAAAAGCAATGAAAGCCAGCTATGCCTGGCTTTCTTGTGCAATAAGAGAACACAAAGAACGGAAAGAACGGAAAGAAGGAAAAGTATGTCAGAAGTGAAATCAGTTTCGGTAAGGATAGGGGACATAGACCTTGTCTTCGAAACAGGGAAGATCGCCAAGCAGGCAAACGGCGCTGTCTATGCGCATTATGCCGGCAGCGCGGTCGTCGCCACGGTATGCTGCGGCGATGCGCCATCAGAACCGATCGATTACGTACCCGTATCGGTTGAATACAATGAGAAGTACTATGCAGCGGGCAAGATCCCCGGTGGATTCCTCAAGAGGGAGTCGAGGCCGAAGGACAAGGAGATCCTTGTATCACGCCTCATCGACCGCCCTATGAGACCGCTTTTCGATAAGGCCTTCGGACGTGAGATACAGATTGTCCCGACAGTCGTCTCCTCCGATATGTCGCACACTCCCGATATCGTCGCCATCAACGCCGCTTCATGCGCCGTGACGATCTCGGATATCCCGTTCTATGGGCCGATCGCCGCAGTGCGTGTCGCCAAGATCGGCAGCGAATATGTCATAAACCCGACATTCCAGCAGATGCCTTCCGCTTCGCTCGATATAGTGGTCGCGGGAACCCATGACGGCATCACGATGGTCGAGGGCGGCGCGAAGGAGGTCTCTGAGGATGATATGCTCGGAGCCATCGCTGCGGCCCAGCCTGTCATCTCGCGCATCTGCGAGGCTCAGGATGAGCTGAGGATGATCTGCGGCAAGGAGAAGCTTCCCCTCATGGAGATCGAGGAAGCTGACCTCACATGGCTTGAGCCTGTGAAGGAATATGCATATCCCCTTGAGAAGGAGGCTTCCTTCGTGAAAGGCAAGATGAACCGCTATGCGGCGCTCGAGAAGGTCCATGAGGATGTTAAGGAGCGCTTCGCCGATCTCATCGCCGAAAGCGAGAAGAGGCCTGCTGAGCTTGCGAAGATGTTCGAGGATATGGAGTACAATATCCTGCGCGCATCCATCCTCGACGATGGTGTCAGGACAGACGGCAGGAAGGTCACGGAGATCCGCCCGATCACATGCGAGGTCGGTCTCCTTCCATGCACCCACGGATCCGCGCTCTTCACGAGAGGCGAGACCCAGTCGCTTGCCGTTACTACGCTCGGAACAGTGCAGGATGAGCAGCTCTTCGACACGATCGATGGCGAGAAGACATATTCCAACTTCATGCTGCACTACAACTTCCCTCCGTATTCGGTTGGAGAGGTCGGACGGCTCACTACCGGACGCCGTGAGATCGGGCACGGGCATCTTGCGCAGCGTGCGCTCGAGGCTGTGATCCCGCCGAAGGACAGGTTCCCGTACACCATCCGCGTTGTCTCCGAGATCATGGAATCCAACGGATCATCGTCGATGGCATCGGTATGCGGCGGCTGCCTCTCGCTCATGGATGCAGGCGTTCCGATAAGGAAGCCGGTTGCGGGTATCGCGATGGGGCTCATAACAGAGGGCGCGGATTACTCGCGCTATGTCATCCTCTCGGATATCCTCGGAGAGGAGGATCACCTCGGTGATATGGACTTCAAGGTAGCCGGCACAAGGGATGGCATCACGGCATTCCAGATGGATATCAAGATCGCGGGCGTCACTCCCGAGATCATGAGCAAGGCTCTCCAGCAGGCAAAGGAAGGGCGCTTCCATATACTCGGCATCATGGAGAAGACGCTTGCTGCCCCGAGAGCCGAGATATCCGAGCTCGCACCGAAGATCCTGACGGTCAAGGTACCTGAGGACAAGATCGGAGCAGTCATCGGAACAGGCGGCAAGACAATCAAGTCGATCGCGGCGCAGTCGAATGCGGAGATCAACATCGATGATGACGGAACCGTCATGATCTATGGCCGCAACAATGCAGCTGCGCAGGAGGCGAAGCGCCTTGTCCTTTCGATAATCGAGGAGCCTGAGGTCGGCAAGATCTACCATGGTACTGTCAAGAGGATCGTCGACTTCGGCGCATTCATCGAGATACTTCCCGGCAAGGAAGGCCTCTGCCACATCTCCAAGCTTGCACGCACAAGGGTCAAGAATGTCTCCGATGTGCTCAAGGTCGGACAGGATGTGGATGTGAAGCTCATCGAGATCGACAGGATGGGAAGGCTGAATCTCTCCTATATCGATGCGCAGCCTGAAGAGGCCAAGGCAGAGAAGAAGGGGAACTGATGGAGATCCGGGTGAAGGCTGCTGAGGGGGCAGCGCTGCCCCTCTATGCAACAGAGGGTGCTGCCGCTGCCGATATCTCGGCATTCATTCCTGCCCCGGTGACACTGCATCCCGGTGAGCGGGCGGCTATCCCGACAGGGCTTTCATTCGAGATTCCCCAGGGCTATGAGGTGCAGGTCAGGCCGCGTTCGGGGCTTGCGCTCCGGAGCGGCATCACCGTCCTCAATTCCCCCGGAACGATAGACTCCGATTACAGGGGCGAGGTATCGGTCATCCTGATGAACCTCTCCGGCGAGGACTATACCATCTTCCCCGGGGACAGGATCGCGCAGATCATCCCCGCTCCTGCGGTGCGCCTTCCATTCGTGAAGGCTGATGCGCTCTCCCCGACAGCGCGCGGTGAGGGAGGCTTCGGATCCACCGGTGTCTGCTGAGAATCGGGGATCCTATTCCCTGCTGTACCGCTATATCCTGAAGGAAGCTGCCCAGAACTTCGCTGTGGCATTCGCTTTCTTCTTCTGCATATTCTTCATAAACTCGATACTGCTCCTCGTTCAGAGGATACTCCTGAAGAACATAGACTTCATGACGATGCTGGAGATGGTCGCCCTCTCCATGCCGCAGTTCCTCATATACACATTCCCGTTCGCATCCCTTGCCTCGTCATCGATGGTCCTGGGTGACCTCGGCTCATCGAACGAGCTTCTTGCGATGAGGAGCTCGGGAATACCATCCGGCCGTGTATACCGGCCTCTCATATGGGCTTCCATCTTCCTCTCAGGCGTGACTTTCTTCTTCGCCGATGCTGTGCTGCCGTGGTCATCTGCGGTATACGAGGACAGGCTTTCAGTGCTGATGCAGGAGATGCCGACCTTCGAGATAGAATCGAACTCGGTCAATACCGTCGGGAACATAGTCCTCTCGAACGGTCTCACCGAAGGCAATGAGATACATGATATAGTGCTGCTGTCATCGGAGGATGGGGAGAGCCGCACAGTGCTTTCCGAGAAAGGCGTGCTTGAGCTCATTGACAGCTACAGCTTCATCTATTCCCTGCAGCTCGAGAAGCCCACGATACTCATCACTGACAGCAGCGATATAGACTCATATGGCCTGACGGAAGCCGACAGCGCTGTCTTCTTCCTTGATTTCTCTGAGCAGATACCGTCGCTCACGAGCTCGGCTCCTGTCAATCTGTCATCCCGTGACCTGATCGCAGGGATAGCGGAGAGGGACCCGGGGGAGAGGGCGGACAGGGCAGCATGGCATGCAGCCAGGGAGGATGCAAGGCTCTCATATGCCCTTGCGCTCCGCAATGCCTCATCGGGATATGGAAGCCGGAGCGGCATAGAGGCTGCCTCCAGGGAGGCGGGTGATACGATACTCAGCCGCGGCGAGCATGCCCCGCGCAACTTCTACTCGCAGTACTACAAGGCAGAGCTCACGAAGAAGTTCGTCCTCTCTGCGGCATGCTTCTGCCTGACTCTCATAACCCTTCCGCTCTCGATGTTCCGCGTCAAGCACGGAAAGCTCACAGGCTTCGCCATCTCGCTCCTGATAGCCGTAGCGTACTGGTACATGCTCTTCGGGGTGCAGCTGCAGATATTCAATATCACATCGTCTCCGTATTGGCTGATCTCGCTTCCGGACATCGCGGTGCTTGCTGCTGCTGTGCTGCTGATGATCAGATTCAGGAGGGCAAGATGAGGATACTGACGCGCTATACCGTATCATCGGTGCTCAGGATAGCCATCACGACGCTCCTGATGTTCGCTCTCATCCTCGCGGCAGTGGAGCTCTTCTCGAAGATGGACCAGATAATGCACAGTGAGGCATCCCCTGTGGATATCGTGTTCTATATCATCGTATCGCTTCCTGAGTACCTGCTGATGGCGGCTTCGATATCCTTCCTGTTCGCAGTGACATACTTCCTCTCATCGCTGAGCGCGAACAACGAGATGATCCCCATACTCAATGCAGGAGTCAGCCCTGCGCGCCTCCGCCTTCCCATAGTCGTGCTTGCCGTCATCGCAACGCTGCTGGGCGTTGTCTTCCAGGAGCACACCGTCATAAGCGCAGCGAATCTCCATGATGAGCTTGAGACTGAGCTCTTCGGTGCCTCCTCCACGCGCGATACAAGGAATATCGTGCTCACCGATGATGATGGCTTCATCATATACACCCAGAGATTCCGGGAGGCCACGGGTGAGATATCCTCACCGGTGCTTGTCAGGAGCAGGGATGGAAGGATAGAGGAGAGGGTCGAGGCCGCATCCGCACGCTTCGATGAGGACAAAGGCTACTGGGTCTTCTCCGATGCGCACATATATACGATAGAGGGCAATACGGCGAGGACAAGGACAGCCGGGTCATACGAGGATCCGCTCTTCGATCCGGAGCCCCGGCTCTTCCGCAGCCAGAACACATCGGTGGAGACGATGGACAGGGAGGCTGCGAGGGAGTATCTCTCAAGGCTGTGGGATTCAGACAGGACGACATGGCAGGAGAAGGCGACGGATTACTACAGGAGGCTTGCATCACCTCTTGCGATATTCGTGCTGATGTTCATCTCGGTCTCCATGAACTTCAGCTTCCGCAGGAATGTCCTTCTCTTCGCGATAATCCAGTCTCTCTCGATTGCCGTCATCTACTATGTCGCTGACATGGTTTTCTCTATAATGGGCCATCAGGGAGCGGTGGCACCCATCGTCGCGGTGATAATGCCGATAGTCATGACGATACTGCTGTCGCTAGTGATCTCGATGATAGGACGCAGGGCATGAGCATACTGAGGATACTGAAGAAAGACAGGGATACGGAAGCAAGGCTGGGGATACTCTCCCTGCCGCATGGTGACGTGGAGACGCCGGCATTCATGCCTGTAGGCACGAACGGCACGGTGAAGGGCATATACCATGACAAGGTCAGGGATATAGGCTATGGGATCATACTGGGCAACACCTACCATCTCTATCTCCGCCCAGGTACGGAGGTGCTGTCTGCTTTCGGAGGGCTGCACAGCTTCTCCCACTGGGACAGGAACATCCTCACCGATTCAGGAGGCTTCCAGGTATTCTCCCTTTCGGGCCTGAGGAAGATAAAGGAGAACGGAGTCACGTTCCAGAGCCACATAGACGGCTCCAGGCATGTGTTCACACCGGAGAAGGTAGTGGATATACAGTCTGTGATCGGATCGGATATAGCTATGATGCTCGATGTGTGCACTCCTCCAGGCATCGACCACAGGGCGGCCGCCGAGGCATGGGAGATAACCCGGCAGTGGGCTGTGAGGGCGGTTGAGGAGAAGAGGAGGCTGGGGGAGAGCTTCCCAGGCAATCTCTTCGGGATAGTGCAGGGCAATTTCTACGAGGACCTGCGCAAGGATTCGGCAGAGACGATATCCGGGATGGATTTCCCAGGGGTCGCCATCGGCGGTCTCTCCGTCGGCGAGGAGAAGAGCGCTTTCTGCGACTTCCTTGCATATACCGCATCCTATGTCACGAAGGAGAAGCCCAGGTATGTCATGGGAATAGGTAGCCCCGACTACATCCTTGAGGCTGTTGAGAACGGCATAGACCTCTTCGACTGCGTGCTGGCAACCCGCATGGCCAGGAACGGCGGGCTCTTCACTGATGACGGGGTCATAGCCCTGAAGAAGGCTGTCTACAAGTTCGATCATGGCCCGATACAGGAAGGCTGCCGATGCACATGCTGCAGGGAGTATTCCCGCGCCTACATGCATCATATGGTCAAATGCAACGAGATGCTCGGGGGCATGCTCGCTACCGAGCACAACCTGCAGTATCTCTATGACCTGATGATACGTATCAGGCAGGCTATAGCGGAGGATCGGTTCAGCGAATTCAAGCGCAGCTATCTCGACAGGTTCTACAGGGGGAAGAATGGCAGGGCGGAGTGACATACTTGCCCTCCTCGGGCAGAAGGGCATAGAGTACAGGGAAGAGAGGCACAGGGCTGTCTTCACTATGGATGAGATGGAGGAGGCCGGCATAGCTGGCCACGGCAGGATCGCTAAGAACCTCTTCCTCCGCGATGACAGGAAGAGGTCCTATTATCTTGTCTCGGTACGCCCTGGCATGACGGTGGATCTGAAGGCTCTGCGGCACATCATACCCTCCCGTCCGCTTTCATTCGCCTCAGAGGAGGACCTGTGGGCCATCCTCGGCCTCTCTAAAGGAGAGGTTACGCCATTCGGGCTTCTCAGCGACAGCTGCCACAGGGCGGTATTCGTGATGGACAGCTTCTTCACAGGAGGCATCATCGGCATACATCCATGCGACAATACCTCCACGGTATTCCTCCGCTCTGAGGATCTGCTCTCAGTCCTGAGGGAGAGCGGCACAGAGTGCGTGATCGCAGCTCTGCAGCATGAAGCTGCCCCTTGAGCAAGCAATGTCGTTTAGTTAAGGAATCATGAAGGTTCCGAGGCCACGGCATTCTGAGAGCCCTGTTAAGTTAAGAACCAGCTGGAAACGGGGTTGAACCTCCCAGCCATACAGAAAGACCACAGCCTCCTCAGAAATGGGGACTGTGGCCTTTTTCATGTGGGGTGGATGACTGATATCTGCGAATGAGGAATGGAAATTGTGTTTCTTGGTGGATGCTGGTACATGACGGAATGAGCCATCCTTACTGGAATGGCTGTCATGCGACCCTATAGTTGAAGCAGATGACGCCTTTGGGCCGGAGCTTCCGCTTATCGCTTCTCCCCGGCCTGACGGGCTCGACATATCGGCGTATCAGCTCGCGAATATCGATATCGAGGCTGTTCTTCAAGAACGAGAAGCAGATGTGTATCGCCTGGGAGAAGTTGACTTTGTAGACATGGATGTTCTCTTCAGGCTGTTCGATGATTACCGAGTTCGCTATTCGGGCGCAGAAGTTGTACATGAGGAGCCGTGCGAAGATCTCCTGCCTGATGGACTCCTCCTTCCGCGAGTGGAAGTTCGTAAGCCCGATGGCGTACTTCAGCCATCTGAAGGACGTCTCGATGCCCCAGCGCAGGTGGTACAATTCCTTCAGCTCCGCGATGAGAAAATGGTTTCGGTCCAGCGATGTCACCAGCGTCTCGTATTCGCCTGTCTCCAGCTGGAATCTGACCACACGCAGTCTCATCAAATATGGTGACGGATGGAACCATGATACGTCCTTCTTCTTTTTTCCGAACTTGCTCGGTCCTGGAAGGATTTTGACTTTTCCCTCAGCAAAGAGATGTTTCGTCTCCTTGGTCTGCTCGGTGACGATGGTAAAGGAGATGTCGGTATCGAATTCCGCCATCGGCATCCGCGCCAACTCCGAGATGAAACCATTCGGAACCCTGAAGAGGAGATCGATGTTCTGGTCACGGATCGTCTCCATGAGGTCGAGGGATGCATATCCCCTGTCGGCGATGACAATGGTGCGGCATGATGATTTCGGCAACCGCTTCACCATCATGCGGGCGGCCTCGACCTCGTGCTCCTTGGGAGCGGACTGTATCACACAATCGAGGAACGTATTGTTGAGGATGTCATACAGGGCGTTCAGATGCAGCTGGTTGAACCCGGTCTCTGACCTGTTGTTCGGTGGGAAGTAGGTATTGGAATCGGGATTGAGAGCGATGTTCACATCAGAACCATCCACCGCAAGAAGACGATATCCCTGATAGAGGCTCAGGTCATTCACTCCCGTATCGGCATTGAACCTTCTGAACGCCTCCTCGAATGCTTCATGTCTGATCTTTCCTCGCTGCTGGACGAATGCGGACTTCGTGATGAATGGATTGTCCGGCTGGAGGTTGTAGAGATCGCAGAGTTCCTTGTTGAGGGAATTGCCCTCCATGTAGAGCACCGCCTTCATCGTCTCTGCGAACGGCAGTTTCCTTCTCCTGCTGAAGTCACGCCCCGGAGACATGACGAACCGTTCGGCCTCCTTTTCGAGGTCGTTCAGATTGGAGATGAGAATGTTCCGGTAGCTTTCCTCGAACCCTGCCATGTCCTTCCTGTTCAACAATTCAATATAATGAGGTAAAAATCCAGCCGTTGCACATATTATTATAAGTACAGATTTCTGGAATGACAAGGAAAAAGTCTCAAAATAATGCGATTTTTTGGCCATATATCCTCATATTGGATTATGATATTGAATACAATCAGATATAGGACATTTGTACTCAATATGTTAATCCATATCACTTGTTTTTTTGCGTCAATCTGTTATACTATGTACGAAGGATATCGATAGGACAATGAATACACCGAAGAATGGCAAATACGATAGATTGGCAACGAACTTCTGGAACAATATCGACTTCGTGCTGAAGGAGCGCGGAATGACCTGGAGGGAGCTTGCGGGGAAGCTCGACATAGACCCTCGCACGCTGTCCTCGAAGAAGTCCAGCAACAGCAACGTCTCGATCGGCAGTGCGAAGGAGATGGCGGAGGCTCTCGGTACCAGCGTTGACCGCCTAATCTATGGAACCCCGGAGAATATTTAACAAATTGAATGCTTTGAACGTCTCGCTCCCTGTCAGGACTCAATATTCTATGATATACTTCCCCTCTATAGGGAGGTTGGTCATGCCATCGAAACAGGATAAGGAAGTCATACAGGAACAGGTCGAGGACCTTTACAACAAGATTGCCGATCTGCTTGCCGAGGTGGACATCAAATGGGCAGACCTCGCACGTCTCATAGGATTGAGTCCGAAAACGCTGTCCAGCATGCGTTCACAGAAGGTAAATCCAAGCTTCACGACGATAAGAAGGATTGCCGAGGCTCTCGACATCTCCATGGACGAGCTGTTGTACGATCACTCGAAGGCCCCTCATCTATACGAGTTCTACTGGGCTGTTCCGCGTGCAATCAGGGACATCGAGCTCCAGGACATGACATGCAACCAATGTCTGACAATCGCCTACGTCACTGGCCATAAGAACA
>CALXYI010000057.1 GCA_944392935.1 uncultured Spirochaetaceae bacterium
CATGATCAAGACAATAAGGAGGAAAGCCTATGGCTACAGGGATACGGAGTACTTCTTCCTCAAGATTATCTTCGCTTCAATGAGAGGTCCCTACAGATACAAATCCCACACATTTATGTAAAGACCCTATATTGTCATCACCGCCTTCCTTTATGAGGCTATGGATATATGCAGCTCCGGGGACAGGGCTCTCCACAACGCAGTTGACATAGGTCGCGGCAGGAGCCTCGCCTGTTATGATGAGATTCGCAAGAACGCCCGGGCTCCCAGTGATATCACCAACCTCGACATTGAAGAATTCGATGTCATCGAGGTCCATGTTCCTGCTCATGTCCTGGAGGCTGAGAGTCTCAAGCTTTATTGATGAGAACACGAGATCCTCAAGCTCACTGCCTCTGCTGAAGCCTGAGAAGTCAATCTGGAAGCTGCTCCTGCCTGTCTTGTTCCATGAGCTGTCATAGCCGCCAAGGACCCTCAGCTCCTCAAGCTCATCATCATTGGTATGAATGGAAGCCATTTCACTGAGCTTGAGGACTTCAGCAGGATCGCTTCCAGCGACCTTGAAGGTTATCTCCTCATCAATGAACCTTGCTGACTTCATGGCATCGATTGCCTCATAAAAGCTGCCGTACGGACTGCTCTTCGTTCCAATGCCTTCTGAAGAAGTGCTTTCAAGGTCTATGTAATACCCACGTTCAAACGTCGCGATGTAGTACTCTGCCTTGTCGGCAGGGACGACAAGAGTCTCGGAATGCCTCTCTGCCGGAGAGAGCATGAGATCGATGTATTCGCTCCAGGAGAGGTTGCCTATGGTGAATACCCTGTGCGTATTCAGCCGCCATTCATTGAAGACGAATCCACGCTTCGGCTCGACCTCGAGAGTCACCACTGAAGGCACGTTCTCGACAGTTGCCTCGAAGAGCTTGTCATTGGCTCCTCCCGCTGCCTGGCCGGTCTCCACATCCGATGAGGAAAGGCGGTCCGTGACATTCTCTCCCGATACGATCACTTCCCCGGATTCGAATCCGGGAGCAGATGAACCGCCCGCAGAAGCAGCGACATATCGTGATGCACTGCTGCCAGCACCCTGCACATATACAGTCGCGGTGCTGTTCCTGCTCTCTCCCCCGCTGCATCCAGCGAGGACCGCAATGAGCGCAAGCGAAATCGCGAGCACTATCAATCTAGGGTTAACAGGTTTCACTTTGTACTCCTTTTGCTTGATTATAGGAGCATGAACATTAAATCCAGATTAAAGAATGGACGGGAACAAGAGTTTATGCAGCAATGAATTATATCAGATTGCACTATATATTATCAGCCATTCTGCCGATAAACGGACACCATGCGCGGCTATCATGATGGATTGGGTAGGATCGGCACCTATGCATATCCGGAGTATATATGATATCCCACCCGTATTCCGGACATTCGGCAGGATAATCGGAAAGGCCGCCTCATGCGAAGCGGCCCCAGCTATCAGATGCATCCGGATCTCAGAATCTGTACGTCATATCAATCGCAATCGGAACCATATCGATCTGGAATGTCATCCTATCCTTCTGAGGCAGCTGCATCAGAAGGCTGAACTTGACTGCATATCCCACAGTGAAGCTCTCGCTGACATCGACAGCCACTCCGGCGGATACCCCAAAGGCAGGGCCGATGTCGATATCATCGCCGGAGAACTGCACATGGCCGCCCGCAGCAAGCTCAACAGGAAGCCTCACCCCGCCCATCGATGGCTCGAAGATGATCTCCGCCATGAACGGCACTGCAAAGACATTCATGTCATTGTATCCAGCATGGTTGTATGTCACGCCTGTCGAGAATCCCACTGCGAACCAGTCTGCCGCCCTGTATCCTATGGAGAGATCGAGATCACCTCCTATATTGAACAGATCAGCGGCAGGGATCTCCATTGCCTCATTGTTCTGCACATCATATGCCTTGAAGCCTGTGTTGGCCCCAAGCCCTACGGAAAGATATCCTCCTGCTGCGGATACAGGACCCGCGATCATAGCCGCAAGAGCGGCGATAAGCATCATCCTCTTCATGTATTCCTCCGGAAATCATGGATATTGTACATCATATTCTGCCGGAACAGGAGCGGCGGATTCAGGTATTGCCTGTCCTGGTGAAATGCATCACCGTTGCATCATAGCTCCGTATATGATTCACAGCGACCTTCAAACCAGAAGAGCCCTCATTATAGACAATGATCTCGCCTTCCCTTCCGTAAGGGCCTTCCGCAACAAACAGCCTGATATGCCACTCGCCATCATCGAAGCTGTTCCGGCGTATTCGGCATTCCCCGAAATCCAGCCATACCTTGATATCGATATTCCCATAACGGGACTCAAGGATCAGATTGTCATGCGTTATCTCGCATTCCTCTCCATTGCTGCCGGCCCATACGCCTTCAGCCCATCCAGGTACTGCAAGATTCTGAGGAGTGACTACGCAGGAGGACAGCACAATCATGATAACAGCTGCGATCATAGCCAGACGTTTCATGATCATATTATATAGCATATGCGGTGCCTATGGAGTAGAATCGGGCTGTGCGCTATTTCTCTGACTGCCATTTCCATGTGATGACGCTTCAGGAGCCGAACTTCGCCTCATTCATCAGCTCCCTGTACGACTCTGCGGGGAACATCATCTCAGCAAACACCTCCTTCGATTACATCCTCACTCCCGAGCTGATGAAGGGAGAGAACTTCCTCAACATGGTCACGAATACGCTCATGGCATTCAATCGCCCTATCGGCGAGACGCTGCAGATGATGGAAGACGACCTGATGGGACGGTTCACCGCAGGACAGGAAAGGGACTATGCGCCTCCGCTGCCGTATATACATGGCGGGAAGATGCATTTCCGCTCCATGGAATTCGACAGGATGCTGATGATCCCCCTCATCATGGATTTCTCAGAGGACCAGAGGATGATGGAGCGGATCTACTACCGCTATCCTGCAGCCGACAGGATAACCCCATACACGGAAGCCATGGTAGAAGGCATGCGCGACTACTACAGAGCGCGTCCTGATGGCCTTTTCGAGTTCTATCCATTCCTCGGCATCGACCCGAGGCTCCATACGATGGAGTTCATGGAGAAGCTGCTTGACAGGTATATCAACACATCACACGTGATGCATAAGCCGCACGAGGTACCGTCGAAGCCCTGCTATGGAATAAAGATATATCCCCCGCTGGGATTCAGGCCATGGCCGAATGACTCTGCCACGCTGGAGAAGCACAGGAAGCTCTATGCCTTCTGCCAGGACAGGCGCATCCCGATAATAACGCATGCCGATGACCAGGGATTCAGAGGCGTGAATGCAGAGGAAGCATGGGCCTATACCGATCCGGCGGCCTGGAGGACGGTACTTGAGAACTATCCGGGGCTGATAATCGATTTCGCACATGCCGGGAAGCAGTATGCAATAGCCTCCAGAAGCAATCTGCAGAGCATCGCAGCAAGGCTGCGCCATCATCCGGACAGCCCATGGTTCTATTCGATAATGCAGCTGATGGATGAATTCGACGGAGTATACACAGATGTCTCCTTCTCCGGATGCACGCCTGAATTCTATACGGAGCTCCTTGCCTATATCGGAGAGCAGAAAGCCGGAAGGAGGGAGAAGCTGATGTCCAGGATCCTCTTCGGCTCTGATTTCTCCGTCAATCTATTCAAGGTGGAATCATACACGGAATACTATTCCGTATTCGAGCGCTCCGGCTTCACCGATGAGGATATAGCACGCATAGCGGAAAGGAATGCGATATCGTTCCTCGGGCTTTCAGAGGCTCCCCTTCCTAAAATCAGAGGGAGACATCCCCTGCAGATCCCTAAACGTACGTGAGAAATGCGACGGGCTGCCGAAGCCGACTGCATATGCTATCTCCGAGACGGAGAGGGTTGTATTGCGCAGCAGCTTCATCCCTTCCGCGATCCTGTATGAGATAAGGTACTGGACAGGGGATGTGCGGAGCGACTTCTGGAATGATCTGAGGCATTCCCTATCGGATACATTGCCTGCCGCAGCTATCATTGTGAGTGTGATATCCTCCTGGAAGTGCTCCTTGATGAAGGTGATCATCCGCAGCAGGCGGTCATTCTGCAGCGCCTTCTCCGGCATCTGGCGGTCCTGTATCTCGCGGAGGATCGCAATGAGGACAGCGGATATGAGATTCCTTGCCTCAAGCTCTGCACAGTAAGCCCCCTCAGCCATGATCCTGTAAGCCTCATCCACCTTCGCAGCAGACTGCGGGGAGAGCGAGAGCGGTGACGGAATCGAAAGCAGCGGCTCGGAATACTTCCTGTATACTGCGCTTCCGATATCATTCCATACAATGGAGACATCGAACGCGACATGATGCGAGACAGCCCTCATATCAGCGGCTATGACGGATGATATGGCACGAGGAGGGATGAACACCCCCTCGCCTTCACGGAGCGTGAAGATCTGGAAGCCATCTGAAGCGATTATCCTCAGCGATCCCTCGGCTGCATATATCAGCTCAGCATCATCCGAGAAATCCCAGGAAGATCCGATATCAGTGCCAAGCTCGCGGCTGAAGACCTTTATTCCTGAATCCCTCATATTTTATGGAATAACAGCGGTGGCGGCTTTTCTCAACAGAAAAAGCTGCCGTTCAGGAAAAATCCACAAATATGTCGTTTTCCATCATACTGCTGTCCTTTTGCCCGATTCTCACTGGCGCATGCTGATGATATATTCCTCTCTATGCTGTCGATACTGATCATAATCTATATCGCATTCATCTCGCTGGGACTCCCTGATTCAATGCTCGGTACAGCATGGCCTATGATGTATCCGGATCTTGGTGTTCCTGTATCATGGGCAGGCATCATCGCAGCGACAGTCTGCGGAGGCACGGTCCTCAGCAGCCTTCTGTATGCAAGGATCTCGAGGCGATTCTCCACGATATGCATAACATCCGCATCCGTCGCCATGACAGCAGCCGCTCTGCTGCTCTTCTCCGCAGCCTCATCATTCCCATTCCTCCTTGCCATTGCGCTCCTTCTGGGATTGGGAGCGGGATCTGTCGACACCGCACTGAACAACTATGTAGCGCTGCACTACAAGGCAAGGGCGATGAACTTCCTCCACGCATTCTGGGGAATCGGCACCCTGATAGGCCCCGTGATCCTCTCGGTCTTCTTCGCCCATGGCATCTCATGGCGTACCGGCTACAGGACGCTGGGAGCGATGCAGGGCATCGTATGCCTGATCCTCATCCTTTCGGCACCGCTATGGCGGAAAGCAGGCAGAAGCAGCATAACAGCCGATGGGAATGAACCGGCATTCACCGAAGCCGCGGAGGATATAGGGATCATAGCCGCTTTAAGCAAGCCGGGGGCTGTTGCTGCAGTGATGGGCTTCTTTGCCTACAGCGCTCTGGAGCAGACCTCGATGCTCTGGGCAGCGACATTCCTGGTCGAAGCCAGAGGCTTCTCAGAAGGCAATGCAGCCGCATATGCAGGACTGCTGTTCTGGGGAATAACATCAGGGCGCATCATATCAGGGCTCATTGCAACGCATATGGAAAGCCGGAATCTCATAAGATGCGGCCAGGCTGTGGTCCTCATAGGCATACTCATCCTTCTCGCAATCCCGGAAGCAGCCACAGGCGCTGCGCTGTTCCTTATAGGAATGGGCTTCGGCCCGATATATCCGACGATGCTGCATCAGACTCCGGAGTACTTCGGCGCAGCAGCATCATCAAGGATCATGGCGCTGGAGATGGTGGCAGCATATATTGGATCGGCATTCATGCCTGCCGCATTCGGCATCATCGGACGCAATGTATCGATGTCGCTGTTCCCTGCATATATCCTTTTCTTCGTCCTGCTCAACACTCTGATGGTGGAAATCAAGCGGGCAAGGCGGTTCGGGATACGATCCTGCTGAAAGCGCACGCATCAATGGATCTCGTCCCAGGCCCTCCGTACAGCGCATATCATCTCATCAACCATTGCCGCAGGATCAGGAGCCTTCACGATCCCGCTTGATGATCCGGTGGCTTCTGCTCCAGCCCTGATCACCTTATAAACATCCTCCCCGGAGCTTATGCCTGCCCCCTGCAGGACAAGGATATCCTTATCAACCGACTTGACTGCCTCAATCGAAGCAGAGACATACTCCATGCCGCTTGTCTTGCCTGTCCCTACAAGCTCAGTCGGCTCAGTCACGATAAGCGTCGGCCTGAAATGGGCGATTGCAGATGCCTCGGATATCGAATCGGCACAGACCGCGGTCATCAGCCCCAGGTCCTTTGCCCTTTCTATCGTACGCCGCAGCACGCTTACGCCCAGCGGCCTCTCGCAATGATTGAGCATCACACCGACGGCTCCTGCAGCCTTTATCGCCTCTGGCAGTATATCCGCAAGCCCGCGTCCGCGTTCCAGCGCATCCATATGCGGAGCGAATACGAATATGCGCTGCGTGGCATCGGCAACGCGGCGTATCTCCGTATAAGGACACGTATAGATTATATCCACGCCATATTTCCCAGAGGCCCTTTCAGCTGCAAGTGCAAGTTCAAGGACCTCATCTCCGACAAGATAGGATTTCGGACCGATCTCGAAGAAAGGCGCTCTGATCTTCCTGTCCATCCTCTCTCCTTACTTCACCGCACCCATCGTAAGGCCGCTGACCATGTGCTTCTGCACAAGGAAGGCAAAGATGAGAACGGGAACGGTTATGACTGTGCTGACTGCAGCCACCTGCCCCCAGAGAGTGCCTCTGGGAGTGACAAGCCCAGGAACGGCAACAGGCATCGTCGCAGTCGTGCGACCGGTGAGGATGAGCGCCATCAGGAACTCATTCCATGAATTTATGGCACAGAACACCGCAGTTGCCGCTATTCCGCTTTTCGCCAGAGAGATATCTATCGATATGAATGAACGGAACCAGGAATACCCGTCTACCCTAGCCGCTTCATCAAGGGATTTCGGTACGGCATCGAAGAATCCCTTCATCATCCAGATGCAGAACGGCAGGTTGAATGCAACATGCGCGACGATGATGCCGAAATAGGTATCAAGCAGGCCGATCCTGGACATTATCAGATAAAGAGGCAATGCCATGACGACAAACGGAGTGAACTTCGTCCCAAGCAGGAAGTTGAGCAATATGGTATCTGCCTTCGTCCTGAAACGGGAGAATGCGAATGCCGAAGGAAGCCCCAGTATCATGACGATCGCAACGGAGACGAGCATGACTATGATGCTGTTGCCGAGATTCTTGATCATGCCCTTCGTTATGAAGACATCGTAGTAATTCGAGAGCGTGGCATCGAAGAAGATCTTCGGTGGTATCGCGAATGCATCGACACGCTTCTTGAATGAGGTGAGTATCATCCATGCATATGGCATAAGAGTGAAGAGAATGAATGCTATCAGGAAGAGATATGCAAGGGTGACTTTCAGTTTATGGTGTCTGTTTATGATCATCTTTCAATTCTCCTTCATCGTGAACTTCTCATAGAAGACGCCAAGGACAATCAGTGTTATGAAAAGCACTACGCACAATGCGGATGCATAGCTGAATCTGAACTGGGTGAAAGCCTGCTTATAGGTGAAGAGATCGATGACTTCGGTAGCATTCCCAGGCCCGCCGCCAGTGAAGATATAGGGCTTGTCGAATTCCTTGAGGCATTCCATGGCCCTGAGAAGGCCGCTGACCGCGATGATAGGCTTCATCAGGGGGATTGTGACCTTCCAGAATATCTGGCGCCCATTGGCACCATCGATCTCCGCTGCTTCATAGAATTCCCCCTCTATTGACTGAAGGCCGGAAAGGAAGACGAGCGCCATATAGGGTGCCCATTCCCAGATATCCATGATCATGAGGGTGACCAATGCGATTGCCGGCTTGTCGGTCAGGACCGTCGGAAGCGGCAGCTCAAAGTAGTTCACTATATATGAATACAGCCCGAATTGCGGATTCGTGAAGAAGCTGAACATAAGGCCGATCACAAGAGGTGCGATCATCATCGGGATGAGTATTGCAGAGGTGAATATCCTCCTCATGAAAGGGATCTTATTGAGTATGAGCGCGATAATGATCCCGATGACGATCTCCACGAAAACGGAGACAAAGACATAAAGCAGCGTTATGCCGATGGATTTGAAGAACTCAGCGTCATGGATGAGCTCTATGTAATTCGCAAGACCTATGAACTCCTTATCGCTTCCAGGTATCGAGAGCTGGTAGTTGAACAGACTCAGGCGGAAAGTATAAAGGAGGGGGATAAGTGTAATGAACAGAAGAACGAAGAAGGCTGGGAAATGGAATCGGAAAGCCAGTTTTCTGTCATTTATCAGATTGCTTTTCTTCATCATAGCGTAACCCCGGAATATTCTCTTATGATTCCGGCAGGGAAACCCCTGCCGGATGACAGTGCTGATCACTGATAGGTAACGGGAAGCGCTCCTGCCAGGATCTCGTTGAATTCAGCAGCCATGTTCCTGCAGGCCTGTTCTGCAGTCTCCTCGCCGGCAATCGCCATGGAGATCTCAAGCTGCATGACCTCGCACATGCTGTTCCACTGCGGGATCCTCGGGCGGCTCGTGCTGTTCTCGAATGCCACCTTGCTAGCTTCCCAGTAAGGAATCGAATTGAGCGATTCATCGTCGTACAGCGATGCGAGCGACGGGAAGAATCCGTTCTCTGCGAGATTCCTCTGCACATCATATGAGAGGAACCATTCGAGGAAGAGCCATGCGGCCTCAGGGTTCTTCGCATCGGTCGGGATATAGTAGCCCCATCCGCCGAAGTGGGAGGTCTGCTTCTCTCCTGCAGGATACTGTGCATAGCCATACTTGCCGACCATCAGCGACTCATCGGGATTCTCGATCGAAGGCGTGCAGTCATTGAAGCAGATAGCCTGGGCCACGATGCCCTGCTGGAGCTCCGTCGTCTGCTCATCCCAGGTCTTCGAGCTTACTCCAGGAGGTGCGAACTCAGTGAGGTCCACATAGTACTGAAGGGCTTCGATGGTCTTCGCATCATCAATCGCGATATTCCCTTCCTCATCGAAGATATTGCCGCCGAAAGACCACATATAGTTCATCCACTCGAAGACTGTCGCCTGGTGGCGCTTGCCGGACATGGAGACGCCATAGAAAGCCTGCGCAAGCGGTTCGCCTGCGAGCAGCTCACCCTTCTCCCTTGTGAAGAATTCCGCTATATCGCGATACTGCTGCCAAGTCGTCGGGATGGCAAGCTCATAGCCATACTTGGCAAGGAAGTCTGCCTTCTCGGTCTCATTCTCGAAGAGATCCTTCCTGTATGCATAGAACATGGTGCAGAGGTTCTCCGGAGTTCCGTAGAGAGTGCCTTCCCAGTCGCCGCACGCTGCCCAGAGGGCTTCGATACGGTCATTCTTGTCGAATCCCTCAATGAGCGATTCACCTTCAAGGAATGGCTCGATCGATTGGATATATCCATTGACGACCATGTTGCCGAGATACTCATAAGGTGCAGAAATCAGATCATATGCTCCCTGTCCGCTGACGAATGCAAGAGTCTCCTTCTGGATCACGTCATCGTACGGAGCCTTCTCGATTACGACGTCAATACCTGTCAGCTCTTCGAACTGCGGCACAAGAGCCTCGATCGCATCCGTTGTTGCATTCTGCTCCATGATGAGGTTGAGCGTCGTGCCGGCATACTGCATAACCGGATCATCGGATACAACAGCTGTCTCGCTCTTACCTCCTGCGAACGCCTGGAATCCGATAGTCAGAACCAAAAGAAATACTAAGGCTTTCTTCATCCGTTTCCCTCCTTTTTAGGGTTTTATGAATTCATCCCGATGTGGCTTCCCTGCTGCATCAGAAACAGGTATAGGCTCCATCTATGAGGAAATCCGCACCGGTGGTGAATGAACTCGTATCACCTGCCAGATATACTGCGATTGACTGAAGCTCCTCGGGTCTGCCCATCCTGTGCAGAGGTGACAGCTTCTCCCATATTCCGATAAGGGGCTTCAGCTCAGGTGTATTGAGCGTCATCTCGGTCGCCATATAGCCAGGGCTTATGCTGTTTACGCGCACACCCTTGGTTGCCCATTCTATCGCCATGTTCTTCGTCATCTGGAGGACACCGGCCTTCGAAGCCGCATATGAGCATTCCGTCTGCGGTATGTTGACGATATGGGCGGACATGGAAGCGGTGATGATGATCGATCCATAGCCCTGCTTTATCATCTGGCGGCCTGCAGCCTGTGCACATAGGAATGTCCCGTTGAGATTGACATCGATGACCTCCTTCCAATCCTCGTAGGACTCCTCCGCAACAGGATTCTCCTTCGTTATGCCGGCATTGCAGAAAGCTGCATCGATCTTGCCGTATTCGCTCAGCATGCGCTCGACCATGCGGTTGACATCCTCCGGCTTCGCGATGTTCACCTTTTCCGCGCACATCCTGTTGCCAGCGATCTTCTGCAGTTCGGCAGCTGCCTTCTCCGCAGCTTCAAGATCGATATCCGCAATGAGGATGGAAGCACCGGCTTCCGCAAGCGCTGTTGCCATGCTGTATCCAAGTCCTCTGGCTCCACCGGTGACAAAGATCGCCTTGCCATCGAGTCTCATCTTCTCAAGAATTCCCATACCGGTACCTCCTCCTTATTCTCCTATTACCGTCACTCTGACAGTACGTGTCCTTTCCCTTGTCTGATCGAAATCCGCGAAATAGACCACCCCGAATTCCCCTAATGCCAGCTCCCCTTCGATCAATGGGATCGTCTCGCTTCTGCCGAGAAGGACGCTCCTGAGATGCGCGTCCGTATTCAGCAGCCACTCAGGCTTCTCGCTTCTCCATTCCATCGCATGCTTCACATGGATCGGACCTGGATGGAGATACTGTCCCTCGTATCCGCATGTCGGGATGATCCTCTCCATGACATTGACCATATCCTGCAGGACAAGAGGGGTGTTATCCCAAAGGACCGTATCCTCGCTGTCTTCCTGGATGAAGACTGAGCATGATGTATGCTGGGAATACACGGTGACGATACCGTTCCTGATTCCTGACCCGCCAACGATTTCCTTCACCTTGCCTGTGATATCCCTGAAGGAAACCCTTATGCCGCATTCTACTTCAAAGCTTTCATGGAAAACCGCCATCATATCCTCCTTCTCACATCATCGGCAGCAGGAAAGCCGCACACTGCCGCAGATCATCATCCGCATCTCCTGTCACTGCGCATTCGAGAGAGCAGTACCCCTCGTATCCGATATCATGGAAAGCGGCGAATACGCTCTTCCAATCCAGGAAGCCGCGGCGGGGAGTCAGCCTGTTCGTATCACCCAGATGCACATGCTTTATCAAGGAGCCAGCCTGGCGTATCGCCGCAGGTATATCCCCTTCCTCAATCGTCATGTGGAAAACATCACAGAGTATCCCTGCATTGCTGAGTCCCGTCTTGCTTACGACCTCCGCGCAGTCCGCAAGGGTATTGAGATAAGGGCTTTCGTATCTGTTTATATCCTCAAGAAGCAGATAAGCGGAGGATCCTTCTGCCTGCTTCCCCATCTCCCGGTACATCGTCAGGAAAGCCGTTTCCTGTTCCTCTGTCATCTTCTGATACGGATCATAGACAGGAAGCGGTGAACGTGGGGCATAAGAGAATTCAAGCTCTGTGGCTGCACCTATTTCCATGCAGACGCCGAGAGCCTCGCTGTACATCTTCCTGGCCTTGCCACGGATGCATGGATCGCTGTCCATCAGATGGCCATAGCATTCATCGCTGAAGACGAACTCGCATGGCTTTATCCCTGTTGCCTTCTCCAGCCCCAGCACTTCCTCATGCAGTTCGTCATTCCAGTCAGAATACTCAACGAACACCGACATTCCGGAGAATCCGAGCTCCTTGAGCTTCATGGCTTTCCTGGTAAGGCTCTTCTCGCTGAGCATCAGACTTGAGCAGGATAATTTCATATCGCCTTCCTTTGTTTCTAACGTTGTAATAAGCATAGAAGTGGTTTTACCACCTGTCAACATTTTGTTTTACAAGAAATTATCCAAAGCCGCTTGGATAAAATTTTATTGATATTTGATATCGTTGTATTCTAAAAACTTATATATCGAAAATCCGGGGAACTGCTGTATTTTCATTTCATACCAGCATATATTGGCGGATATAGATGATTCTAACCGATTTCTAAGAATGTATCTTATGATATGGAAAGAAGTTCTGAAGCAGATTGTAAATCCTTGGAATCCAAGGATCATCTATTTTCTGATTATCCAAGGAAATCATCGGGAATACTTTTGTTTGACAACGTTGTAATAATCCTTGATATAATATAATGGACTGCATGAAGGAGAATAGGCAGGAAAAGATGGCAGGACGGGCTAATATCACGATCAAGACAGTCGCCAAGGAGCTGGGGCTCTCATTCTCGACTGTCTCGAAAGCCCTGAACGACAACCCGATGATCAAGGACTCGACAAAGCAGCTCGTCAGGGCGAAATGCAGCGAGCTTGGCTATACCCCGAATGCAATGGCCAGGAAGCTGCGGCAGAATGCGAACAAGAACATAGCCGTCATCTTCAACGATCTGCAGAACCCGATCCTGACGAAGATATTCGATGATATCGCTATACAGATGCAGCCAGATTACTCGATCGTGATCTGCGACAGCCAGTTTGATTCCAAGATGGAGAAGGCTCATATACAGACAACGCTTGAGAACAGATCGGACATAATCCTCCTCGAGCCGACAATCATAGATGATCCTAACCTCAAGCTCCTGCAGCATTCATGCGACAGGCTCATACTCTTCGGAGCCCCGAACAACGAAATCTGCTGCAACGGCATACGCATAGACTATGAGCTCGGAGGATATCTTTCCACGTTGGAGATGCTTGAGAACAAGCATACCGACAACGCCGTATTCTGCGTCTCCAGGAATTTCCCCTCTGCTGCCGCATTCCTGAACGGAATACGCAAGGCATATTCTGAGTTCGGACTGACCTTCAACGAAGAAAGGATCTTCGATGTGGATTCGACTGAGAAAGCCGCGTTCCGCCAGGCTTCTGCGCTGATGCAGGATAAAGATGCGATGCCGACAGGATATATCACATTCTGCGATGTGTATGCAGCTGGCATATACAAGGCAGCTGCCAGGAATGATATAAGGATACCCGATGATATAAGCGTGATGGGACATGACAACTACCCTCTCTCTGACCTTGTATACCCGGCGCTTACGACCATCAACATCCCTTCGGACAGGATTGCTGAAAGCTGTGTGCGGCTTATAAAGAATATCCTGAACGGAGCTGAATCCACCATCTGCTATTCATTCGAACCAACGCTGATCAGACGGAATTCCGTCAGCATGAACAAAAGGACAAAGGAAGGCATCCAGATATGAGCATCATCACGATCGATCTCGGCACCACAAACACCAAAGTCACCAGATTCTCAAGGAACCTGGAAGTGATTGCCACGGAATCATCCCCGATTGCCTACATGAAGGAAGGGGATTTCGCTGAATTCTCACCAAAGGAATATCTGGATGATATCTCGAGGATGATCGCACACTGTGCCGAGGCTGACAGCCAGGACAGCATCGAGGAGATAAACATAACAGGACAGGCGGAAACCCTCGTCGTCCTCGATAAGGACGGGACGCCTCTCCTTCCTATAATCTCATGGCTTGACAACAGGTCAAGGAAGGAATGCGAGGAGCTGGAAGAGCGGTTCGGGGATGCATGCTACAGCATAACAGGGCAGCCGGAATTCATACCTACATGGCCTGTAACCAAGATACTCTGGCTCAGAAGGAACAGACCTGATATCTTCAGCAAGGCTGCAAGGTTCCTGCTCCTGCAGGATTATGTCATATACTATCTTACCGGCCGGTATACCACTGACTATACGATTGCAGGCTTCTCCTGCTACTTCAATATAACGAAGAAGGAATGGTGGAAGGATATACTCGATTACGTAGGTATCAAACCTTCACAGCTGCCTGAGATAGTCAAGCCCAACACCATCGTAGGCACTGTCATCCGGGACATAGCCGGAATCGACAGGAATACAAAGGTGAATAGCGGGCTTCTTGATCATTTCGCAGGAATGATAGGTACGGGAAACACAGAGAAAGGAATCGTAAGCGAGTCAGCAGGAACGGTGCTGTCGCTTGCCGCATTCGTGGATGCCCCCATCGCGGATTCAGGCATACCGACATACTGCGGCCCATTCGATGGCACTTATGCCCTCCTCCCTGTCTGCGAAAGCGGCGGTATCTGCCTGCAGTGGTTCAGGGACACCTTCATGAAGGATATGACGTTCAGGGAGATCGACAGCAGGATACTGGAATCAAAACCCGCGAATCCCCCTGTGTTCCTGCCCTACATAGCCGGAACGAATTCGCCATCATTCGATAGAAAGGCCAAAGGGGTATTCTTCGGGCTCACCAATGCAACTGCGGGAATCGACTGCGCTTATGCCGTGATGGAAGGCGTTGCCTGCCTGCTGAGGGAGAATGTCGAATACCTGGAGAGCAAGGGAATCAGGATAGACAGGATCATATCGACAGGAGGAGGTGCGAAATCCGAGGTATGGACACAGCTCAAAAGCAATTTCACAGACAGGGAGATCGCAGTACCTGAGAACGAGGAGGCTCCAAGCCTCGGAGCAGCGATCCTCTCTGCAGTCAACTGCGGATACTTCAGCTCCCTGGATCAGGCAATCAAAGCCTCGGTACGCATAGGCAGGACCTACAAGCCGGAGGATACAGAGGAAGCGGGCAGGACATTCAGGCTCTACAGGGAAATACTCTGCAGTCTCAGGAACGCCTTCGGCATGTACGCAGGAAAATGACCCATTTTCATGCAGGCAGCTCACTGCCTGCAATCATCAGATCGCCATTCCTATTCCTATATATGGCGCAATCCGGTATCTGGGCAGCAGATCGGTATAGAATCCCCATCTGTCGGCATCGAATCCGAAGCAGCCGAAATAGTATCCGCCCTTGAGGCCTCCTGTGAGCATCATGACAGAAGCGAACTTCCACCTCACTCCGATGTCCCCCATGACTCCCAGCCCGATTCCAGTCGTTCCGTGGCCCCAGCATATCGGCATATCAAGAGCTGCAGCGATCTCGATCATAAGTGTTCCTGACTGATTGAGCTTGAGCATGAATCCAGGGCCGAAATAGAAGCCAAGGATGAAATCCTGCTTGGCAGAATCCAGCCCTATCTGCCCATACATGCCTCCATAGCCATGGACGACGGAATCGGAAGAGGCAGTGAAATCAAGTCCGAGATAATCACCATCCTGGTAGCTATAGATGAAATCTGCTGTGTAAAGCCCCGCAGAAAGCGGCAGAAGCATCGCGGATGCCAGGATTGCCATTGCAAGAATACGCTTGAGCATAGGCCCCTCCTTCCCTGCATTATCGCATGCAGGTCATATTATATACGCTAATTGACAGACCACGATGCCGCAATGGTCAGGAACCGGGAAAAACCACAACAAGCAGCATCCTGTACCGCTCCTCCGCGTGAACTGCATGGGGATGGCCTGCAGGCATCACGATGGAATCCCCTTTGCAGAGTATATGCTCACTGCCATCAATCGTAATGCGTCCCTTGCCATCAAGGCACAGGACGAATGCATCTCCTGAGGATTCATGCGTGCTTATCTCCTCTCCCTTGTCGAATGAGAAGAGCGTCATGCTCACAGCCTTGTTCTGGACAAGCGTCCTGCTCACCACCTGTCCATCCTGATAGCCGATGAGATCGCAGAGCTTCACAGCCTCTGCCATATCGATATTCCTGAACATCATCCCTCCTCAGCGGCTCAGTATCCGCCCATCAACCGAAATCGTCACGACATGCCAGGGAATGGACTTCCCGCTCTCCTGCAGGGCTTTCCTGGCAGCAGCCTCAAGGCCTCCGCAGCATGGCACTTCCATGCGAACTATGCATACGCTCCTGATGTCATTGCCGCTTATTATCGCGGCAAGCTTCTCAGAGTAATCAACCCCATCAAGCTTCGGGCATCCTATAAGGGTGATCCGGCCCTTCATGAACTCCTCATGCATGCTCGCATAGGCATAGGCTGTACAGTCTGCCGCGATAAGGAGATCAGCACCTTCGAAATACAGAGCATTGACAGGCGCAAGCTTGATCTGGCAGGGCCACTGCCCCAGTTCAGAATCCCGTACCGCAGGCTGCGATGGAACACGGCTTTCACGTACGAAGCGGCGCATCTGCTGCCCCGGGCATCCTGCCTTGGACTCAGCCACAGCCTTCTCATCATAGGCCTTGGCTTCCCTTTCGACGAAGGAGATCGCACCCGTAGGACAGGCTGGAAGGCAATCCCCAAGCCCATCGCAGTAATCCTCCCTCATGAGACGTGCCTTGCCATCAACCATGGCTATGGCTCCCTCATGGCATGCTTCGGCACATGCCCCGCATCCATTGCACTTCCTCTCATCTATCTCGATTATCCTTCTCTTCATCTTCATCTCCTACAGCCGGATGATAACGCACTAGGGGAATCGTGTATGTTGCCATGACAACAAATGATAAAAAATGGGCGCATCGCGAAGACACGCTTTGAAACAGGATATCCTTATCAGCAGCAAGGGTATGCACAGCTATACCATATCCCCGGGTTTCGGTCCGGCGATCATTCCATGGGTATCAAAGCCCTGCGGTTCTGTCCTCATCCTGCACCAAAGGAAAACCGCAGGACAATCAATGGATTATAATGATGGAATGGAACCAGGATTATCAGGAACAGAGCTCTTCAAGGGCATTGATGATAGCGATATCCCCTCACTTCTCAGCTGCCTCAGCGCTGAGAGGAAGGAATACTGCAAGGGCGAGACCATCCTGCATGAGGGAACTGCCGCTGAGAGCATCGGGCTAGTGCTTTCAGGCATGGCCATCATCTCATACTGCGATGCATGGGGAAAAAGCAGCATACTCTCGCATATCGCCCCGGGAGCGGTATTTGCCGAGGCCTATGCCTGCCTTCCTGGGGAGAAGCTGAGGATAACCGTATCGGCTGCGGAGAATACCGAGGTGATGTTCCTCTCCATCGGCAGGATACTCACGCCATGCCCATCCGGCTGCGGCTTCCACAGTGCCATCATACGCAATCTCCTGACGATAAGCGCAAAGCGCAATCTGCGCCTCTCTGCAAAGATCCTCCACACCAGCCCGAAGTCCATCAGAGGCCGCCTTGTATCCTACCTTTCGGAATGCGCGAAGCAGAACGGAAGCCTCTCCTTCTCGATCCCGTTCAGCAGGCAGCAGCTTGCCGACTATCTCAGCGTGGATAGGAGCGCATTGTCCAGCGAGATCTCTAAGATGCAGCGTGACGGTATCATCGAATGCAGGAGGAATCTGTTCACGCTGAAGCCGGACAGAATATGAAAGCCCTGGAATCGCTCCCAGGGCTCACTGTCAGTTGCTGTCCTTGTCTTCCTTGACCTCTGTATTCTTCAGCCAGAAGACATCGGCGCTGTCACGGTTCTTCGTCACCATGAACGAATCATAGCCATACGGCTTCGGGCCGCCGCGCCTGCGCTTGCGGTCATCGCCGAACGGGCGCCTGTCCTCTCCGGATTCGGAGTATCTCGGCTCACGGTAGCCATCGCGGCCACCCCGCTCGCTACGGTAGAAGCGCCCCGTATCGTTATCCCAGTCACGGCTGCGTCTCTCGTATCCACCGCGGTCATCGTTCCGGCGGTCAGACCAGCTGCTTCTCTGGCGGTAGTTCTCCTTGTCTCCATAAGGCCTCCTGCCATAATCGCGGCGGTCATAGTCGCGGTCACGGAAATCACGCCTAGGGCGATCGGAGTACCTGTCGCGATCATAGCCACGGTCATGATCGCGGAAATCATCGCGATAGCGCGGGCGGTCATAATCACGGTCCCTGTCATCATAATAGCATCTGTCACGCTCACGTGATGCATAGCGGTCAGAGCCTCTGCCATATCCATCGCGATCCCTGTAGGGACGATCATCACGGCGTCTGTCATCCCTTCTGCCGTATCCGCCATCCCTTCTCGGATAGCCGCGCCTGTCATCTCTCCTGCCGCCTCTGTCGAAGGATCTCCTTTCCCTTCTTTCCCCAGTCCTCTCGCTGCGCTCATCGCCGCGGCGCTCTGTCCTCACTTCATCACCTGCCGCTGCAGCCTCATCAAACGAAAGCCTCTCTGCTTCCTTCTTCTCTTCGTCCATACCTTTCTTCCTGCCGGCAGTCCATCTCATTTCCTTCATATCTGCCGTCTTCTTCAACATCCACACCCTGAGTCCGCTCCGCTTTCCGGAGAAGCCGAGGGCATGCACCTCATCGGTGATCTCAGCTATTTTCCAATATGGTCTGAGAAGCCCCTTCTCAAACCTGAAACCCATCAGATTCTCCGAGAACAGGACAACCCCGCCCTGGGAGAGCACGCGGCTTATAAGATAAAGATACCTCAGATAATCCTTCGAGACATCGAAGTCATCGGCCTTATGCGAATTGGAGAACGCAGGCGGATCGAATATGACGATATCATAGCGCTCTGAGCGCTCATAAGCCTCTTCAAGATAAGAGAGTGCATCACCTGCGACAATCCTGTACTTATCCTCATCAAGGAAGCCATTCTTCCCAAGATTGCGTCTGCACCACTCTGAATACACATTGGAGAGATCGACGGAGACAACGCTCTCCGCACCTCCAGCTGCAGCATAGACAGAGAATGAGCCGGTATAGGAGAAGAGATTGAGCACCCTCATTCCCCCTGCTATCTCCATGATCCTCGCCCTTGTCTGCGCCTGATCAAGGAAAAGTCCGGTATCGGTGTAGCTCATGAGCTCACACTCGAAGAGAAGCCCGTTCTCCCTCACATCCAGGCGGAGCGATGAATCCTCGTCCTTCTCATGCTGCTCCCTGCCCTCCCGCTTCTTCCTCGTGCGGTAGATGATCCTCTCATGCTCCACATACAGGAAGCGCGAGATGATATCGAGGGCAACGGCCCTATCCTCATCACCCATGCCGCCATCTGAGTAATCGACAACACGTGCATAATTCCCATAAAGCTCTATGGTAAAGGGAAATGCCTGAAGATTCCTGTCATATACCCTGACAGCCGACGAATCGGTATTCTTCATCCATCTATGCCCTTCCAGAGCATTATGCTTGAGGATCTTAGAGAAGTCCTTTTTCTCAAACTCTTCCATTGCGGTGCAATAGTATCCTAACGGCAGGAAAATTACCAGAGCAGTGAATTACGCGTTATATGATAAGAACTTCCTGAAAAACAGAACTGGCCATGCCTCAGCACAGCCAGCATCATCAGCCAGGGATATCGTTGCTGAACCTGTATGCCCATGCAGTGTCCCCTACAGCATACCGCCTCCTGTAATCCCGTACAGTGTATATGTTCAGCCCTGCCTCCCTCGCCGCCTTCTTATATCCATATCCCTTCTCGAAGAGATCAAGGCATTCCCTTCTCTTCTCGGATGTCACCCATGGTCTCTTCAGCTCGGAGGTCT
>CALXYI010000058.1 GCA_944392935.1 uncultured Spirochaetaceae bacterium
AGGTTGGTGGCGATGTTGCTCAGGGTGCTGTCAAGGCACAGGGCTTCTCCATCACACCGATGGTCAAGGTATCCTTCTGATAGCTTCAGAGGCTTACTTGCAGGGCAGGCTCCTTCGGGAGCCTGTTCTCGTCTTCACATGATATCTATCCAATCTATTTCTTTCTTCATCCCTGATTGGTTATCTTTGGATTGGAGGCAGATATGGATATCGACAGAATCGCTGATTGCTTCAGCTATCATGGATCAGGGATCCTCTTCTGGACTGTAGACAGGGAGGGGAATACCTGGGTCCTGCTTACCAGGCGGCGCATGCGCTCCCTGCTTGGCGATGCGTGCACTTTCGCTATTCCTACGGGCTCCGTTATGGAAAAGGAGGACAGCCTTTCGGCTGCGATGAGGGTAGCCCACGATGATGTAGGGATCAATACGGACAGGAACAAGGCAATGATGTTCTGGAATGTGAAGGAAGGGAATGTATCCCTTGCTCTCTATTCATACCGCGTTCCTTCGGCTTTCCGTGCCAAATGCTCCGGGAATTATTCGGTAGGTGAATGGTTCCTTCTCTCCCCTGATAACAGTATAGAGGACTCGGATTACCTCACACGCGAGGAGCTGAGGGTTTTCACGGAGTCGATTGAGGAGAAGAAGGCTGCAGTCTGATCATTCCCATATTCCGTATATGCGAGCATCGCACCTTGGGCAGTCTCCACCCTGTACCTTCTGCCCGGGGTGCTTTCTTATTGTCCATCCGCATTGAGGGCAGGCTGTGGGGGCGGGCAGGGCGCTGTTCCCGGGATAGATATACGGGATTCCGGAGGTCTTTGCCGCAGAGAGCATCCTTGAGAGGAATTCCTCAGATGACGGTGCTCTGCCGCTCATCCTGTACTGCGGGAAGAAGCGTGTCAGATGCCAGACCTGCACGTTGCGTTCCTTCAGGAGGCTTCCGAGTTCCTCTACGGTATGCTCTGTGTGGATTCCCTCTATGAGCATCGTCGTCACTTCGATGTGGGAGCCGTATCCTGCTATCCTCCCTATCGCATTGAGCACCGGTGGCATCTCCCCATGGCATATGCCACGGTAGAAGGCGGCATCTCCCTTGAGGTCGATGTTGTATGCATCGATGAGAGGCAGAAGGCGTGAGAGTGCCTCTTCTGAGAATTCCCCATTTGAGACCATGATGGTCCGGAGGGAGGCGCCATGGGCCTTCTCTGCAGCAGCTGCCATGTAATCCTGCCACACAAGGGGTTCTGAGTATGTGAAGCTTATCGATGGGCAGCCATGGCGCATGGCATAGGAGACAAGATCATCCGGATCTATGAAATCGCCTCTTTCGTGCTCTATCGAGAGCTGCCAGTTCTGGCAGAAATCACAGGAGAGGGAGCATCCAGAGGCTCCGATTGAGAGTGTCTCCGTGCCGGGTAGGAAATGGTATAGGGGTTTCTTCTCTACGGGATCCACGGCTATTGCCGGGATATGCCCATAGTCCACGCTCACGATTCTGCCGCCATCGTTCCGCCTCATCCTGCACCAGCCGTATCCTCCTTCCGGAATGCTGCAGCGCCTGAAGCAGAATGTGCATTCATTCCTCACCGAATACCTCCGCCTGGAATGCCATGAACTCAGCATCGCTGTCCTGCCATGCATCACGCCTCAGCCCTGCCTTCTCGGATAGCGCTGAGAGCATCTGGGGCAGCGTCCACCCTGTCTCATCCGCAACCTGGGGAAGGAATACGGCCTTGCGCCCATGGAGCGAGAGTATCATGCCATCGATGCCGAGGCGGAAGAGAGAAGGGGAGGATATGGGTTCGGGCTCCGTCATCACTGATATCCCTATCCTTATGCTGCCAAGCTCATCTTCCCTGAGAGGAGGGAACCGGTAGTCATCGAAGGCTGCAGCCCTGGCAAGATCCCAGATCTGCCTGTACAGCGGCTCTATTCCCTCAAGGTATCCTATGCAGCCGCGGAGATGGCCGTCCTTGCTGAGCGTCACGAACGCGCCGCGCTTCACCTGGCATCCCGGTATGCTCTCATCACCGCCAGTGAAAGCAGTCTCGATGGATCTCCTTGCAATGGAGAGCAGCCTCGTCCTTTCTTCCTTATCGATCATCCTTCCTCCAGTATACGGTCTGGTATGAGACGAATCCCGAGTCCCCGTCATCTGATATATCCATCGATGTGGTATGGCTTCCTGTCCTTCCCTGCATGTGCAGGATTGAAGAGATGGCGGAGACTATCACTGCAGACGCTATCCCGCATATCGTTCCTGAAGCATATCGCTCCAGTACCTCAGCTATCCTGCCCTCAGCGAGGAGGCGCGCGGCCTCGCTGTCCTGCCTGACGACTGCATCATGCGCTTTCCCTGAGTCCCTTCCGAAAGGCATGCAGGCAAAGCGCGCTCCGTAGTGCGTGAAGTCCGAGGAGGCTATGAATGCCGTCCTGCCATCCACTGCCTCCAGCAATGCCTCTGCCTGTCTGAAAGCCTCTTCCGGCGATGTGACAGTGCTGATCACGGCAAAGGATACAGCTGCGTTCCCCTTCTTCCCGATGAATGGCAGGAACATCTCCACGCCATGCTCTTTTCCTATCACCTCATCTGCTGTGATGGCTCCCGGGATATCGAGCGGGAGGACAGGAACGGTGCCGAATGGTGTCTCGGCCTCTGTGTATCTCGAGATGTACAGGGTATCAGGTTGGAGGCGGTAGCAGTGCGATGGGGATATGATCGCGATCCTCCGTATCGCAGCATCCATGCCTTCGTAATACTCCCGTATCATGCTGCCGCTGTACATCAGCCCTGCATGCGGCAGCACGGCATTCCAGAGATCGCCGCTTCCATCCAGATCCCCGGTGATCCTGAGGCATCCATCCCTGCTTCCCGGATACCATGTACCCATGAATCCTGCGTAGCGCTTCATGCTCTCAATATAGCACCATCTGGGGAAGCATGGATCATCTACAGCGGCTTTCAGCAGCATGATCGGATCCTTCATTCGGAAGCGCTTTCCCCGGAAAGGACGCAACCCGAAGTGATACCATGATTTCGATATTCCTATCAAAAATGCCGATTTTCCTATCAAGAATTTGATACCAAGAATCAAAATCAAGGTATGCATGATAGTTGGAAAATCACATAACTGATTCTGTTGTATATAGATATTCCGGAATATATTTTGATTTCATGATTTGATGGTTCCATCAAGAATGCAGATTTCCGTATCAAATTATCGCAATTCGATAAACATGTAAATCAATGAATCCGCATTCAGCCCCTAGGCGAGCATAGGAGTTATCTGCGGCGCTTTCGTATCATGCCGCCGTAAGAGGCACACAGATATCCAGGGCATGCAGCAGAGCCGTGAATACGGATATAATCGTATGCATCAGCATCCTTATGGCAGCCAATCGATGATATCAGGTGGATGGATGCCAAGGTATCCTGAAGATCCAGGCAGATCGTGATCGCTTTGGAATATGGTGAAGAGACGGGCAGTGGTATGCAATCGCATATCCGCAGATGCGTATGGTATGATGCAATCGGTGCCGGATACTATCTCGGGGCATGGAACCGTCGCAATGCTAAAGTGTGCAAGATTTATCTGAAAAATATACGAAGTGGCTGTATTCTGAATAAAAATACCCAATCTGCATAATTTTATTGACCAATGAAAACATTCCCGTAATAGGATTATTTGTTGACGAGTCTTAAAGGCGTCAAATATCATATCAGATGAGCAAAAAGGAAAAGCAGTAATTGCTCTTAGAACAAAACCGGAGGATAGAAATGAAGAAGATTCTCTCTGTTCTGCTTGTGCTTGCCGTCCTGGCAGGTACGCTTGTCGCCGGCGGATCCGGCGAGTCGAATGCGGCATATCCGAACAAGATCATCCAGAT
>CALXYI010000059.1 GCA_944392935.1 uncultured Spirochaetaceae bacterium
GGTCATCTCGATGTATGCAAAGGGCATGACAACGAGAGACATCTCATCACATCTTGGAGACATATATGGCATAGAAGCCTCGGCTGAGATGATCAGCAGGATCACAGACCGGGTGCTGCCCGAAGCCCGGGCATGGCAGAAACGGCCCCTTGATAGCAAGTATATCGTCATGTTTCTGGATGCCATCCATTACCATGTGAAGGAGGAGGGGCAGGTAGTGAAGAAGGCTGTGTACATCGCCATAGGCATCCGGCTTGACGGGACGAAGGAAGTGATGGGGATGTACATAGGAGGCAATGAGAGCGCCAAGTATTGGCTCGGAGTCCTCAACGATCTCAAGGCCAGAGGGGTGCAGGACATACTCGTCTGCTGTGTCGACGGGCTGTCAGGATTCTGCGATGCCATAGGAGCCGTCTACCCTCAGACGGACGTCCAGAGGTGCATAATACACCAGATACGTTCATCCACGCGCTTCGTCGTCTCCAAGGACATGAAGAGCTTCGTCTCTGATCTCAAGAAGGTTTACAAGGCCAATACGCAGGATGAGGCATGGGAACAGCTGGATGCGTTCGATTCGAAATGGGGCAAGAAGTACCCTGCGGCAGTAAAGAGCTGGAGGGACAACTGGAATGAGCTGACATCCTTCTTCCAGTATCCATACGAGATGAGGAGCCTGATCTATACAACCAATGCCATAGAGGGCTTCAACAGGCAGCTGAGGAAGGTTACAAAGACCAGGACGGTGTTCCCGACCGATGATTCGCTTCTGAAGCTGCTGTTCCTTGCGATGAGGGACATAACGTCCAAGTGGTACGGCAAGCCCCATAACTGGGGCCTGATCATCTCCCAGCTGATGATATGCTTTCCTGACAGGATTTCAGATGAGGATTTTGCCTGAGTCCAAAAACTGGACAGCCTGATAGGAAAAGCACTGCCAGTTTGACATTGACAGTGCCTTATTACGCATTTAGACTTCTGACAGCTGGTAAAAGGTGGCAGTCTGCTACCTCAGCTGCAGATTATTTTCCTTCTTTTGACTAGCTAAGAGGAAATGTCCACAAAGCGGATTACACTCCCGTTCGTGTTGTAATTCACGATACACGAAGTGAATACAGCCTTATTCGGGAGTATCAGCTTCTTGTTCTCCACAGTCGAGAGGACTGTATTCATAAGCCTCAGCTCCTCGATGGTTCCCTCATCATCCCCTATCATCACGTAGTCCCCGACCTTGAATGACCGCGTCATTATCATCACCAGGCCATTGGCGACATCGGCGATGCAGTCCTGTATGGCCAGTCCTATCGCGACGCCTACTACCGACAGCACAGCTATGGTCAGTCCGAGCGGGATATCCATGAGATCCATGCGATAGAATACACGGAAAAGCCTTCCCAGGCATGCTATCATAAGGGCGTGAGAAGAAAAGCGCTGACGATGATATCCATCATAGCCGTATCGGCTGCCGCAGTATCATGCACCACATCCGACCTGTACTATACCTCGGATGCCTTGGCAGCCACCGCCATCACGCTCGATGCCGCAGCAGATATCGTGGAGATAGCCGTAGACCCATGGGATATCTATCATCCTCCAAGGAGAAGGGTTCCGCCACCGCCTCCGCCGCCTCCACCGCCGTACAGACATTACCATTACTGGCTCTGAAGGGAGGCTGCGTCCTCAACGACCATCCTCGCAAGCGCCCTGGCATCGTATTCGATAGGCACCTTGCTGAATGCGGCATCCATTTCCGCAAGCTTCCCGGGCTCCCTGACAAGGGATCGCACTATCGATATCTGCTTCTCCCTGTCGCCTGCGGCATTCCACCCCACTCCGTATTTCTCTATGTATTCGGCAGAGTGCATGACGATGTACACGAGCTCGGTGATAAGGAACGGACGATGGGCATAGATCGCCTCCACGATCGTGTTTATGCCGGCCCGGCCCGCAACCACATCGGATGCGGCAAGATACTCGCTCACGTTGTCTATGAATCCCCGGATCTCCACGGCAGCCGATGACGTGCTGTATGAGTCTATTACATTCCTCAGATATGCCTCGGTGCTCCTATGGAGGCCGCCTATGATGACGATCTGGACAGGGAGATCCTCCTTCAGGATATCCTCCAGCAGGTTCAGCGACCCGAGCCCCTCTCCTCCCAGATTGAGCTGGAGGGTGAACATATCCTCCTTCAATCCTATCCTGCGCCTTGCCTCTGCCTTCGTCAGCCTTGGCTGACCCGCCACGGAACTCTGCAGGGGGAAGGGACACAGCATGATGGACTCCGGATCCTGCCCCATGGCCTTCACCCTCCCAGCCCCTTCCTCTGTCGGGATCAGGAACTTCCGCAGATACGGGCAGATCGAGACCATCGGGGCAGAGAAGACATCGGTAGAATAGAAATACACCGGTATATCCTCTCCCATCCTGTGCAGCATCGTCGAAAGCACGGTGCCTGGATAGGGATGCGTCGCGAAGATGAAATCAGGACGGGCAGCCTTTATGTTCTCAGCAAGCTTCTTCCGCCTCATCCTGTCGACGGTATCGGTGAACAGCCTTATCCCCCACCCTGATCTGTCCATGGAGCGGAAAAGGTGCTTCTCAAGGAAGGGAATGCGCAGCATCAGGCGCCACATCCTCTGATTCATGCGCTCCAGGAAATGGAGATCGAGGTAATCGAAGAAATCGACAAGGGCGCTATCGACACCTATAGCCTCAAGCTGCTCGCTGACAACCGAGGCCGGAACATAATGCCCCTTGCCTGCATTGATGTAAACGCAAAGCCCTTTCATCCGCTATCATTCTAGGATATCCGGATGTATTTATCCAAGACGCTTCTCCGACGCCGTGCAATGCATCTGATGGAAAAATGGAAAACCGGATGCCCTTGGAAGGAACATCCGGAATATGAAAAGCCTATAAAGGGATGCTCAGACTATCCTCTCACCCCTCTTCATCACGAACACGGGATCGGCAAGCGCCGCAGCGCTCTCCAGCGGGTCGCCCTTCACGGCTATGATGTCCGCATCCCGGCCTGCCTCAAGCGCGCCTGTATTGCGCCCCATCAGCTCCGCAGCATTCACCGTCACGCCCTTCAGCGAGTCCACC
>CALXYI010000060.1 GCA_944392935.1 uncultured Spirochaetaceae bacterium
TCAGCGATGACTTCAAGATCGAGAAGCATAACATCCGCAAATGCGACTCGTTGGCACTCATGAAAGAAAACCGGTTTGAACAGGAACTCGTAAATCTGTTTGGATCGGTATTGAGCGAATAAAAAAAGGCCCACCCCTGTTTTGATAGAGGTGGGTCTATTGTTCTGAAAGCGGGCCTCAATGCCTTAACTTAATGACATTGCTTGAGCAAGGGGCCCGCTTATCAGAAATCAATCCTCTCGACGGAGATGACATCAAGGTCATACTCCCTGTCGTTTATGGTGAACTTCACGTTCTCCCCGGCCCTGTGGTTGACAAGGTGCTGGCCAAGCGGGGCATTGAGATCGATGATGCCCTTCTCGGGATCGGACTCCCATCTTCCCATGAAGGTATATGCCAGCTCCCTGCCTTCGATCCTGTCGTGCAGATGGACGCATGTCCCGAACCCTATCAGATCGGGAAGCACATCCTCCTTCGTCATGATGCGCACGGTGGCAAGATCGTTGTTCAGCTCGCCGATCCTCCTCTCGAGCTCCCTCTTATGCTCCTTCGCATACTGGTACTCGCTGTTCTCCCTAAGGTCTCCCAGCTCGCGGGCGAAGTTGATCTCCTTGAGGATCTCCGGCATCTGCACGGTGTTTATGTCCTTGAGCTCCTCCTTCTTCCTGTCATAGCTCTCCTGCGTGCACAGGAAGCCTGATACGACCTTCGGAGCAGATGGCTTAGGAGCCTCCTTCCTCACCTCGGCGCTCCCGAGATCCGGGAAGCGTGCGGCGATCTCCGAGCGGTAGGAAGCCTTCTCATCGCTCTCGAGCCCTTCGTTGAAGATCAGTATCGGCCTGATCTGCTCGAGATCGCCTCTCCCGGCTGTCCTTATGAACTTGTTTATCGCGCCGCTCTCCACGAGGACCTTCCTCAGTGTCTTTATGTTCTTCCTGTTCTCTGCGTTCGATGCGGCCTTTGCGATCTGCGAAAGGGCCATGAGCTCATTGCGGAAGATGTCCATCCTCGTCACTCCTGCCTTCTGCAGCTCCTGGTCGGAGAGATTGGCCTCGCATGCGAAGAAGAGGAATGTCGGGATCGACTCGCTGTATGCATCGATTGATCTCCTGATGAGAGGGTAGTAGAACGCTCCCTTCTGCAGCCGCCTGAGCTTGGTGGGGATATATGAGCTGATGTACAGCGGGAAGATCGATACAAGCGTCTCCGCAGCTCCCTTGCCGCAGTCGATGACATGATCGACGAATTCCTTCTTCAGCACCGTGCTCTCGATGGATCCGAATACCTCCTTCTTCTCGCTTTCCGTGATGAGCGTCTGGTAAAGCGACTCGAATGAGATATCGAAGGAGACAGCTATGCCCTTCTCCGAGAGATAATCGAGGAGCAGGACAGATGCGATGCGCTCTGATACAGGCGTCTTTGAGGAGGCAAGCATGTCCTCGAAGTATGAGACCATCTCCATGAATGCATCCGATGTCTTCTCTATCGTACGGAGCGAAAGCGCACCGAGGATGGCCTCCACCTTGCCGTAGAACGTGCGTTCATTGCGGAATACGTAGAGCTGCTTCTCCTCAGGTGTCGAAGGATAGGCGGTGAGCTGGTAGGCATCGGTCGAGCCGGGGATGATGCGCACATAGCTGTTGTCCCTGAGCTCAGCCTTGACCGCATCGGAGATATCCTTCCACTCGCTGTCGGTAAGGATCGACGGCACAACGTCGCTCTTCATCTCCTTCAGGGTCTCCTTGGAGTCAGGAGCGGAATAGAGCAGGGTGCGGACAAGCCATGGGATGCCGCCCTCTCCGAGGATCTTCGCCTTGATCCTGGCTGCAGGCACGCCCTTCTTTATCGCCTTGATGTTCTGCTTCGAGAGCGGGACAAGGGCCTCGAACGCGCTGTCAAGCCTTATCTCCTGGATGTCGCTGCTGCTGTAGCGCACAGCTACCTTGCCATCTGCCACGGCTATTATGAGGCCGACGCGGTTCGTGGCCTTCTGCAGCACGTATGCATTGGGCGAGAAAGCGATATCACGCTCGAATTCATCGAGCATCTTCACAGGATCCTTCCCCTGCGCGCTGATGCTATGCTTCCTCAGGCATTCCTGGAGGCGCTCTGCCGAGGCGTACTTCGTCCTGAGGGTATCCACAAGCGTCTTCCTCGTCTCCGTATCATCGGGTGAGATGGAGAGCATGTTGCGGCAGACCGAGATCGTATCATCGAGGTTCCTCCTGTATTCCGATGATTCCGCCTCATGATCTGCGCGGCTGGATATCAGCGAGGAGAGGAGCATGCGGTACAGGTCGAGGGCAAGCTGTGGATTGCGCTTCGTCTCCTCCTCTGCAAACGACGAGTAGAACGGGAACCCGGTCCTTCCATTGGAAAGGAGCTTCTGGAATATCTCGCGGGTGCGTGCGCTGTCATCCGTGCGTGATATCCTGTGCAGGGCCCTCTGGTAGTAGTTCATCGCCTTCTGCCTGTCGCCCTCGCTCTCGAAATGGTCGGCGACGAGGACGATGATCTCATGATCTGTGCTGTCTGCCTTGATGAAGCGCTCGTAGTAATCCCATTTCGCGGCCTCATCACCCTCGTGCCCTGCGACATCGCCAAGCACCCTCAGGGCCTTCGATGACTCGCCTGCGGAGAGGATCACCGCTCCGACATACCTCACGGCCTCCCAGTTGCCGGCCTCATAGAGCGAGAGGAGGATGTTGTTAAGCCTCATGCTGTACTCATGGGGACGCAGCATGAGCGAGAGACGCCCTGCTATGTAGCTGAGGATCATAGAATCGGGATTGCCCTCAAGCTCCTTCCTTGCCTCATCCCTGAGCTCGAGCTGCCTGTCGCTGTCCGTGATGGCGGCAAGCTCCCTGTCTATGGCGGAGAAAGCCTCCGTCCTATATGATGCGGCAGGATTCCTGCCGAGATTCCTCTCTTCGCTGAGGAGTGACCTGAAATCAAACATAACTTGCTCCTTGCAGGTGTAAAAATAAAGACCGGGCAGTCGGAATCCCTGCTCGGACATATGTATTTATACTACAACTCCTCCGATTTGGCAAATTATTATGCATCTCCATCGGTTCAATGCGTGGCGGATATATGATATAGTCAGTTGGTATGAGAGAGAGGAATCTGATGTTCTCGCCATCAATGCTCGGCGGGGACTTCTCCAGGGCGGCAGAGGCTCTGGAAGCTATATCGTCTTCTGGTGCGGAGTATGCGCACTTCGATGTCATGGATGGCTCGTTCGTCCCCGAGATCTCGTTCGGCGCGAAGTTCATCAGCGATCTCAGGCCCTATTCAAAGGTCATCTTCGATGTGCATCTGATGATAAACCGCCCGGAGGACCACATCGAGCGCTTTGCCGCGGCAGGCGCGAATATGATCAGCGTCCATGCGGAGAGCACGAACCATCTCTGGAGGGTGCTCAATCTGATAAAGGAATGCGGGGCGGATTGCTCTGTCGCGATAAACCCGGGCACTCCGGTCTCTTTCATAGAGCCTGTGCTTCCGATCGTCGACTATGTGCTTGTAATGACTGTCAATCCGGGCTGGGGCGGGCAGCGCTTCATCCCGCAGTGCCTGGACAAGATCAAGGAGCTGGACAGCCGCAGGCAGGATGAGGGATACAGCTATCTGATCGAAGCCGATGGCGGGATAGGCCGGTCAAATGCGAAGACGCTCTTCGATGCCGGTCTCGATATCGCGGTCATGGGCTCCGCCTTCTTCGCGGAGGATGACAAGGCTTCCTTCCTCAGGGAGATAGAGGAATCCCTGTGAGGGCCGTGGTGCAGAGGGTGCTCTCGGCATCCTGCACGGTAGGCGGCCGCATCACCGGAGCGATAGACCACGGGCTCCTTATCTACCTTGGCGTCGACAGGGGTGATGACGAGGCTGTGATGCAGCGCCTCATCGGGAAGATACTCCGGCTGAGATGCTTTGCCGATGATGAGGGCAGGATGAACCTCGCGCTCTCCGATACGGGCGGCAAGGTCCTCATCATAAGCCAGTTCACGCTCTCGGCCGATGTCAGGCACGGGAACAGGCCGTCCTTCGACAGGGCGGAGGAGCCGGGCAGGGCGAAAGCCCTCTACGACAAGGCAGTGGAGCATATCAGGGCGTGCGGCATCGAGGCGGAGACCGGCGAGTTCGGGGAGCATATGGAGATATCGTACATAAATGATGGCCCGGTCACCTTCATCTATGATTCAGCGCTTCTGTGATGGAAGACGGCAGGATATGCAGGTTAGGGCGTATATGATGATACAGGAGGCAGCATGGCAAGGACAGAAGCGGATATGATGAAGGGAAAGCAGGAAGCGCTGGAGGCAGCACGCCTCCAGATAGACAAGCAGTTCGGGAAGGGCTCGCTGATGAAGCTCGGGGACAGCAAGGAGACACTCGATGTGGATGTCATACCATCCGGATCTATACTCCTGGATGAGGCCCTGGGAGTCGGAGGCTATCCGAAGGGACGCATCATCGAGATCTACGGACCGGAGTCATCGGGGAAGACGACGCTTGCGCTGCATGCCATCGCGGAAAGCCAGAAGATGGGAGGCATCGCGGCATTCATCGATGCAGAGCATGCGCTCGATCCAGCGTATGCAAGGGCTCTGGGAGTCAATATAGACGAGCTCTGGATATCGCAGCCGGACAACGGCGAGCAGGCGCTTGAGATCACTGAGTCGCTTGTGCGCTCGGGGGCTGTCGATATCATCGTCGTGGATTCCGTTGCGGCCCTCACGCCGCAGGCTGAGATCGAAGGCGATATGGGAGAGAGCCATGTCGGGCTGCAGGGACGCCTGATGAGCGAGGAGCTCCGCAAGCTCGCGGGTATACTCTCGAAGAGCAACACGACGATAATCTTCATCAACCAGATAAGGATGAAGATCGGCGTCATGTTCGGCAATCCAGAGACGACCACAGGCGGCAATGCGCTGAAGTTCTATGCCTCCGTTCGGATGGATGTCAGACGCATAGAGAGCATCGGCCGGAATGCGGATGAGGTCACAGGCAACCGTGTCAGGGTCAAGATCGTCAAGAACAAGGTCGCGCCTCCGTTCCGCAAGTGCGAGCTGGACCTGATGTTCGGCAGCGGCATATCATATACGGGCTCCCTGCTGGATGCTGCACTGAAGCATTCGCTCATCGAGAAATCCGGTGCATGGTATTCCTACAAGGGAGAGAAGATCGGGCAGGGTAGGGATAAGACCGTTGAGTACCTCTCGTCCGACAAGGCGCTCTCAGCTGAGCTTGATGCCGCGCTCCGGCAGATCATGTTCCCTGATCGCGGCGGGGCGGAGAAGCCATCCGAGATTGAGTAAGGCGGCGCCCTCTGCTATAATTCGCCGCGATGGGCGAGGAAAGGGACAGGCTGCTTGATGCTGCCGAGAAGAAGCATGAATACCATGTGGAGGGCTTTGACGGCCCTCTCGATCTCCTTCTCGAGCTGATCAAGAAGAACAACCTGAATATCTACAATATCGATATCTCGCTGATCACAGGCGAGTTCATCGCCTACATCGAGGAGCATGGCGCGGAGCTCGGGGAGCTCTCTGACTTCTACGAGATGGCAGCTGAGCTCCTGTACATAAAGAGCAGGATGCTGCTGCCGATAGAGACAGAGGGCGATGATGAGGGATTCGAGGATCCGAGGCAGGATCTCGTTGACAAGCTCCTGGAATACCAGAAGTACAGGAAGTACACGGAGCTGCTCGTCAGCGGCAGGAACGCCGATGTCCTGAGGGTGCAGCGCAACGAGAACTACTTCCTTGTCCCGTTCGAGGGAAGCGATCTCTTCCGTGGCGTCACGCTGGATACGCTGATGCGCACTTTCGCCCGCCTCATGACGAAGGCAGCCCCGTCTTCGAAGATCTTCAATGTATTCGAGGATGTATCCCTTGAGGAGAAGCATGCCCTCCTGATAGAGCTGCTGGAGACGAAGGAGCGGTTCACGCTCGATGACCTCATAGTGCATCCGGAGAATAAGATGCACATAATCTGCGCATTCATGGCGATCCTCGAGGCTACGCGCAACCAGATGATAGTCCTGTACCAGAAGGATGAGTATGGTACGATATACATCATGAAGCGTCCTCCCGACTGGGATCCGCAGCTGGCGGATGAATATGATGACGAATACGATACCGTCGAGCGGGAGCACCTTGCGGATCCCTCCGATTTCTCGATCCTGACGAAGGAGGCCGAGGAGAGGCTCAGGGCAGAGGAGGAGAAGGAGAGGGAAGCAGCGGTCGAGTACATCGGCGACGAGGAGGAGATCGATCTCATGGATGACGAAGGAGAAGACGATGGCCCGGATGATGCTCAGCGATGAGGCACGGCTCTGTGAAGCCGTCCTTTTCATAGAGAACCAGCCCCTCACGATCGACAGGCTCACGGAGCTTACGGGAATCAGGCCGGACAAAGTCGAGGATGCACTGCAGGAGCTGAAGGATGACTACAGCGACAGGGCAAGCGGGCTTGTGCTGACGGAGGATGAGGATGCATTCTCGTTCACGCCCTCCCCGGATCTCTATCCGCAGCTGAAGCAGAACTACGGCAGGAAGGTGGACAAGAGGCTCTCCCGTGCCGCGCTTGAGACACTTGCCATCGTAGCGTACAGGCAGCCGGTGACAAGGAAGGACATAAGGGACATAAGGGGCGTCGACTCCGATTCGATAGTCAAGCTGCTGAGGGAGAAGGATTACATAAAGGTGGTCGGACGCAGCAATGTCCCCGGCCATCCCTGCCTCTACAGCACGACGCGCAAGTTCCTCTTCGAGTTCAAGCTCACATCCATAGCCGATCTCCCGAAGCTCTCGGAGGTCGACAGGCTGCGCTTCGAGAAGGAAGAGGAGGAGATCGATGAGGCTGCGGAAGATGATGGGGAAGAGGATTCGGATGAAGTCGAGACAGGGGAAGTCGAGAGCATAGATCTCTCAGGCGATGACATACCGGAAAGGAAGAAGCGGACCCCCAGGAAGGAAAAGGAAGAGGACAAGGAGAGGAGCGAAGATGGCAGAGAGGATGCAGAATGAGTTCCCGATGAGGCTCCAGGCATATATGGCAAAGTGCGGTGCTGGTTCAAGGCGTTCGTGCGAGGAGCTCATAAGGGAAGGGCGCGTGATGGTCAACAACAAGGTGGTGCACGAGATGGGAACCAAGGTCGGACCGGATGATATCGTCCAGGTCGATACGGTCACGATAGAGCTTCCTGACTGGAAGTACTATATCGCGCTCAACAAGCCGAGGGGCTATGTCTGCACGAACTACGATCCGAACGAGACGAAGTACGCACGCGATCTGATCGGCATAAGGGACAATAACCTCCTCTTCAATGTGGGGCGGCTTGACAAGGATTCCAATGGCCTCATCATCTTCACGAACGATGGGGACTTCGCCAACAGGATGATGCATCCGAGGTACCAGGTCGAGAAGGAATACATCGTCAAGCTCGACAGGGATATCGTGATAGAGGACCTGAACAGGGCACTGGACGGTATCTACATCGATATGCCGAAGCCGTACAGGATAAGGCGATATGACCTGATGCCGCGTACGAAGCAGTTCGTTCGCATCACGCTCATAGAAGGGAAGAACAGGGAGATAAGGAAGATATTCTCCTATCTCGGATACGATGTGAAGTCCCTTACCCGCATAAGGGTAGGCTGCGTCGAGCTTGATGAGCTGAAGCCGGGTGAATGGAGGAACCTCACCAGCGCCGAGGTTTCAGGGCTCCTTTCAGGGAAGGGCGGAACGAAGGGCGGCAAGCGCCGCCTCCAGGGGAGGGCAGTCAGGGATGGTAATAGCGATTGACGGACCGGCAGGATCCGGGAAGAGCACCATAGCGCGGCGTGTCGCGGAGGAGCTTGGATTCTATTTCCTCAATACCGGCTCATTCTACAGGGCGTATACGCTCTCTGCGCTCAGGCGCGGCATCGATCCCTCGGACAGGGACAAGGTGCTTGAGAATGCACTCTCGACAGCGATCACGGTGGAGAACGGCGATATCTGCATAGACGGGATCGATGCTGAAGGCGAGCTGCATACACCCCTCGTCGACAGATGGGCATCCCCTGTATCGTCAGACCCGAGGCTGAGGGAGCTCGTCAACAGCAGCGTGCGCTCCCTTGCCAGCGGCATGGACATCGTGACTGAGGGCCGTGATACGACGACTGTCATCTTCCCCGAGGCTGATTACAAGTTCTACTTCGATGCCTCCCCGGAGATACGTGCGCAAAGGCGCCTGAATGATCAGCCGGGGATGGATTTCCAGAGCATCCTGGAGTCGATAAAGGAGCGCGACAGACGGGATATCGAGAAGGAATCCGGAGCGCTGAGGATAGCTCCGGACGCTATATATATCGATACGTCTCTATTGACCATAAACCAAGTTTGTGAGAAAGTTATCAAGACTGTCGGGAAATAGCCTTCCGGCAGTATATTCAGTTGGTAGGAGCAGTGAAGTGGAAAATGAAACTCAGATGACTGAGAAGCAGTCCTATCTGCAGCAGCATCTTATGTCAATTCCGGAATTAGAAGTCGGTCAGATCGTAACCGGTACTGTAGTACAGACAAATGACGAATCAGTTTTGGTCGATATCGGCTATAAGAGCGAAGGCAAGATCCCCATGGACGAGTTCATGGAGCTCCCGAAGCTCGGTGACAAGGTAGCCGTTACGATAGTGAAGCTTGATGATGGACGCGGTCAGGTCGTTGTATCGAAGAAGAGGGCAGAGGCCAAGGAAAGGGCTGAGATCCTCAGGAAGGCCGCAGAGGACAGGAGTCCTGTGCTCGGCAAGTTCATCAAGGTCATCAAGGGTGGATACGAGGTCGACCTCGGCGCTGACTACAAGGGATTCTGCCCGCTTTCAAAGGCAGATGTCGTCCGCGTAGAGGAACCTGAGTCCCTTATCGGAAAGACCGATTATTTCGTAATTGACAAGTTCCACGCTGGCACTAAGCTCAAGAGCGTAGTATCACGCCGCGAATACCTTGAGAAGAAGATAAGGGCGAACAAGGACGCGTTCTTCCAGACAGTCCAGATCGGCGATGTCGTCCAGGGAGAGGTGAAGTCCTTCACATCATTCGGGGCATTCATCGATCTCGGCGGCTTCGATGGCCTTCTCCACATCAACGATATGTCATGGGGCCATGTCACAAGGCCCAAGGATTTCGTAAAGAAGGGGCAGATCGTGCAGCTCCGCCTCATCAACATCGATCCTGAGACACAGAAGATCAATCTCTCGCTCAAGCACATGACGCCGGATCCGTGGACAACGTTCGAGGAGAGGTATCAGGTTGGCGACGTAGTGAAGAGGCCTGTCACGAAGATCACATCATTCGGTGTGTTCATCGAGCTCGAGCCCGGAATCGAAGGTCTGGCTCATATCTCCGAGCTGTCATGGACCAAGAGGATCACGAACCCGAAGGAGATCGTCAACATCGGCGATGTCGTTGAGGCGAAGATCCTTGGCTATGATCTTGACAAGAAGAGGGTTTCCCTCGGTCTCAAGCAGCTCCAGGAGAATCCGTGGGATACGATCACGGAGCGCTATCCTGTCGGCAAGGTCATCAAGGGACCTGTCGTGAAGGTCACGCAGAGCGGTGCATTCGTCAATCTCGAGGATGGCATTGACGGCTTCCTCCACATCGACGACATCTCCTGGACGAAGAAGATCAAGAGCATGGACCAGTTCTGCAAGGATGGCGATGTCATCGAGGTCGCGGTTTCCCGCGTAGAGCCGGAGAACAGAAGGATCAGGCTTTCCGTAAAGCAGCTTGAGGGCAATCCCTGGAGCACGCTCAAGAAGGATTATCCGAAGTATTCGACAATCACAGGGACGATCTCATCCGTCACCGATTTCGGTGTCTTCGTGAAGGTCCTCGGAGATGTCGAAGGCCTTATCTCCAAGTACAATCTCGTCGGACCGGATGAGGAGTACAAGGATGAGGTCCTCGAGGGCTACAAGGAGAAGATCGGCGAGCCTATCACGGCTATGGTGATCGATGTCAATCCACAGGCACAGAAGCTGAGCCTCTCCATCAGGGAGATGATCAGGCGTTCCCAGGAATCCGAGATGGCCAAGTACATGGCGGACAAAGATGAGGATGACGATACGTACAATCCCTTCAAGGCGCTCATGGCCAATAAGGAAGACAACTGAAATTGAAGGCAGCTGCGGGTGATGAGCCCGCAGTCTTCAGAAGGAACGCAGCAATGGAAAAAGACAGGAATCAGGACAATCCGGAGAAGTTCTCCGACCGGCTGAATGATTTCATCGGCCGCCACAGGAAAGCGATCCTCGGGGTTTTCATAGCCATCATTGTTGCAGTTATCGTGGCTTGCGTCGCCCTTGTGCTTGTGCATCGCTCTGCAGAGGCCAGGGTGAATGCCCTTGATGATCTCGAGGGACAGTATGCCCTGCTTTCGATGATGGACAGCGGTTCAGCCGGATATGCTGACGCGGTATCTTCCTTCAGGCTCGGTGCCGAGGATATAATCGCAGAAGGTATCGATGACTATGCTGGAGCCAAGGCGCAGTATCTTCTTGCAGATCTCGCATTCGCAGAGAAGGACTGGACTGCGGCTGCCGCATACTACAGCGGAATCGCAGCAGCCCAGAGCGATACATACCTTGCACCGCTTTCCCTGATGAACGAGGCTGTATGCTATGAGAACCTCGGTGATAATGAGAAGGCGCTCTCGCTCTATACTCAGGTGATAGACACCTACGGTGAGGATTGCGCATACGCTCCTAAGGCTATGTTCAGCATGGGCAGGCTTTATGTCGGAATGGGGGAGATGGAGCTTGCTGAAGCGGAGTTCGAGACACTCACAGGTCTCTATCTTGCTCCCGCAAACGGAGGATCCCCGAGCGAATATGCACGCATGGCAGAGGCATTTCTGATCAATTTCGCAGAGTAAGCAGATTCTCTGCATATACGGAGGACGCTTGATGATGAGGAAGAAGGTAGCACGCTTTCCTGTTGTCTGCGTCCTTCTGCTTTTCCTCACATCCTGCGGAATCCCCAGGATGTTCCCCTGGACCGATAACCAGTACGACCTTACGGGCTATAACCTCGCATTCAGCACGAAATTCGAGACCACAAGCTACATAGATGGACAGCCGAACATCAGGGACTGGGATCTGACGCCCAGAAGCGGCACTCCTGTGCTGCGTATATACTATATGCTCCTTCCTGAGCAGGGCTCATCGGGAAGCAGCCTTATCTCCTCCTTCAACAGCAATTACCGCAACAGCTTCCCGCCGAACTTCGGCAAAGGCGATGCCGTTGCCTCCACCAGCATCAGCTCAACAGCAGTCAGCGATGGATATGTAAGCACATCGATGTATGAGATGACTGTTGTCGATGACAACTATCAGTTCTATACACCGGCTTCGAACGTGCTCTGCGGCATTGATTTCTTTCCTCCTGAGAAAGCTGGTGCAACGGGGGTTTCAAGCTACAACCTGGAATGGACTGTCTCATGGGAAAGGACATCGGCCGGCTACTATCTCATGCTTGCATTCAACAATGGCGAGACAGTTCGGCTTGGCAGGATGAATGGTGAGCCTTTCCCTATAAATCCCTCGGATTATGCGAAGAGCACAACAGGGGATGCTGTGGAGTTCACATCCTCTGACGAGCCAGGGCTCACATCAACGATGATTCTCCGGGTCTACCTTACGGCATCATTTGCCTATGAAGGGTATACGACAAGATCGACTATACCTCTCACGTACAATACAACCGTCTTCAGCGATCTTGTCACAAGCCTCGGCTCTCGCTGATATTCCATGATGCTCGGTTGATGAGCTGTATGCCTTGATGGTTCCTGATGAATTCCTCGGAAAGGCTCGATCCATGCTTACGCACCCAGCACATTCATTGTATTCCCATATCTGAGGAACCACTATGGATTGCAGGATCATGCTTCACTTCCATGGGGGGAACAATCAGATTGATTCACTCTATTGAAGGATGACGGATGATGTTGGATCCGAGCTTCTGAAGGTGAATGATATATCGCCGGAAGGCGTCATGAGCGTCTCTGCGGATTTCTCCGCCAGAACGGAGGAGGGAAGTCTGCTGGACCAGTATCTGGGAGTCGCTTCATCGAATCTTCCATCATCTTCCTTTGATTCGCTTTTCGTTCCTGAATCCGATTGGCTGTCTTCATATCATGCGGAAGCTATCCTGAGGCACTGCAGTCTGTATGGGCTGCAATCCACACCGAGTGGCTCGGAAACTCAGGATATGATCTTACTGGTGGGCCTGAGATGTTCTGGGACGAGAGCGAGGATACATCACGCAGGGATTTCAGGAGCGAAATCTGGATTCCTGTCCAAAGACGACGGAACAAAGTGGTGCATGCATAAATGACACTGAAGAAGACATTTCACTTCTTCTATCTGTCAGATTACTATGCATCAATACAGAATATGATTATCTATGGAGGAAAATATCAGACTGGATCTGGACTAGCATATTCATAGTATTGAATTATATTCAATATTCAATATTTTTTATTAAAGAGAATACTAAATATATTTATATATAATAATATTTCAGATAAAGAATCCAGCTAAAATACGATCCGGAGTGCTGCTGTTATCTTATAGTCTTTTATGATATAATGAATTAAGAATCGTATATTTTCCCGTTCCAAATCAGGATTTCTCATGGATATAATGTATATTCTGTCAACTAGACACTGCATAGAGTCTTTTTCCTCGACGATTTCTATTCTTAGAAGCAGATTAGGATGAATAGTCAAGGTAAAATCTAAACTAATATTTTAAATATTATATATATTATGATTAGATTCAATGATATTGAATATCATTTTTATTTAATGAAAGAAAAGAATATTATGTTGATTCTTTTCATCATACATATTCTGGAATCTAATAAAGAACCGAAGCTTTCAGCAGGAAATCATCGTTCATCCACATCTGTATCTTTCAATAGAAATACCATATATGGATAAGCATGAAAAAGGAGGCACGAAGGCCTCCTCCATTGCTTCAAGCTGATTGCTCAGTTATTTATCGTCCAGTGATCTCCACCGGAGATTTCGATGGAATCAAGGCTGTTGTTGCCAGCTGTACGATTAACACTGACATTGATTGTGCTTGGATTCTTTGCTTTTTGACTGTTTATCGTAGTGTTTCCAACTTTCAGAGATAGCTGAGCTTCTGTGTATGTTGCATTCTGATTATCTGGATCAGTAACCTCTGCAACAGCACCTAAGATAATTTCTACCTCAAAATCACCACCAAATTCAATCGGATCTTCAAATTCCCTATGCGAAATAGTATGGGTTCCTGCAGGATCAAGTTCGATATTGAAAAGGAACGACACATCACCAGCAGAGATTTCAAGTTTATCCCACTGATTCTGTCCTTTGATTCCATTATAGGTGAAAGTAAGGGTATCTGTTGTTCCAGAATCTACCACTCCCCTGCTCGCAGTTGCTATTGTCGTATTGTAATTCGGCGATGAATTGCATGCAGTGAATGCAGCTGCAGCAAGAACTATCGATGATATTGCAAGAACCTTGCGGATCAGTTTCATAATGCACTCCAGAATCATTGAAGATTATATTTGAGATGGAAGATATCTGGCAACATAAGTGATTCAAAATACATGGAAATATCATGACTATATGGCTTCCACCTGATATCCTATCCGAGGTTGTGAGGTGTTTCATGAGAATTTTCGATAACCCTGGTTCCAAGATCCGTACTGTTGTTTCCGTTCTGTTTGTCCTCGAGGTGATACTCTGCGTTGTCCTGGGCCTGATCTGCTGGCTTGGCATTGGCTTCGAGTTCGATTTCTTCATCGGATTCATAGCTGCCCTGGCAATCACTGCGATCCTTGTCATCCTGTCCTGGATCTACATGCTCTTCCTTGGTGCCTATGGCGATATGTGCCGGAACCTTGCGAAGCAGACGGAGATCCTTCAGAGGATCGAGGGCCAGCTCGCATCGATGGAGAAGAAGGGAGAGACGCAGGCCTGATCGCTGCATGATCCCATGATGGGGACACAATCTGAAAGGCTTGGGGATGGCTGAAAACCTGCCTGTGCCTTACCGGGCTCGGGCATGTCATGGCCCTCCCCTTTCCTTTCACAACTTGGCCTGATGCTGTATCATCCGGGGTATGTACGAAGACTATCTTTCACATGCACCGGATTTCCCCTCTTCCATTGACAGGCTCTATACGATCATCAGCATCCTCAGGAGCCCCGATGGCTGTCCCTGGGACAGGGTGCAGACGAACAAGAGCACGACAATATCCCTCATCGATGAAAGCTATGAGTATCTTGATGGCGTGCTGAATGAGGATATCCCATCAGAGCGCGAGGAGATCGGGGATGTCATGATAAATGTCTTCATGAATCTCTATATCCATGATGAGCGCAGGGACTTCCTGCCCCAGGAGGCTGTGAATGAAGTCTGCGACAAGCTCATCCGCCGCCATCCGCATGTATTCGGCTCCGAGAAGGCCGACAATCCATCTGAGGTCCTATCGCTCTGGAACAGCGTGAAGGAGAACGTGGAAGGGCACAAGGACAGGGCAGAGTCCTTCTTCTCGCATATCCCCTCTTCCCTTCCGCCTCTTGAGGAAGCATATGAGATACAGAAGAAGCTGAAGAAGGTAGGCTTCGACTGGCCGGATGCCGCAGGTGTCATCGAGAAGGTCGAGGAGGAGCTTGGGGAAGTCAGGGAAGCGATCGATGAGGGTGATGAAGACCATCTGGAGATGGAGCTCGGCGACCTTCTCTTCTCTGTTGCGAATCTCTGCCGCTTCCTGAAGATAAGGCCGAATGTTGCAATGCACAGATGCAATATGAAGGTGAAGGCCCGGTTCCAGCGTCTCTTCGATCTTGCTGCCGAGCGCTCGATCCCTGTCGATAAGGATCACGTGAAGGAAATGAACGAGCTCTGGGAAGAGGCCAAGGGTGCGGAGAGAAGCTGACTGATGCTGCATCCCGGCCTGAAGGTGCATTTCGGCTTTGGTTCCAGGCATAGGCCGATCTTTCCATGGTATGCCTTGCCGGTCTTCCAAGGATATACGGGATCCCTAGCCATCCTTGCCGAGAAGGCGGAGGCGCATCATGCTGTCGCTCGGCCTCTGGCCGGAAGCTTCCCTCCACCACTGGGCAGCCGAAGGATAGTTCCTCTCCATGTAGTATATGTCCCCTACCGCTATCGCTATGTCAGGATCCCCGCCATAGGTGGAGTTCGCAAGGGGGATGATCATGCTGCCCCACCCTTTCCGGGAGAAGAGGCGTATTGCCTCGCTGAGGGTCTCGATGTAGAAAGCGCTCGACCGCTGCTCTGCATAGAGCGCTTCAAGCGATGCAAGGATAAGCGATGGATCCGTGCCGCTGTAAAGCAGGAGGAGCGCATTCTCCTTCCTCGAGAGATCAGGAAGGATAGAGGCATAGATATCATCAGCTTCATCGTGCCTTCCGAGATCTGAGAGGCGCATATACATCGATACCGATTCGCTCTTGCGGAGGGGCCGGATGGCCATAAGATGGGTGCCGGCTTCGACAGCTGCCTCATCATCCGGATAGAAGAAGAGGACAAGCGCCAGCGCCCTCGACATATCATCCTTCGGAACATCATCATCGCAGTAGATGAGGGTGTAGAGATATGCGGTCTTCCCGGCCTCGTCATAGTGCCTGAGGCTGTACTGGGCTGTCATGCGCAGCGAAAGGGCCTTGGAATCAAGGCCTTCGGAAAGGATCGCGGCAGTCTCGTCGATGATCTCGCTGTATCTTGACTCGGAGAGCATCCTCCCGAGCTCTTCCGTACGGTTCGTGCATGAAGAAAGAAGAAGAGGCAGGATGAGGAATAGTATCATTGCTGCTTTTCCCACATTCTGCCTCCTTTATGAAAACCAGGCTCCGGATAAGCCGGGTTCTGTTTAGGTAATCATCTATCTAGGCTCTGGATTGCTCCAGAGCTCAAGCGGCCTACCCGTGATCGATGCCGGACCAGCTTATCACTTCTTGGCCTTGCTCCTGGTGAGGTTTGCCATGCCCTGTCCATCACTGTCCAGGCGGTAGTCTCTTACACTGCCCTTTCACCCTTGCCCGAAGGCGGTCTGCTCTCTGCTGCACTTTCTGTAGCATTGCTGCTCCTGGCCGTTAGCCAGCACCATCGTCCTGTGGAGCCCGGACTTTCCTCTGTTTCCAGCGATTACCTCCGGAACCTGGAAAAGGACCTTAGAAATCCTCGAATCCCGTATCCATCGACTCGTCGTACGAATCGCTGTCCTGAACGCTCTTGTCCTCTGCAGCTGCAGCCTTGGACTCCGAACCCGTGCCCTTGGATTCAAGCTGCTCGAAGATGTAGTTCTTCTCAGTCTCAGGATCAAGCGGCTCGTACCAGATGATCCTTGAGCAGTACGGACAGTAATCGATCTCGTTCTTCTCCTGCGTCAGGCGGAGATCTATGACGAACTGCACAGGAAGCACCCTGTCGCAGCCCATGCAGACCTGCCCATGCACAGGCACGATGCCTACTCCGCTCTTCTTGCGCACGATATTGCAGAATTTGGAGTAGAGCTCATCGGAGACCGTGCTTCCCTTGATCTCAAGGCACCTCGCATCAAGCTCGGCGATCTTCTCCTGGATGCCGGAAAGCTCGGTATCGACCTTGCTGCGCTCTTCCTCGACCTTGGTCTTCTGCGCCTCGACCTCGCCTTCCTTGGCGGCGAGCTCAGCCTTGAGCCTCTCTGCTTCCTTGTTCTTGCTGTTGCGCTGCTTGAGAAGGGTCTGCTCCTGCACCTTGGCATCCTCAAGCTGCTTGGAAAGCGCCTCGTATTCGCGCTGGGTGCTGAGGAACTCCATCTGCTTCTCATAGCCGGTGCGGAGCTGGAACGCATCCTCGTATCTGATCGAAAGGGACTTCGCCTCGCTGACAGTATCCTCGGAAAGTGTCCTGAGATCCTCATACTCCCTCTCCGTGGCCTTCAGCGCAGCCTCTTCCTTCCTCAGATCCGCAGGAAGCGATTCAACCTGCTGCTCCAGTGCGAACTTCTCCTGAAGCACTTCCTGAAGCCTTCTAAGGCATTCAAGCTTCTCGTTATCTGCCATATCGTCTGATTCTCCTCGTTTCCCCGCTATCTTAGCGGATAATCTCCAATCTTTCTACTATCAGTTCCAGTCCTTGAGCTGGCGGCTGCGCTTGGGATGGCGAAGCCTGCGAAGGGCCTTCGCCTCTATCTGCCTGATACGCTCCCTCGTGACGTCGAAGTAGAGGCCTACTTCCTCGAGAGTGAGGGCATAGCCGTCATCGAGGCCGAACCTCATCCTCAGGACTTCCTGCTCACGCTGCGGGAGCGTGGAAAGAAGATCGCGTATCTTGTCCTGCAGAAGCACGAATGCCGTCTGGTTCGCAGGATTCTCCGCATCCTTGTCCTCGATGAAATCTGAGAGCACGCTGTCCTCTTCCTCGCCGACCGGCGTCTCCAGCGATATAGGCTCACGGGCGACGGACTTGACGTTCTTCACCTTCGCCTCCGGCCATCCGAGATGCTCTGCGATCTCCTTGTCAGTCGGTTCCCTGCCGAGGCTCTGCATCAGCACCCTGGACTCCCTCACGACCTTGTTGATCTGCTCGATCATGTGCACAGGCACCCTTATCGTGCGGGCCTGGTCGGAGATGGAGCGCGTGATCGCCTGCCTGATCCACCATGTGGCATAGGTTGAGAACTTGAAGCCCTTCTCATACTCGAACTTCTCGACTGCCTTTATCAGTCCTATGTTCCCTTCCTGCACGAGATCGAAGAACTGCAGGCCGCGGTTCGTATACTTCTTCGCGATCGATACGACGAGGCGGAGATTGGCTTTTATCAGCCTGTCCTTCGCGTTCTTCAGTATCCTCTGCCCGAGCTGGATGTTCCTCACCGATTCGATGATCTCCTCGGATGGGCATTCGAAATCAGCCTCGATCGTCCTCAGCTCCTTCTCCGTGAGCTGGAGATCCTTGATCTCCTCCTTGATCTGATCGGCCGGCATGCCGAGGCTCTCCTCTATCGCCTCCGCCTTCGAACGTGTGGCAAGATCGCGGCCGAGCTGCCTGAGCTCGCGTGTGGACGCTATCTTCAGATGCTCCTCAGAGGCCTTCTTCCTCGCATTGCAGGAGATGATCTTCTCCTTTGCACGGATGAAGATGTCGGTGAGCTCATCGATCTCCTCCTGCTGGAGCTCTATCGGGAAGATCCAGTCCGATACGGGGATATATGTACCGTTCTCCAGGGATTCAAGCTCCTTGCGGAAGTCATTGTACCTCTTCCCTAGCTCGCTCTCGGTCGCGCTGTTCTCCTCCTTGACGCGGCGGTGTATCTTCTGGATCTCCTTCTCCAGATCGCTTTCCTTCATCTCCGGATGCTCTGCCCGGAACTGCCTGTCCTTCTCGCTGACCTGGTTCACGATCTTCTGGTTGAGCTCGTTCTCCTCCTTCTTCAGGCTGTCGAGCTTATCCTCCAGCTTGCGGATCCTGTCCTCCCTGGAGCGCTCCCTGCAGTATGCGATCCATTCCTCGCGGGACGGGAAATCGCTGCGTCTCTTCCCGTTGTAGAGAGGAGAGGCCTCATCAGGATAGCCCCCGAGCTTGTTCATGAGATCCTCGCGGAGCCTGAACACCTCGTCAGAGAGCTCAGGCACATCGCCGGAGAGTATAAGCCGGCTCTTGAGATCGTTGTACTCCCTTATCTCCTTGGGGATATCCTTCCCCAGCGCCTCGCGGTATGAGGCATTGTAGCGCTTCTGCACGGAAAGGAATTCCTTGAGCTCCTCAGTCGAGAGCGAATCCTCCGTATCCTCCTCGATCTTCGTGTTCATCTTCTCGATGACCTTGTCGAAGAAGGTTATCAGTATGCCGCTCTCTGATATGACTGACCGCACTATCTCTGCGCCCTTCTCCATCTGCATGGCAAGCTCGACCTCCTGCTCGCCCGTAAGGAGGTTCTCATTGCCGATCTCCTTGAGATAGAGCCTTATCGGATCATCCTGCGATGTATCGTACTTGCCAGAGGAGGAATGCATCCTGTGCTCGCTCTGATGCTCGGAGACAGATGAGATGTCTATGAAGCGCTCAGTGGAGATCTCGGTATCATCATCGGTGCCCTTCCACTCGTTGATGTTCTCCTCTTCCTCCTCATCATCGCCTTCCTCATCCTCATCCTCTTCCTCGCCATCCTTCGATGCCTCGGTGCCTTCATCCTCCTCGCTCTCTATGTCCTCAAGGTCCTCGTCGGAAGGGCCTTCCTCTGCCTCTTCCTCCTCCGGCTCCTCCTCCAGAGCCTCATCTTCCTCGAAGCTCTCCAGCTCCTCATCCGAGGGCTCCCCGGAGAAATCAGACTCGCCGTCATCGGACTCCGAATACTGGATGTCATCCTCCTTCAGCGCCTCGATCACCGAGTCGATGTCGGAAGGGGCATCCTTGTGCTTCTTCATCGATGCGACTATGTCAAGGAGCGTTACGAAGCCCTGCTCCTTGGAGAGCGCGATAAGCTCCTTGTAGAATGATGAATTCCTGAAATCCTGTTCTGCCATTTATCCCTCTTTGTCCGTTCTGCCGAACAGTTCGTTCCTTAGCTCGCTGATCCGCCTGTCCAGATCCTTCTTGCGCCCGAGCGCATCGGAGATCTGGTCCGGATCGAGAGAGTCAGAAAACGATCTGAGCTGCGAAAGCAGCACTTCCCTGCGCTCTTCCATTCCTCTGAGGGCAATCCGGTCCACGGCTTCATCAAGTGCGCTCCTCCTTTCATCCGAGGTGTATTCCTCAAGTGCAAAGGAGGCAGCTGCGTCATTACGTGCATCCTCATCGCTGATAAGCGCCAAGAAGAGCTCATTGCTCTTTATGTCGTTCCTCATGGCGTTCTCAAGCGCCATGTATATCACCTGGGCTTCCCTGTCCCTGAGGTCTCCGAAGTCGATCCTCGATCTGTAAGCGGAGAACAGATCCCTGTGGTTCGCAAGATAGAGCATGGCAAAGAGATCGACCGAAACAGCTGCTGGATTGAACTTCCTGGACCGGGAGTCCTGTGTTATGCTTCCATCATCCTCCTCCGCCCGTCTGCCGCCGTATCCGGCATCCGAGATATCCGCTCTGATCGAATCCTCCGGAACGGAAAGCAACACGGAGAGATTCTGGATATACGTATCCCTCTCCACACTCGATTCCGTAGACAGAAGAAAGGGCGAAATAGCCCTGACGAAGTCAGACCTACCCCTGCCCGTTCTGATATTATACATTCCCATGCCTTTGCTGACAAGATATTCGAAGGCTCCGCGGGAGGGGGTGAAGTCGCTGAAAAGCACATCCTCTCCGTATTTCTCGAGGATCTCGGAGGCATCCTTTCCCTTCGAGAGGCTATGCACAGAGCATTCAAGCCCGGCAGAATGTATCAGGGCTATGGCCTTGTCCGTGGATTTCTGTCCGGCCTCATCGCTGTCGAACATCAGATCGATGCGTCCGGAATAGCGGGACAGCAGCCTGACCTGCTCCTCCGTGAATGCCGTTCCGAGGGAGGCGACCGCCGTGGTCACGCCAGCCTGATGCATCGATACGACATCGAAGTTGCCCTCGACGACCACGGCCTCCTTCCCTCCCTTCTTCAGCGAATCCAGGGCCTCATAGAGGCCGAAGAGATTATGGCGCTTGGAGTAGATGGGGGTATCCGAGGTGTTCTTGTACTTAGGCGCATTCTCGCGTCCGGAGAGATCGCGTCCGGAGAAAGCGATGTACCTGCCCTGCCATGAACGCACAGGGAACATCAGGCGGTCAGCGAACATCGGATAGGGATAGCTGTTCGGGGAGAACAGCCCTGACTTGCGCAGGATGACGTCAGAATACCCCTTCTTCGTGAGGAAGGAATGGAGCCAGGATGCGTCCGAGGGTGCATAGCCGAGCTGGAAGCGCTCTATCATCTCCTCTGATATCCTTCTCCTCCTGAGGTATTCCCTCGCCTTCTCCCCTTCCGGGCTTTCCTTCAGGAAGTAATGGAATGTGCCTGCGATGCGGCGGTTGAGATCATAGAGCGCCTCTGCCTCATCCCTGTCCTTCCGGACCGCGGTCCCTGCAGTGGTCTCGATCTCTACCCCCGCCTTCCTGGCAAGGATCTCGACAGCCTCCGCAAAGCCCACATGGTCCATCTTCTCGACGAAGGTGAACATATCACCGGATTCACCGCAGCCGAAGCAGTGGTAGAATCCGTCCTTGTCGTTTATGGCGAAGGACGGGGTGCGCTCATTGCCGTTGCCATGGAACGGGCACTTCGCCCAGCTGCGTCCGCTTCTCGTCACGACAGGGATGTATGACTGGACAACCTCGGACATCGTGAGGCGCGCCTTGATTGAGTTTATCGTGCTATCAGTGAATATAGGCAATGGGAAGCTCCGTTCTAGAATATAGCATCAAACGGCACAATCGTCATTTCCTGATGATCATATACGGAGGTGTTTCCCCTTCCTTGAGCCTTTTCTCGATGACGCTTCGGGGTATGATCTCCCCCTTCCCTATCCCGGGGCAGCTCTCAGCCTCCCTCTTCCAGCTCTCCTCTGACTCAAGTACATTCCTCCAGAACGGATATGTCCTGCACTGCAGCGGGCGCGCGGAGTATATCGCGCAGCCTTTATCCGAGAGGAATATGCAGTCATAGTCAGCACGCTCCAGGAGGGATACCAGGGAGTAGGATCCGAAATCGACAAGCCTGCAGTAGCGGCGGATGAACTCATCGAAGCTGCATCCGAGGGCACCTGATGCGGCCTCGATGTCATCCTTCGTGAGATAGACATATCCAGGCTCTGCTGAGCAGCAGTAGGAGCACATCCGGCATGAGAACCTAAGGCCTTTATCGTAGAACATGGCGCACCTCTGAATAAAAAACCTCCCGGTAAGGGAGGTGGTATTCTGGAGAGAGAAGGATTCGGACCTTCGAAGGCTAAGCCAACAGATTTACAGTCTGCCCCCTTTGACCGCTCGGGAACCTCTCCATGAAACATGAGTATTAAACAGAAAACGGAATCATTAGTCAATAGACAAAATGCAGAAAAACGCACATGGATCGTCTCCTGCATCCTATTTCATTGCAATGCCAGGGAATTTCCTTCTCATTGCCTCAAGCACCGGAGGCGTCACCATGCCGGAGAAATCAGCGCCGAAGGCCGCAAGCTCCTTTATCTGGGATGAGCGTATGAGGAAGTACCTCGGATCGGTCGGGAGGAACATGACCTCGATCTCAGGGTATATCGCCTTGTTGGTCATCGCAAGCTCGAACTCATATGTGAAGTCCCCGAGCGCCCTGACTCCACGTACCATCACTGCGATGGACTCACGCCTCGCGTAATCCACGGTGAGCCCGTCATGGATCGCATAGACGATATTCCCTGAATCAGGAAGCGATGCGCGCAGCAGCGCCACCCGCTCCTCTGCAGTGAAGAGCGATTCCTTCGCTATATTGTCGGCAACCACGACATGAAGCTCATCGAAGAGAGCCGCGGCGCGCCTGATGAGATTAACATGGCCGAGAGTGGGCGGATCGAATGATCCAGGGAGCATCGCCCTCATTGAGCCTCCTTGCGGAGCGAGCTTACATACTCCTTCATGGCACGTACGGATTCGGCTGATTCATAGGGGATCTCCCTGATGATGGTGAATCCCCCGTCCTCTTTCCGGGCTATGAGCGCGAAGCGGCCGCAGCCGATATATGATACAGTCTCGCCTTCCTTCGGCTTCTCGCTTTCCCTGATGCGGCCGAGCACGCAGTCGAAATGGGCGTAGCCTCCATCGGGCGCGGTGAACGCCGACGCGATGCTCTCGATCTCCTCACCGCAGTACACGCACTTCGGATGGGGTTCAGCGATCGGGCCCGGAACGGTGACGGGAAGCGATGAGTGATGCTCCCTTGGCTTGGGCACCCCTGCAACCTGATTGAGCGTGGAGAATCCAGAGATGGCCTCCCTGCCCTTCCTGCGCTTCTGGCGTCTGTCCCCGCCGCCCTGCTTCCTTAGTGGTTTTCTGCTTGACATACTTCGATTCTACCAGAATGAATGCGAAAGATAAACGGCAGGTAAAACCTGCCGTTTCCGTTATGCGTTCTTCTTCGTGAGAAGCTCTGGGACCTTCGCCGCCTTTCCGACGCGTGAGCGGAGATAGTAGAGCTTCGCCCTTCTGACGCGTCCTCTCCTGACGACCTCGACACCCTCGATCCTCGGGGAGTGCATCGGGAAGATCCTCTCGACGCCTACACCGTAGCTGATCTTGCGGACAACGAATGTCCTCCTGATGCCGGTGTTGTTCTTGGCGATCACGATTCCCTCGAAAACCTGGATTCTCTCAGTTGTTCCCTCAACAATACGGTATGAGACGCGTACTGTATCGCCGATATTGAAGTTCTCGGCATTCTCTTTCATCTGCTTTGCTTCTACAGCTCTGATAATATCCATCTCTGACAAGTCCTCTTATCTTCAGAATCAAGTATTGACAATAATGTTCTCCGCTCATCGATGCTGAGAGAGGCATCAGAGAGCAGATCCGGCCGGTTCAGCATCGTTTTCTCCAGCCGCTTCATGCATCGCCATCGGGTAATATGGCCATGATGACCGGTTAATAATACATCAGGCACGTCTTTCATGCAATACCTAGGCGGACGCGTATACTGGGGATATTCCAGGAGCCCGTCATTGAAGCTCTCATCCTCAAGGCTCTCCGGAGCTATCACGCCATCGATCAGGCGGAAGAAGGCATCGATGATGACGAGGGCGGCAGTCTCCCCTGCCGACAGCACATAATCCCCGATCGTTATCTCATCGGTAACGAATGTATCTATCACACGCTGGTCTATCCCCTCATAGTGCCCGCATATGATGAAAAGCTCATCCTCTGCGGCAAGCGAGGCGGCATACTTCTCGGTAAGAGGCTTCCCCGACGGCGTCGGGAATATGACGCGCTTTCCCTCCGCTCCTGCATCGATGAGGGCACGGGAGAGCGGCTCTGGCATTATCACCATGCCGGCGCCTCCTCCATACGGAAGGTCGTCTGCCTTCATATGGACACCTTCTGCATAGCTTCGGAAATCGATTATCCTGTACTGCACGATCCCCTTATCCACAGCGCGCTTCATGATGGATGAACGGAAGAACGGCTCCACCATCTCCGGGAAGAGGGTGAGTATTGTGATCCTCATAGATCCAGAAGCTCCTTCATGCGGAGCTCGATCGTCCCGCTGCTGAAATCAGGACGCGAAAGGAATACCGGAAGATAGGGTACAAGGTATTCATGCCCGTCATGCTCTATGTGGAGCATCAGGGCCTGGGAGCCTTCGGACGTGCTGCGGACAGTCCCTACCGTCTCCCCTCCGCATACGACTGCAAGGCCGTAGAGGTCAGCGACATAGAACTCGCCTTCCCTGAGCCTGTTGGCATCGCTGCGCCTGACACGGATCGTCGCGCCTGACAGCATACGGGCGCTCTCGGGTGTCTCATAGCCCGAGAACCGCATCAGGAAAAGGCTTCCCTGGGATGAAACCGCAGATACGGAAAGAGGCTTCTCCGTTCCGTCAGGGAAACGCACGATGCATTCCTTGAGCTTCCTCAGATGGCCATACTCACCTGAAAGCGAGTAGACCCTCAGAAAGCCGTTGACGCCATGTGCCTTCCCGATCGTGGCGGTCGAGAGAAGCCCTTCCATCAGTCGAGGATCTCCAGAACGGCACGCTTACCGTCGCGTGTCGCCGAAGCCGAGAGGATTGTCCTTATAGCCTTGGCGATGCGCCCCTGCTTGCCGATCACCTTGCCGATATCGCCCTCTGCGACGTGAAGCTCGAGTATGGTTGATTTCTCCCCCTCGATGACATTCACAGTCACCTCATCAGGCTGGTCGACAAGGCTCCTGACCATAAACTCCACAAGTTCCTTCTCCATAGTGCCTCCCGGAATCAGTTCTGGGTGCGGCTGATCTGGATACCCTGGGAATTGAGGAGGTCCTTTACTGTCGGGGATACAGTGACTCCCTTTCCGAGCCACTCCCTGACCTTGCCCTCATCGAGGGTGATCTGGTTCTCGGCCTCGATCGGACGGTATGTCCCGACCTCGTCGATCGTCTTCGAGGAAGCTGCAAGGCGGCTGTCCTGGACAACTACCCTGTAGTAAGGTCTCTTCTTCGTGCCAAAGCGCTTGAGTCTCATTGTTGTGCTCACGGTTCTCTCCTTATACTGCTTGGAAGCTACATGCCTAACTGCTTAAGCATTGAAGCCTGTAATTTCTTATTCGTCATCACCTTCTTCATCATAAGGCGTGTCTTCTCGAATTTCTTCAGGAGCCTGTTGACCTCCGCTACGGAAGTTCCCGACCCCTTTGCGATCCTCTTGCGTCTGGAAGGACCGATGACCATATAGTTGCCTCTCTCGAAGCGGGTCATGGAGCGGATGATCGCCTTCTCCCTCTCCAGCTCTTCCAGATGCAGGTCCTCCTCGCTGATATTCCCCTTCGCTCCGGGGATCATCTCAAGAAGCTTGTCTGCAGAGCCCATCTTCCTGAGCGCCTCGAGCTGGTCGAGGTAGTCCTGGAGATCGAAGGTGTTCTTCTCCATCTTCCTCTTCAGGCGCTCTGCTTCCTTCTCGTCGAACTGCTCCTGTGCCTTCTCGACAAGCGATACGACATCGCCCATGCCGAGGATACGCGTTGCGATGCGCTCCGGATGGAAGACCTCGAGATCATCCATCTTCTCCCCGGTGCCTATGAACTTGATAGGCTTGCCGACAACGGAACGCAGGGAGAGGGCCGCACCGCCGCGCGTATCGGAATCGAACTTCGTGAGGATGACACCGGATATCCCGACCTTCTCCTCGAATTCCTTCGTGATATCGACAGCGCTCTGTCCCGTCATGGCGTCCGCCACGAAGAGCGTTTCATCCGGCCTGGATACCCTTGCGACCCTCTGGATCTCCTCCATCAGCGTCTCGTCAAGATGCATGCGCCCGGATGTATCGATTATGACTGTGTCTATAAGATCGTGCTTTGCCCTGGATATAGCCGCCTCTGCAACGCGTGCCGGATCCTTCTCTCCCGGCAGCGTGAATACAGGCACCCCGACCTTCTCCCCGAGCACCTGGAGCTGCGTGATGGCTGCGGGACGCACGAGGTCGGCCGCAACAAGCATCACGTTCCTTCCGTCCTTCTTCAGGCGGTATGCGAGCTTGTGCGCAGCTGTCGTCTTGCCGGAGCCCTGAAGGCCCATCAGGAGTATGACCGATGTCGCATCCCTGCCTTTGAGCGAGAGTGATGTATCCTCATCCCCTCCGAGGAGGGCAACCATCCTGTCATAGACGATCTTCGTGAACTGCTGGCTTGGATTGACAGATGCGAGGACCTTCTCGCCGAGGGCCTCCTCGAGAGTGGAATTGACGAAACGGCGCACGACACGGAGATTGACATCAGCATCAAGCAGTGCCTCCTTGATCTCCTCAACGGCATCCCTTACGTTCTTCTCCGAGATCTTCCCCTTTCCGGAGAGAGTCCTCATAATACCTGTGAATTTCGTCGCAATACTGTCAAACATCGTTTTCCGTACCAGAATCAGCCTTATAGCTTATACAATATAGAGGATCCGCTGTCAACTTGAGAGCAGCCCTGCAGGGGGCTGCAGTGCGCAGGATGCACTCACTGCCGGGCCCTCCCTTCCGAATCGAAGTCGACTACGGCATCATCATCGTTCAGTATGACAGGCTTGCCCTCGATGCGGTCGAGCCTGTAGCTCACCGTCGTGGAGACACCCGCCTCCATCTGCGTGACGCCAAGGAGCGTCTCAGAGCCGGTGACGGTGTGCTTGTTGTGCGTGATGATGATGAACTGGCTCTTCTGCCCGAAGTCATCGAGGACAGAGAGGAAGTAGCCGATGTTCTTGTCATCCAGCGCGGCATCAAGCTCGTCGAGTATGCAGAACGGGGATGGCTTGACCTGGAAGGTGGCGAAGAGCAGCGCCACAGCGGTCATCGTCCTCTCTCCGCCGGAAAGGAGCGAGAGGCGCGCAGGCTTCTTGCCTGGCGGCTGCGCGATGATGTCGATGCCGGACGTGAGGACATTCTCGGGATCATCAAGCGTAAGGTGGGCCACGCCTCCGCCGAAGAGGCGGGTGAACATGGCCTGGAAGTTCGTATCTATCTCCTGATAGGTATCCATGAAGAGCTCCTTCGCCTTGTCCTGGATCTCCTCAAGGACCTTCTCGAGATCGGCCTTGGCCCTGTTCAGGTCCTCGAGGTGCTTGGAATAGAAATCGAACTGCTCCTTCGCTGCATTGTAGTCATCCTCTGCCATGTAGTTGACGGTGCCGAGCTGCTCTATCTGCCTGTTGACCTCGTTCAGCTCATTAAGCAGCAGCGTATCATCGGGAAGCTCCTCTTCCTCCATGATTCGCTGGAACTCGCCGAGGTTCCTGGAGTACTTGCTGAAGAAATCGGTTGATACATCCTGCAGGTACTGATCAGTGGTGGAGAGGTATGCGCCCTGCTCAGAGGATATCCTCGATGCCTCTGTGTAGGCATCGAATGCCTCATCCTTCTCCTTCCGCAGGTTCCCTACCTCTGCAGCGGTGGCAGCTGCGCTCTCTGAAAGCGCCTTCTGCCCGGCAGAGCGCCTCGCATGCTCTGCGGCAAGCTCCCCTTTCCTGCTCTCCGCCTCCCTTATCCTGTCCATGAACAGCGAGACATCGCTCCTGTCCTTCTCCGAGGAGGATATCTCGCGCTCGAGATCCGCCTTCTTCTCCTCTATGGATGCTCCCAGCGAGGCTGCGGACCGCTTCGCAGCCTCAAGGTCGGAGATGAGGGATCTGTGATGCTCCCTCTGCTGCTCCAGGGCCGTGGAGTATGACTCGACATCACGCCGCAGCATCTGCACATTCTCCCTGGCTGTGCGTATCGCGTTCCTGTTCTCCTCGATCTCGCGCCTTGCGGCCTCTTCCCTCCTCTCGATATCCCTCTTGCGGCTTATGAGGCCTTCCTGCGACAGCAGGCTGTCCACGATCGGCGGGATGGAAGCCTTGTATGCGGAGAATAGGGCTATGAGCTCCGATATCATGGAGGAGGCTTCAGAGAAGTCCTTTTCAGCGATATCCTTCGAGATGAGCGCATTGCTCTCCAGTCCTGACAGGAACGAGATGCGGCCGCTTAGATACGAGAGAGCCTCCTCCGCCTTCGCGCGGAATGCATTCTCCGCGCCGCTGCGCCGCTCTGCGGTATATGCGGTATCCGTATTGGCATCGACCTCGGCAATCAGATCCTCTATGACTCCCTTAAGCTCCTCCGTAAGACGCAGAAGGCATCCGTCAAGCTCGTCATTGCGCCTTTCACGTTCCTCAGCTTCCTTCTCAAAGGCCTCTATCCGGAGCTTCCTCTCCTCCTGCAGCGAGATTATAGCAGAGATCTGCCTTGCCTCCTCCTCCACCCTCTCTGCCTTGTCGGCGATGAGATCCTCGAAATCGACGAGATCGTCTGCAGCCCTGTCTATGGCGCCCTGTATCGCCGCTATCCTGTCATCGGCGTCCTTCAGGCGGATCGATGCGCTCTGGAAATTCTCCGTATAGATCCTTATCTGCTCCTCCGCGAGCTGTATCCCATTCTCTATCTTCCCGATATCGACCGTCTCACGGTACAGGGCCTGGTTCTCCTCCCTTGACTTCTCCTGCATCTGCGAGATGCGTTCCTCCAGATCAGCGATGAGAGCCTTGAGCCTCTCCATCTCCTCGCCGGCCTTGGCCTTCCTCCTCATCCTCTCCTCCTTGAGGAGCGTGAAGCTGCGGATGCGGGCGAGGTGGTATTTCACATCAAGATCGAAGCCTCTCTGCTGCAGCTCCCTTGCCTTCTTCGCCTTCTCTGCCTGGCTGCGCGACCTGTCGCATGCACGGCGAGCCTCATTGTAGGAACGTGTTATGTCATCTATATTCAGCGCCGTCTTCTCGAGATCAAGCTCCGCGCTGTGGCACTGCTCCTTGTAGCGGGATATCCCGGCGGCCTCCTCGAAGAGATACCTCCTGTCCTCAGGCTTCGTGGAGAGTATCTGGTCGATCTTGCCCTGCTCGAGGATGGAATAGGCGCTCTTGCCGACTCCGGTATCGAAGAAGAGCTCCATTATGTTCCTCTTCAGGCACTTCTGGCCATTGAGGAAATACTCGCTCTCACCTGTCCTGAAGTAGCGGCGCCTTATCGAGATCTCCGGAACCTCAGTCGGAAGCTGATGCAGCGAGTTGTCTATCGTCAGCGTGACTTCCGCGAAAGGCATGGGCTTGCGCGTATCCGTGCCGTTGAAGATGACGTCCTCCATCTTCCCTGCCCTGAGCGACCTTGTGCTGGTCTCTCCGAGGACCCACTTTATGGAATCGACGATATTGGACTTGCCGCATCCATTCGGCCCCAGGAGGGACGTGATGCCGCCCGAGAAATCTATGTGCGTCCTGTCCGCAAAGCTCTTGAAGCCGTATATGTCTAGGGATTTCAGGAACAAGGCGTCCCCTCCTTGAAAGAGTTTCCTGCCGATTATAGCATCCTAGGCTATGGCAGAGAAAGGGCTTTTATTGGAATTGGAGGATGAGGATATGGGCGTGGTCTGCGGAACGGATGAGGCGGGACGCGGTCCGCTTGCAGGTCCCGTGACGGCCGCCGCGGTGATACTCCCGCCGGATTTCCCCATCTCGCTGCTTGACGATTCGAAGAAGATGACCGGGAAGGAACGCGATGAGGCCGCGCTGATCATAAAGCAGAGGGCCGTGGCATGGGCTGTGACGCATATGAGCCACAAGGTGATAGACAAGGTGAACATACTGCAGGCATCGCTCTGGGCGATGAGGCGCTCTGCCGAGAAGGTGCACTCGATGCATCCGTTCGACATCCTGCTGGCCGATGGCAACAGGAAGCCCGATGTGCCGTGGAGATGCCGCGCCATCGTCAAGGGGGATGCGGAGATACCGGAGATCATGGCTGCATCGATACTCGCCAAGACAGAGCGGGACAGGATCATGATGCTCTGCGATGCGAAATGGCCGGAATACGGATACCGCCATCACAAGGGCTATCCCACTCGCGAGCACAGACGGGCCATCGCAATCCTGGGGCCATCTCCGATCGAGCGCATGACATTCACGGTGAAGGAAGAGGACGATACCCCATCACTCCTCTGACTTGTTCCCTTCCCTTTCCGGCGAATAGCTCCTGCGCTGCATCGAGGAGCGGGGAGGTCTGCGCGTGCCATGCATCCTTATGAAATCAATGGACTTCTGGAACTCCTTTATGAATTCCCCCATATCCTCCTGATAGACAAGGACAGACTGCCTGAGGTACCGCCCCTCTGTATCGGTCGGCCTTGACTCCACGATATTGAGGAAGAGATCCCCATAGATGTTCTCCTTCACATTGAAGAAGTAAGTCCTGTCATTCCTGACCAGCTTCGTCGAGAATACCTCACCACGCTCTCCCATACCGGATCCTCCGTTGAAAATATGATCGATTCTCCATGCAGGGACTATCTCCCTGTTCCTGCCTGTGGCGTTCCCTCCAGGCATGTGCATGATATTCGCAAACGCTCATTGATTGCAAGGCGCAATCAAAGCAAAGGCTCCCATCCAGGGAGCCGGAAGCGACCGACGGGAATCGAACCCGCATCTTCAGCTTGGAAGGCTGAGGTAATAGCCATTATACCACAGTCGCACGCAATCAACGTGCAATACGTTACACAAAGGTCGTGCGAGTGTCAATAGACAACAGCGCGGTATTCATGGCCGTTCAGCGCTTGTCACGCTCATATGGTATGCCGACGGCTGCCGGTGTCGTGCTCCTCCCGATCGAGAAGAGAAGGACTATGACGGCAACGACGTACGGCAGCATCGAGAATGCCTGCGACGGCAGCTGCACTCCCATGGCCTGCATGGAGAACTGCAGGGATTCGGCAAGCCCTATCATCGCTGCAGAGAGGAATATGAGGATCGGGTTGTGCCGTCCGAGTATGACCGCGACAAGCGCTATGTATCCCTTTCCGGATACTATATCCTCCTGGAAATACCCAAGCTGCCCGAGGGTTATGAAGCATCCTCCGAGACCGCCGAAGATACCGTTCACGAGACATGCCAGGTACCGTGTCCTGTATACGTTTATCCCTGCACTGTCCGCGGCCTGCGGATTCTCCCCGACTGCCGTGAGGCTTATCCCCCACTCGGTGCGGTAGAAGAAGACGGAGAAGGCTGCGATGGCGATATAGAGCACGTAGACGAGCACGTTCTGGCGGAAGAGGACCTCCCCTATGAACGGGATCGAAGAGAGGATGGGGATCGCCACCGGCTTGAGGTTGGCTATGCTCGGCAGGGATGAGCCCTGGCCGAAGGCCAGCAGGAAGAGGAAGCTTGTCAGCCCGAGCGTGAAGAAGTTCAGGGCAAGACCGGATATCGTCTGGTTGGCCTTCGCCTTGATGCTGAGGAATGCATGTATCATCGATATCACGATGCCACCTGCTGCACCGCCGAGGATGCCTAGCGCCAGGCTTCCGGTGAAGTATGCCGTGATGAAGCCGGCGAATGCTCCGCCGAGCATTATGCCCTCCTCTCCTATGTTGAGTATCCCGGCCTTCTCGGCATATGCCACCCCGAGCCCTGCCAGCGACAGCGGGGCAGCCTGCCTCAGCGCGGATGACGCGAATGATGCTATAAGGGACAGAGTATCAGTCATGGGCCTTCCCTCCAATGGCTTTCATGATCATCGGACGGAGGAGTATCAGGAGCACAACGCCTCCGAGGATTATGTTCGATATCGCGGTGGGCACGCCTGCAGAGCGCTGCATGCCCTGGGCCCCTACCTGTATTGCCGCAATGCCTATCGAGGCTGCTATGATGCCGAAGGGGTTGCTGCCTCCGAGAAGGGAGGCGACTATGGCAAGATAGCCGTAGCCGGGAGACATCCCGTCAAGGAGCCTGTGCTGGAGCCCCATTATCTCGACCGATCCTGCTATTCCCGCGAATCCTCCGGAGAGCAGCGAGGAGAGCATTATGCTGCTGCCGACGCCGATGCCGGCGCATCTGCATGCACGGCTGTTGCTTCCGACAGCCCTTATCCTGAAGCCCGGCCATGTTCGCCATATGAAGATGTAGATGAAAGCAGCTGAGAGGAGCGCTATCACCAGCCCAGCGTGCAGCCTTGTGCCGGGAATGATCCGTGGAAGCCACATGCCCTCCGGCATATATGATGATACAGGGAAGAATGCCTTGGGATCCTTCAGCACGGTCTGCAGCAGTATGCCGACGATGCCGATGGCGATATAGTTGAACATCAGGGTGTTTATCACTTCCGATATCCCGAAGCGTGCCTTCAGCCAGCCCGGGACCGCAGCCCAGATGCCTCCTGCGGCGAAGCCCAGGATGAGCGAAAGGAGTATGAGGAGGGGACCCGGAAGGAACGGCAGGTACATCCCGATGCATGTCGTTGCAACCGCGCCGATGTAGAACTGCCCCTCAGCCCCGATATTCGTGAATCCGCTGTAGAAGCCGCATGCCACGCTCAGCGCGCAGAGCGTGAGGGGAACCGCCTTGACGAGGACCTCCGCAATCGAGTAGCTGCTGCCGAATGCGCCTCTGGCGAATCCCTTGAGAGCTGCGGTGAGTCCGCTTCCCGAAAGCGCTATCATCAGAAGGGAGAAGATGATGGTCGCCGCAGCTATGGCTGCCACCGATGCGATGCTGGATTGCCGCTGCTTCATGCGTTCATCTCCTTTCCTGCCATCATCAGGCCGATCTCCGTCATATCCGCATGCCCGTCATTGCTGACAGTGCCCATTATCCTGCCTCCATGCATTACCGCTATCCTGTCGCTTATCGAGAATATCTCCTCGAGATCAGCGGAGATCAGGAGCACGGAGCAGCCCTGTGAGCGGTATGAGAGCAGGAGCTCCCTGACTGACTCGGATGCCCCTATATCCAGGCCACGCGTGGGCTGGAATGCGATCACGAGATGCACTCCGCTGTATATCTCTCGCCCCAGTATCAGCTTCTGCTGGTTGCCACCGGAGAGAAGGCGTACAGGCATATCGACGGAGTGTGTCTTTATCGCGAAGCGCTCCACTGTCCTCTCCGTCTCCTTCCTGAGCTTCTGGAAATCTATGAAGCCTTTCCTTATGAAGCCGCTCCTGTCAGAGCGGAGCAGCATGTTCTCCTCAAGGCTCATATCCATGATGAGGCCATCATGATGCCTGTCATCGGATATGTACCCTATCCCCAGCCGCTTGCGCTCCTCGACGCTCATGCCGTCAAGGGATGCTGAACGGAGGGACATCGTGCCTGATCCATACTGCCTTATGCCGACTATCGCCTCAGCCAGGGGCTTCTGCCCGTTGCCGTCGACACCGGCGATGCCGAGTATCTCCCCTTCTGCGATATCAAGAGAGAGATCGGAGATGAGCGGGATCCCGCCCTCTTCCATGGAAAGGCCCCTTATCGAGAATCCTATGCCGCCGGCAGCGGCAGCCTGCCGCTCTATATGCCTCAGCTGGCGTCCTATCATATAGGAGGAGAGCTTCTCCTCGGTGACATTCCCGATCTCCTCGGTGCATACCTTCCGTCCGTCGCGGAGCACGGTGACCCTGTCCGCTATCTCCATGACCTCCGGTATCCTGTGCGTGATGATTATGACGGAGCGCCCGTCTGACCTGAGGCGCCGGAGCACACGGAAGAACTCCTCAGTCTCCCCGGGAGTGAGCACTGCCGTGGGCTCGTCGAGGATCAGGAGCTCAGCCTCCCTGTACAGGAGCTTCATTATCTCCACCCTCTGCTGCTCTCCAACAGAGAGCTCCGAGATCCTCTTCCCGGGCTCTATCGGAAGGCCATAGCGCGCGCTGATCTCCTCAAGCTTCTTATCCAGGTATGCCCTGTCCGTGAAAGGATAGCCCCTGGACTTCAGCCCGAGCGTTATGTTCTCGGAGACGGTGAGCCGCCCCACGAGAGTGAAGTGCTGATGCACCATCCCTATGCCGCGCTCTATCGCATCCCGCGGCGAGCGGAACTCCGCTCTGCCGCCTTTCCACAGGATCTCGCCGCCATCCGCCTCATATATCCCGTATAGGATGTTCATCAGCGTTGTCTTGCCGGCTCCGTTCTCGCCAAGCAGGGCATGTATCTCGCCCTTGCGCACATCGAAATCGATATCATCGTCTGCAGGCACTCCGAAGAAGGATTTCGAAATATGCCTCATCGTAAGAACAGCTTCCATCAGATCCCCTGGAAAGGAGAGGAGGAACATCCCTCCCCTTCAAAAGCGAGAGGCAGGTCATGGCCTGCCTCCTGCATCACTTCGATGCCTCTGCTATGACAGGTACCTGGAGCTCGCCTGAGGTGATGGCCTCGACGGTCTCCGAAACGAGGTCCTTGAGATCCGCAGGTATGACGGAATCAAGGCTGTGGTACGGAGCGATCTCAACGACGCCCTTGTCCATGCCGAGGTTGTATACTCCGCCCGTGAATGTCCCATCCAGGATGGAGGAGACAGCTGTCTTCATCACCTGATCCATGTTGTAGATCGTGGATGAGAGCACATAGTCAGGAGCGATGGAATTCTGGTCATAGGAATTGCCGCAGCAGTAGACGCCCTTCTCGGAGCATGCGATGATAGCGCCGTTGCCTGCCTGGTTCGCGACCTGGTAGATCACGTCCGCGCCGTGGTTGATCATCGTCATCGCAGCTTCATATCCGAGGTTTGTATCCGTGAATGAGTTGATGTAGATGCTCATCACGTTGATGTCCGGATTGACCGTGGCCGCCGCAAGCTTGAATGCCTCGACCTCCTTGATGATCGATGGCTGCTCGAAGCCTCCGATGACACCGATAGTGCCGCTCTCTGACATCCCTGCGCAGAGGATGCCCATGATGTATGCACCCTGCTCGCAGGCCATCACATAGGATGCCGCGTTATCGGAATAGGAATCCGATTCAGTGGCAAGGAAATACTTCGAAGGGAACTCATGAGAGACCGCAGCGGCAGGCTCACCATACTGGTAGCCGTGTCCGATGACGATGTCATACCCTTCAGCCGCAAGCTGCCTGTAGGCTGCTTCGGAGTCTGCGATTGAGACATTCTCCATGATCGTGGTCTCAAGTCCGAACTGCTCAGCCGTAGCCTCAAGCCCCGCTACTGCAACCGCATTCCACCCCTGGTCATTTGCCGGGCCGGAAAGGATGAGGGCCATCGAATCAATGGGATCATCCTTGGCGGCCTCACCGCTCCCGCCTGCTGCGAGAATGGAGAGCGAGAGGACGAATACGGAAAGAACTGCCAGTATACGCTTCATATAATCCTCCTAAAGGTGTTTCAGATCAGATCGTGGAATGCCTCGCATGGCTCCCTTAGCACACGTGTGCAGACAGCCTCGCCCTCGCGCCTGAGAGCTGACTCATCAACTCCCTGGAGCCGTCCGTCACGGTATACGACGCGGCCGTTTATCATGGTCATGTGGACAGGTCCTGTGACACCTGCGCGTGCAATGAGGCTGCGGGGATCGTGCTCCGTGCCCGTAAGCTCCAGCGCCTCGGCATCGATCATGAAGAGATCGGCACCCTTCCCTGCCTCAAGCGAGCCTATATCGCTTCTGCCGAGTGTCCTGGCACCACCCACGGTTGCGCATTTCAGGATATCGTACGAAGATGGCGAGCCACCGCGCTCCTTGCTGAAGTAGCACTGCATCGCATAGGCAAGGCGTATGGTATCAAGAAGGCTGGAGCCATCGTTTGTTGCGGAGCCGTCCACACCGAGGCTGACATTCACCCCTGCGCTGAGCATCTGACCGATCGGGATTATCGGGAAGCCGCCGAGCACCGCCGGCGCCGGGCAGTGGCTGACACCTGTACCTGCCTCTGCCATCCTCCTGAACTCATCCATCGAGAGCTCCCAGCAGTGGGCATACCACACATCAGGACCGGCGAAGCCTATCTCCTCGCACCAGTCGAGCGTGCGCTTGCCCCAGCGGTCCTGGATTATATCGCATTCCCCCTCGCCGAGATGGGTATGCATGAACACCTTCCTCTCCCTTGCCATCCTCACTGTCTCTATGAATGTCTCCCTGTAGCAGTTCATCGGCTGGCAGGGAGCCATGACGATCTGATGCATCGAGAACGGGGACGGATCATGGTAGAGCGAGATGAGGCGGTCGCAGTCGGAGAGGAACTCATCGGTGGTCTCCAGCATGTTCTCGGGCATCGTGCTCCCCTTCTCGCGTGGAAGCGTATTCGTGCCGCGTCCCGCATGATAGCGTATGCCAAGCATCGAGGCGGCTTCCATCTGCCTGTCCACAGGGGTCTTCCCTGTAGCGGATGTATAGCAGTACTGATGGTCGAATGCCGTCGTGCAGCCGTGCTTGATCAGATCGGCGAATGCTGTGAGGGATGAGTAGAAGATCACATCGGAATCCACTCTCTGGAAAATCCTGTAGATCCTGTCCAGCCATTCCGGCACCGTCATGTTCGGATAGTCGATCGTCTTCAGGTTCCTTACGAACGTCTGGAAGAAATGATGGTGGGTGTTCACAAGTCCGGGATAGATGAACTTGCCGGAGGCATCGATCGTCTCATCAGGAGAGCACTCGAGGCCGTGTCCGATACCGACGATGGCAGGTCCATCGATCAGGATATCGGAATCGAGAAAGACGCTATCGCTGCTGTCGCAGGTAACGATTGCCTTGGCGTTCTTTATGAGAGTCAGCTTTCCCATAGAGCCCTCCTTGGTTATATCGATGATAACATGACTATATGCAAAATCAGCGTTGATTCCTAGTACCTGGGGCGGAATAATGCTCCGACGCGTGGCGGTGGGAAATGATACTGACTATCATATGCATGGATATTCTACGCAATATTGATATTATATAAATATATTTACTATATATTTATTATATCATTCATGGCTCAGAAGCCATGCCTCAGTCCTCCGGGATACGTTCTCCTCCAGATTGCGGAAGAAGAACTGGTAGTCATAGAGATGATACACGCCATCAGGGAAGAGAGGGCCGGTGTAATCATCCGGATCGATATCCACGGCCTTGAGCGTGCCGCGCTCCGGGTCCAGGTAGGCACCGGTGAGATAAGGGATCTCCGAAACGACCGAGCCAGAGTAATCGGTGAAGCAGGCACCTATGCATTCCTCCTTCCCTGCCGGAGTGCTGTCACACCTCCAGGAGAGCGGGTTGATGCCGGCTGTCCTGACACCCTCAGGGACTATGATTGAATCCCTGGTCCCAGGGGACTCTGTATTGAACGAGACGATGACTCCGGTATCGCACTCCCCTTCAGCCATCCGCAGAGCGGGATTGGAGGCAAGGTAATCCTCTGTGACGCGCCAGCCCATGCAGTATGCGGCGATGAGGCTGTCAAGGAAGCCGGGGACAGCTGAGTATTCCTCCAGCAGCATCAGGGCGAGCTGCGCTCCCTGTGAGAATCCTGCAAGGATAATCGGACGGCCATCATTCAGGTTCTCCATGTAGTATGCGAATGCCGCGCTTATATCCTCATATGCGATATCCAGCCAAGGCCCTTCCGTCGATCTCTCCTCTGCGAATACGGGGAATGTCATCTGGCGGTAGAATGGAGCATACATGGTGCATTCATCCTCATATATCCCCCTCTCCATATTGAGCGCACCGGTAAACGAAGCCCTGGTCTTCTCATCATCCATATCCATATTGTCCTCTCCATCGAGGCCCATATCCACGGTGGGGCATATGATGAAGAGATCGGCCTCCTTCCCTTCCCCTATGCCGAAGTATGCCCAGGATGAAGGATCGGAGTAATCGACAGCTGCTGCGGATACGGCAGCTGCTGAAAGCATGATGGCTGCAAGAATGGATAGAACACGTCCCATAAATGGGAATATCCCATAAATCAGCGGCAGATGGAAGGGGCAGCCAGTTTCCCGGCCGCCCCCGGGGACACCTTTTCGGAGACAGCATCCCTCTGTCTATTGCCGATTGCTATCCCAGCGCATATATAGGAAGGAATGAGGTATACCGCTGATAGTCCAGATGGATCCATGTGCAGGAATGTGAATTGGAATTATCCCGATCTGAGGCTATAATCGCTGCTATGGATATCTTCATGGAAAGGTATGCGGATGTCATAATCCGCCGTGCGCTCTCGCTGAGGGAGGGCGATGTGCTCTCCATAAACACAGAGGATGAGAACAATGCCTTTGCCCATCTCATCGCAAGGAAGGCAAGGGAGATAACGGGCAACGGCACGTATATACTGAGCATCGAGAACGGAAGGATAACGGAGACGGAGGAGGCCGCCGCTGACTATCCGATCGGCAGGAAGGCCACTGCCCTTCTCTACCTTCCTGTCTACAGGGAACCGGGGAAAGCCGAGAGCGGGAAGCTGTATACTGCACCCGAGCTCCAGGCATTCCGCCACCTCTCAGCTCCGCTTGATATGCCGGATCCATCGGTTCCGTTCGCAGTAGCGCCGGTGCCGTCCGCAGCATGGGGACATGCCATCGATGAGGATGCGGCCACCTCCCTTGCAGCATCGCTTGTCTCCGACCTGCTCTCCCTGGGAGAGGATGACTATCTGGATGCACGCAGAAGCGATGAGGAGATGCTTGTCTATGAGACGGACAGGCTCAATTCCCTTGCGCTTGCTGACTGCCGCATACAGGATGATGAGGGAACTGATATCTCGTTCTCGTTCCTCCCCGGATCGGAATTCACATCAACGATACACAGACTTGGGAACGGGCGTACATTCATACCCTACATCTTCTCCTCGGATATATTCCGTGCTGCAGCGAAAGGCTCTGCCGACGGATATATCACAGCCACCCGCCCGTTCATGCTCTTCGGCCGCATCGTGCGCTCGCTGTCGGTGCGGTTCGAGAAAGGGCGCATGACTGATTTCTCGGCAGACGATGAGACTGCAAGGCTCCTTTCTCTCTACCTTCAGCAGGACAGCGAGGCAGGGGTGCTTTCGGAGCTGTCGATCGCAGAGGAGAGCAATGCGGCATCATGCATGGATATCTTCGCAATACCGGAATGGGACAGGATGAGAGGGATCTCGCTTACCGTGGGCGGACCGAGGCCCGAGAGCCTGAGAACGGATGAGGCCAGGCGGAATGCGAACGATTCCCTCGTGACGCTCTCGATACCCATAGGATCGGATACGACGGTGATCACGGCACGCTCTGCAGACGGCGTGGAGCACGTCATAGCAGAGGATGGCTTCATCAGGGAAGAGGAATGATCAGGAATTGAGGTCTGCGATGAGCCGCAGCCCCTTCAGCGTATGGAGGCCGTCTATGGCATCGAGGCGCGGGATTGCCGGCGATATCGTCTTTGAGAGCCCTCCTGTCGCGATTACATGGAGCCTCTCCCCTATCTCGCTCTCAGTGCGGCTTATCAGGGAATCTACAAGGCCTGCGTAGCCAAGCATTATGCCTCCCCTTATGGACTGCTGCGAATCGCGCCCCATCGTGGACTCGGGAAGCTTCAGCTCGACCTGCGGAAGCTGCGCGGTGCTGCCGAAGAGCGCATTGACAGCCGTTACGAGCCCCGGAGCTATCGAGCAGCCGAGGACGCGGCCCTGCCTGTCCACTGCAGAGAGCGTCAGGGCGGTCCCGAAATCAACGACCATCACAGCCTGATCCGGCTTGACGAAGTGGGCATACGCGAGATTGGAGAGGATATCCGTACCGAGCTCAGCGGGAATCGAATCACGCACAAGGCCGGTGGCCACATCATGCGTCACGACAAGCGGGTCGATGCGGAAGAGGCGCTTTATGTTCTTCTCCACCGACCGCGTCATATTCGGAACGACGGATGATATGATGGCGCTCGTGACCATCTCCGGATGCACTCCCCCCTCACGGAAGAGCGCATTGAAGACGACGAAGTATTCGTCACCCGTCTTCCTGGTATCGGTATATACGCGCCAGGAATCCACGAACCTCTCCCCGTCGAAGAGAGCCATGACTATATTCGTATTGCCGATATCGCAAGCTACGAGCATCTTAGAGGAGCACCACCTTCTTCACATCCTCATAGGCTTTCGCCCTGAGTTCCTTCACGCCTTCGTCATTGATGTAGTCATCGAATCCCATCATCCTGTCGATCATCCCCTTCGGGGTGAACTCGATGATGCGGTTCGCAATCGAGTCGACGAACTGGTGATCGTGCGAGTTGAAGAGGACGACCCCCTTGAAATCCATCAGGCCGTTGTTGAGCGCCTGGATGGCCTCAAGATCCAGATGCGACGTAGGCTCATCGAATATAAGGCAGTTCGCACCCTCCAGCATCATGCGTGCAAGCACTACGCGCACCCTCTCGCCTCCCGAGAGGACGTTGCAGGGCTTGAGCGCCTCATCACCGGTGAAGAGCATCCTCCCGAGGAATGACCGTACGTATGTATCGTCATCCTGATCCGAGAACTGCTGGAGATAGTCCGCGATGGACTCATTCTCCCTGAACATCCCTGAGTTGTCCTTGGGGAAGTATGACAGCGATGTGGTGACACCCCATGTGAATGTCCCCTCATCGGGCTCCATCTCGCCTGCGAGTATCTGGAAGAGGACAGTCTTCTCATAGTGGTTGGGACCGACGAATGCGATCTTGTCCCCGGGATTGACGGTGAGTGTGAGATTGTCTATCACCTTCTCCCCCTCGATCGTCTTCGAGAGGTTCTTTATCTCAAGCACGTTCTTCCCGATATCCCTCCTGGGCTTGAATGCCACATAGGGGAATCTCCTTGAGGATGGGCGTATATCATCGATGGTGAGCTTGTCGATGAGCTTCTTGCGGCTTGTCGCCTGCTTCGCCTTCGCGACATTGGATGAGAACCGCTGGATGAACTCCTTGAGCTCGGCGATCTTGTCCTCCCTCCTCTTCTTCTCATCCTTCAGCTGCTTGGCTGCGAGCTGTGATGACATGTACCAGAAATCGTAGGTGCCCACATAGAGCTGGATCTTCCCGTAGTCGATATCGCAGATATGCGTGCAGACGGTGTTGAGGAAGTGCCTGTCGTGGGATACGACGATGACCGTATTGCTGAATGTCTCGAGATAGTCCTCAAGCCAGTGGATGGACTCGAGGTCGAGGTGGTTCGTAGGCTCATCGAGAAGGAGGATATCCGGATTGCCGAAGAGCGCCTGGGCAAGGAGCACGCGGACCTTGAGGTTATCCTCTATCTCTGACATCAGCTTCTCATGCATCTCCTGCGGGATCCCGAGGCCATCGAGCATCTGCGCCGCATCGGACTCAGCCTCCCATCCCCCGAGCTCTGCGAACTCGCTCTCGAGCTCTGCAGCCCGTATGCCATCCTCCTCCGTGAAGTCAGCCTTCTCATAGATGGCATTGCGTTCCTGCATCACGCAGTAGAGCTTCTGGTAGCCCATGATTACGGTGTCTATCACCCGGTATTCATTGAATGCGAAGTGATCCTGCCTGAGGACGGTCATCCTCTCTCCCGGGGTTATGATGACTTCCCCTGTATCAGGCTCTATCTCTCCTGAGAGTATCTTTAGGAATGTCGACTTGCCTGCTCCGTTGGCGCCGATTATGCCATAGCAGTTTCCCGGCGTGAACTTTATGTTCACGTCCTTGAAGAGGACCTGTGTCCCGTAAGACAGGGATATATTGGATGCTGTGATCATCTTTCCTTCCTGAATTCAGTTTGCTCACAGAATGATATCAGAGCAGGGCGGCAGGGGCAAGGCACTGCTGGATGAAGGCTGCAGCGGCAAGAGAAAACGGCTGCTCCAGAAGCATTGCCCTGCAACAGCCGTTCTTTAGTTCCTAGGGGAATCGAACCCCTATTTAGAGACTGAGAATCTCCCGTCCTAACCGTTAGACGAAGGAACCATTGGGAATCCCTTCTGGGATGGAGGGACTCGAACCCCCAAAGGCAGAACCAGAATCTGCAGTGTTACCGTTACACCACATCCCAAATTCCTGAATCCTCTGAGATACTAAAGGATAGAGGATATTGTGTCAATATGATTTGCCAAAAATCATCAAAAAGTTTCACAACTCCTTATAATGCAATGAATACCATCAGCTCTTCTTGAATGCTGAGACACGAGCGGAAGCCCCCAGATGCGTATCGCTGGAAATGCCGTCGGAGAGATACCTGTATCCCAGTCCCGCCACCATCGCACCGTTGTCAGTGCAGAGCTTCAGCGATGGGAACGTCACTGTATAGCCGCCCTTCTCCAGATCCTTCAGCTCCTTCCTCAGAAGCGAGTTGGCTGCGACTCCCCCTCCTGCTGATACGCGCGTGAGACCTGTGTCCTTCAGCGCCAGGCGCACCCTCTTCATCAGTATGCCTACAGCCTGCCGCTGGAATGATGCGGCGATGTTCTCAGGAGTATCCGCAGCTCCTTCCTGCAGGAACTGCATGCGCTGGTTGATGACAGCGGTCTTCAGGCCTGAATAGCTCATATCATAGCGATGCTCCTCTCCATCAAGCGAAGGGCCGGGGAAGAGGAACGCTGTGGGATTGCCGCTCTGCGAGAGCCTGTCGATGACAACGCCCCCGGGGAATCCCAGGTCATAGAACTTCGCGACCTTGTCGAAGGCCTCCCCTATCGCATCATCGATAGTGGTGCCGAGCACCGAGATATCATCATAGCCGTCGACACGGCATATGACGGTATGGCCGCCGGATACCAGGACTCCAAGATAAGGATACTCAAGGGGATTCTCTATCTGCGATGCATAGAGATGCGCGCGGATATGATCGATGCCTATGAACGGGATTCCAAGGGCCGTGGCATAGCACTTCGCGAAGCTCACGCCGACAAGCAGGGATCCCAGGAGCCCCGGACGTGATGTGACTGCCACCGCATCCAGATCCTCCTTCGTGATGCCTGCCTGCCTGATGGCAGCCTCCACCACCTGCTGTATCCACTCGGTGTGCAGCCTCGAGGCAAGCTCGGGAACCACCCCCTGATACGGCTTATGGAGCTCTATCTGTGTCGCAATGACATTGGACATGATCACATGCCCATCACGCACTACCGCAGCGCTGCATTCATCGCAGCTTGTCTCTATTCCGAGGACTATCATCAGAATGTACCTACCTGCTCAGGAACGAGTGAGAAGATCTCCATCAGCCCTTCGATATCGGAAGCGGCTTCGGATTCGAACAGATAGTCATAGACCGGCTTGGACCATGGCACGCCTATCTGCACCCCGTCATTCCTTGATTTCTCAGTAATGGCCTCCAGGATCATGGCCGCCATATCCTTATTCTCATCTCCGAAGATATCCTCGAAGCTTATCTCATCCATGAGAGGTATCCTCCTTAAAGGGAACAAAAATACCTTTCCCGCAATATAGTACAAACAAAGGTTAATGAAAAGCGAGAAGAAATCAGCGTCTGTCTGGTTCTGCGATGCGGCTTGAGGCGGAACATCAAGGGCATACAAACAGGAAAAACCTCATTTCAATGACTGAAACAAGGTTTTCGGTTTGGATGCTGCTTGATTCCAGATGCTGCTTAAAGCCAAAGATGGGAGTCGAACCCGCGACCTGCTCATTACGAGTGAGCTGCTCTACCACTGAGCTACTTTGGCATTTTCCGCAATACGCGCTTTCCGCGTATTACCGGCGTATCTCAAGCCGAATCAACGATTTAGCCTGTTTACAGGATTCCTGTTCCAACTCTTGTACGGTGCCATACAACCGGGTGTGTCGCAAAGTGTGCGCGAGTGTGCCGCATTGTGTGCCACAGTACCTTTCCATCCCCTTGCGGAGACTTCTTCGCTGTTCCAATCATCCATCGCCTCGTTTCTTATAGCACTTTATCCGATACGGGTCTAGTGGCATCTCGATATTTTCAGCAGTGAACTTATCAGATGCAGAACATGATTCATCAAAACCCATATCAGGCCTGATAAAATGGAAAGTGCATTTGAGATCCTGGCACAGCCTATGTGCCCTGAGGAGCATTATTCCTGATGGAATCGGCAGGAATAAGGGGTTGAGGCGTATATCCCTTTAGGAGGGTATATGAAAGGAAAGATGATCCCGCCCATCACCAGACGCTACCGGAAGAGGATCGAGGACCTGACGCTGTCTGACGACATAGGCTTCATGCGGGCATTCGACGGCAACACGGAGGGTGTGGAGTACCTCGTGCGCACACTCACAGGAAGGGATGACACCACAGTCATCTCAGCTGAGGCGCAGAAGCACCTCTCGAGCATAGACAGCCACTCCGTCATACTCGATATATTCGCAGAGGGGAAGGATGGAGAGCAGATAGACATAGAGATGCAGCACTACGACGGATTCCGCGAAGGGCTCTGCTCAAGGATGGGAAGGTACATGGCCTTCCTCCAGCTAGGTGCGCTTGGCAAGGGAGAGGGATACGCCGAGACAAGGGAATCGATAGTGCTCTTCATATCAAGCCGCGATCCGTTCGGCAAGGGACGGGATGTGTACAGGTTCGGCACGGTGGATCTTGATGATGGGGAGAGGGAGGAAGGGTTCATGATGAGCTTCTACGTGGCAAACGGGAGCTATCGTGATACAATCGGGACGGAGAGGGGCAGGCTTCTCGGAGATCTTTCCGAGAAGGAGATAGAGAGGATGAAGAGCCCGATGATGAGGGCCGCGCTCTACAGGGTGAAGGGGGACGAGATGATGCTTCGTGATACATACGGGATGCTCTACAGGATAGAGACTGAGAATCTTGAGAAGGGAATCAGGAAAGGCATGGAAAAAGGCATAGAGAAAGGAAAGGCCGAGGAAAAGGAGCAGATTGCCCTGCGCCTGATAAGGAAGAGCGTCTATCCTCTATCCGAAATCGCAGAGCTTACGGAGCTTCCGATCAAAGAAGTCGAGAGACTTGCAGGGAGCATCAGGATGGAATGACAAGATGCTATCATCATAGACATCTAAGGTGTCAGGTCCTCAGGCGGACGCCTGAGGATCGTAATTCACTCTGATCTCAGCTCCGAGAGATCATACGGCGTCGTCTGGTAGACAAAGTAATTGAGCCAGTTCGAATAGAGGAGATTGGCATGCCCTCTCCAGTCCACAACAGGATCCTTGTCCGGATCATCGCCGGGGAAGTAGTTCTCCGGGACAGCTGTATCGAGTCCCTGGGCCCTGTCCCTGAGATACTCGTTCTTCAGCGTATCACGGTCATACTCCGAGTGTCCCGAGATGAATATCTGGCGGCCGTTCGCAGTCATAGCTGCATACACACCAGCCTTCTCGGACATGGCAAGTATCTTGAGCCTGGGCTCTGCGGCCATATCCTCATAGCGGCAGGTGGTGTAGCGTGAATGAGGAACATAGAACTCATCATCGAAGCCCCTCAGGAGCACAGGATTCCTGTAGACCACCCTGTGCTTGTAGACTCCGAAGAGCTTCCTCCCGAGCTTCACCTTAGGTATCCCGAAATGATAGTAGAGGCCTGCCTGCGCTGCCCAGCAGATATGGAACGTGGAGTGCACATGGCTTTTCGACCATTCCATGATAGCGCAGAGCTCATCCCAGTACTCGACATCGCTGTACTCCAGATTCTCTATCGGAGCGCCGGTTATGACCATGCCATCGAAGTTCTCGTCCCTGACATCTGAGAAGACCTTGTAGAATGCGATCATATGCTCAGGCGGCGTGTTCTTCGAGACATGGCTCTCCACCTGCAGGAGAGTCAGCTCCACCTGCAGCGGGGTATTGCCCAGGAGCCTCGTGAGCTGCGTCTCTGTCGCGATCTTCGTCGGCATGAGATTGAGAAGGAGGATGCGCAGCGGCCTCATATCCTGCGTGCGTGCCCTCTTCTCCGTCATGACGAAGATGTTCTCATCTTCCAGCGTCTTCCTCGCAGGAAGCCTGTTCGGTATCTTTATAGGCACTTCGCAAGGGCCTCTTCGATATCCCTGATGATATCGCCGGCATCCTCGATGCCGACCGAGAAGCGGACGAACCCGGGTTCTATGCCGGCTGCACGCAGCATCTCGTCAGAAAGCTGGCGATGCGTCGTGGATGCAGGATTGAGCACGCATGTGCGGGCATCCGCCACATGGACTACGATCTCGGCAAGACGGAGGGAATCCATGAACTTCATAGCCCTCTCACGGCCACCCCGGATGACGAATGATACAACGCCGGAAGCCATGCCATCCCTGAGGTACTTCACAGCTCTCCCATGCTCCTTGTCCCCCGGAAGTCCCGGATAGCTCACGCTCTCGATGATATCGCGGCGGGATGAAAGATACTCAGCAACACGGAGCGCATTCTCCGAGTGCCTCCTGATGCGGAGGTGCAGCGTCTCAAGACCGAGATTCAGAAGGAATGCGCTCATGGGCTGCGGAGTGGAGCCAAGGTCACGCATGAGCTGTGTCCTGGCTTTCGTTATATATGCGCTCCGGCCGAACTGCTTCGTATATACAACACCATGATAGGACTCATCGGGCTTCGTGAGCTCCGGGTACTTCCCGCTCTTCTCCCAGTCGAAGTTCCCGCTGTCGACTATCACTCCGCCGACAACCATGGCATGGCCATCCATGTACTTCGTAGTGGAATGCACGATGATATCCACTCCATAGTCGAAAGGACTGCAGAGAATCGGTGTCGCGAACGTATTGTCGATTATGACAGGGACTCCCATCCTGTGGGCAAGAGGCACGAAGCGGTCGAAGTCGAAGACCTCGAGGGAAGGATTCGCTATAGTCTCGCCGAAGAAGCATCTCGTCCTGGAATCGAAGCATGAGATGATCTCCTCATCGGACATGCCGGAGGTGACCACCCTCGCCTCTATCCCCATCCTCCTCATCGTCACAAGAAAGAGGTTCGTCGTACCTCCATAGAGATTCCCCATCATCACGAAGTTGTCTCCCGATGAGGCGATATTGAATACGGATATAAGCGACGCAGCCTGACCCGAGGAAGTCATCATCGCCCCTACCCCGCCCTCGAGATCGGCTATCTTCTTCTCGACCATCTCGACAGTAGGATTGGAGATGCGGGTATACATGTGCCCCGGAGACTCGAGATCGAAGAGCTTGGCAAGCTCCTCCGCTGAGTCATACCTGTATGTTGTGCTCTGATAGATAGGAAGGACACGAGGCTCTCCGTTCCCTGGCTCATAGCCGCCCTGCACGCATATAGTGGATCTGTCCCATTTGCTGTTCATGGAGCTATATTACCCAAATCAGATGATTAGGTTAAGACGGAACCGGCAATGCAAGACGGCAAAAGGAAATCATAGGATGGAAACCATTATGCCTATGCCACGGTACCTGTCATATCCAGGATAGAGAGGGAACTGATAGAACACCCCAAGCGATATACCATACCACTTCCCTATGTTCAGCTCCGTCATCAGCTTCGGCCTCGGCATGATGCCGTTGAATCCGATAGTGTACCCATCCGGCTGGTAATGCGTCTGAATGAACCGCATGCGATAACAGAGGTCAGACATAGGGAAATGCAGAATGATAAAATTAACCAATATTATTACAAGTGTACTTCAAGCATATCCCTATTTCCCGACTCAATTGACAAAGCAATTATTTTCCTTATATCTTTGACGAAGATAAAAGACAAAACAGATACGAATTGTTCGGAAACTCCGCATTGCGGAGTTGATGGATAAGAGGATATAAATGCTGAAACGCGTAATATACCTATTGCCTTTACTGCTTTCATTGCTGCTTCTTGCAAACTGTGCACTATCACCTGAGGATAAGATAATAGAGGAGCTTGTCCCGAAGCTGACAGACCTTGATACACCTGCCAATATACAAGTACTCAACAATCATGCTGACGGTATCATTTCCATTACATGGGATCCTGTAGAGAACGCGACTTTCTATACAGTCGAATATGAGAGGACAAGCGATTATCTTGAAAGCGCCAATCCTATTCCGATAATAAGGAATACGAATTCTGTTGAAATCATAGTACCCGATATCGAGAGCGAAACCAATCAATATGCACGTGATAAAAGGTATATCTTCAGGATAAAGGCCACATGCCTTGAGAAGAATGACAATGGCCAGGTGATAAACACCATTGAATCAGCGTACAGCGATATCGTAGAAGGTGCTATTGCGGATTATATCTCAATCACATGCATACAGCAGGATCGGAAGCTTGTGGTATTCGATACAGTATCGAATGTCACTGCACTCGATGGATCTAAGCTGGCAGATCTTGAAGTCAGGTATTTCGATCATGAATATGTTGAATCAGAGCCCATTGATCCTGACTGGAAAGAAATCCATATAGATGGAATGACAGTGGAATCCGGAAAGGACTATTCATTCACTGCAGTCCTCTATGCAGATGGCGTGGCAACAGCTGCAACTGGCCTGGAAGTATCAGGAAGCATTGATTACAACCCTCCGAAAGTGGTCAATCTCAAAGCAGAGAACAATCTGCGGTCTTCTATAATCCTCAGATGGGATCCCGTCTCGCCTGCAGCAGGTGTTGATGGAGATGTCAGATACGCTATACAGAAGAAACCTTCCGACAGTGCCGCCTGGGAATACATCCAGGATCCTGAAGGCAGCATCCTCCTTCTGGACGGAACAACATATGAGGATACTGCTATCGAAAATAACAAAGATTATGATTACAGGGTTCTCTCCGCATATCTGCTCAACAATGCTTCAGGTAACACCACAACCCAGCTGCAAGCCACTTCAGAAGCTGCCACAGTGGAAGGATGCCACGCTGTAGACAATGCCCCGGAAATGCTTGTCGCAGAAATCATCAGCGAAGAGAATGGAAGCGAAGAGAATGGACCATACGAATCACGTGTGAAGCTTACGCTCAATCCAAGATCCAAGGATCTTCTTGATTGCAAATCTTTCTCTTACGTTATCACCAGAAGGGAAAGAGGAAACAATACCGTAGTCCCAAGCAGCCATATAACTGGTACCCTGGAATATGAAGACGAGATTTTCCTGACAGAAGAAGAGCACAGGCTCACCCATATATATTATTACACTGTAGAATATTATTATGATGATGAATTGATAACACCGGAAAGCCAGGAATACAGGGCTGTGAATGATGACGGCTCTGAATTCGCTCATGAAGTGAAAGGGACAGTGGAAGCCATTGGCTTCATCCAGGGCTTTGCCATTGATAATGAGAATTATCCTTTAGCTGGAAAGATAAGGTTCAACTGGAATCTTTTCATCCCTGACGATTCTGGACTTTCATTCTCGAATCTCCTCATCACCCTGACAAGGACAGGAGAGAGCGGTGAGGAAAGGATAATCGATAACGAACCAGCAGATAGGACTTCCAGAAGCGCGATCAGCAAGGTATATGAAGACACCTCAGCTGAGCAGAATCAGGAATATGAGTATCAGCTGATAGCCACATACAGCGATTCTGATAGCCTGTACGACGGAATGACTGCCTTCTCTGAAATCCTGACAGGCCATACCTTGCAAACTCCTGAGAATCTCGCTGCCTCGATGAATACAAGCGAGACTGAAATCAGGCTTGAGTGGGATGCTGTTCCTGAGGCCTCTGGATATCTTATCAGCTATAGGCTCTCTGGTTCTTCCGGGGCATGGCAGACGAAGTCCATCGATGATCCATCGACCACTGCTTACTCTTTCACTTCAGCTGATTCCATCAAGGCTGGCAAGGCCTATGACTTCTATATCCAGAGCATCGATGCGGAGAGTAACGCAACGGCAGCGTCCAAGACCGTTGAAGGCAGCATGCTCGGCCCGATTGATATAGAGGTTGAGGGCGGTCCTGATTATATCAGGCTTACCTGGGATGAAGCTGATAACGTGAACTTCTACACAGTCATAATCTCTGCTTCTGCTTCCCCTTCGGATGAATTATTGCGGGCTATTGCAACCAGGCCTGAATATGAACTGAATGCAGATAATCTTCCAGATGCCATCAACGATCATTTTGAGTATCCACTCTCTGAGGAATACTATTTTGCTGTTCTGCCAGGTGACATGGAAATCACGGATTATGAGCTGAAAGATGGCAGCTGGGTCAGGCCGCCGAAGGAAATTTCTGCTACAAAAGCAATGTCCAAGGATATGATTACCATAACATGGACTACTGTTGCAGATGAAGATATAAATTCCTATATTCTTTATAAAAAACCCCATGGCTCTGATTCAAATTGGGAATTCGTTGAATATGTTTTTGCAGAATCAGGAACTGAAGCTATATATTATTTTCCGACAACAACAGATGAATATGATTTCTCTGTCGCTTCCGTCAAAAATGGAAATGAAGGAATTATTCAGGATCGATTCTACAATGAATCCAATTATGGATATCCATTGATGAAACCAGACAGAACTGGGGCTTCTGATCTTGGAAATGGTTTCTTCAGGATTTATTTCAATGAAGTAAAAGGTGCAACTGAATATAGGATAAATCTGGATCATACAGAAGAAGTTATAATCTCAAAAGCAGCTATTGATGCTGCTCCTTCTTCTATAAGTGATTATTCAAATGGAAGCATTGCTGTTGATAACAACGGAGTGATAAGTGTTTATCTAACGGAAATTCCTTTCCAAGTAAATAAAAGCGTGTATTGGAATGTTTCGATAGCAGCACGGAATGATAATATCCCTAATTCTCTACGAGATACAACAGAAGCAGTAGTCTTAACGAAATACTATAATCCAGAAGGAATGGATCCAATCGATTATGCAAATCTTTCAATGGGGATATTGAACAATATATTTACTGCAATAAATACTGAATATGAGTCTGATTGGTGGGTTCTGTTTGGAGATAGCGAGCTATTAAAGCTCAACAAACTTGAGGTCTTGAGAAGCTATGGATCTAAAGATGTTTCCCCAATGGTTCCTAGACATGATGGATACGTTGATTTCAATGGAATAACAGTAAATCAAACCGAATTGACAGGGCATGTTGGATATATGCCAAAGCTTGATGGTGGATCAACTGCACAGAATCCTTTGGATTATATAAATGGAGAAGTGAATTTAGTTTTTCCAATTGAAATCTATGACAATATCACGCTGAATTTCAACCAGTACAAAGCTGATAATTCAAGTGGATCCGTAAGCTTCAATGGAACTCCTATTGAATTGGATTCTATCAAGCAATCATTGTTATAAGGGAGAAGAGTAAATGAACAAAAGATTCCTTCTTATATCATTATTCTTCATCTCTATCTCTCTATTATGGATTTCCTGCAATGCAGATATCCTCATAAACAATGGAGAGATAACGCTGCCGGAGAACAATACCAGCAAGGATGAAGGTACGGGTACCGATATTCCTCCTGTAGAGCTCGCAAAGCCAACACGCGTAAACGCAACGAAATCATATTATGCAGACAGCATCAACATAACATGGTCTGCTGTGCCTGGAGCTGATTACTACACAATCGAGAAAACCGCACATGAAGAAGAGCTGCTGCAGGGAACTGAAGTATGGACAGAAATACAGCAATCCATCATGAGTACAAGCTTCAAGGATCATGATAATCTGCAGCCTTCGATGTACTATAGCTATCGTGTCACTGCGCACACGAATGAAGGAGTATTCAGCCCGGTCTCTGCATCATCGACAGGAACCATACTGGCATCTCCTGAAGTCGTTACGGTATCGCAGGGAGAAAGCGAGTCAGAGATATATGTCATCTGGGAACAGATGCCTCATGTCAATTCCTATATTATCTATATGTCGTCCGGGGATACGATCTCTGGTGTGGCCAGTGAGGTAAAAGCCACCGTCGCGTCACGTGAAGGAGTTCAGAATGGATACGCATACCAGATTGATCCGAATCGTGAAAGCGGAAAGGAACTTGCATTCGGAATATGCAGTGTAGGTGATACGGGAAACAGATCTGATATAAGCCTTCCCCGAATCGGATATACAATCATACCCGGTGCACCTTCGCAGCCGGATATCAACCCGCAGGAGGATGTCACAAAAGGCACTTCCACGGCCGGGATAACGATCAAATTCCGAACCAATGCAGAGAATCCCGATTTCCTCATAAGGAGATCTTCTCCGGGAAGCAGTGAAGAGGTCATCCTCGATACATCCACATCGGAAGCTGATAGGGATAATATCACTGCGATCTCTGCAAATGAATATGAATTCACAGACTATGCAGTTGCCAGGAATGTTGAATATACATACTCGGTGATTGCGATAAATGATATCGGCATGTCACAGGCTGCCTCTGCTTCCGGCTACCTGCTCTCCCCTGTCACCAATGTCTCGCTGAATCCAGTCACGACAAACGATAGATTCGGCTATGAGCTTAGCTTCAGGCTTCCTGTAGGAAGCGATGACCCTGACCGTACTGCGGTATATGAGTATGATATCGTTGCGACATCCAAGGGAGGCACTACCCTCTGGCAGGAGACATATTCGGATGCTGATATCAGCGGACAGATGGGCAGATTCTTCGACTTTGCAAGGAATGTAACAAGGGAAGAGGAAGAGAAAGAGCTGCAGAAGATCGAGATAACTGTCAAATACGATGGAATGACGACATCCACAGCAACATCGAATATCATCGCGGATATTCCTGACGGAATCGACACGATGGAGGCCTCCAGCAATTCAAAGCCGCTCTCCTCCGATAGTCCTAATTCCAGGGGTGTCTATCCTGTTCATGTCCGTTGGACGACTGAATCGACATCACCGAATTTCACACTATTCAGGCAGGACCAGGATGGCAATCTCACGAAGTTCAATGTTTCCGGCCGTGAATACACAGACGAATCGACAATGCCGCTCGTGATATATGAATACTGGATCGAGGCAAAAGATGCCCTGGGAAGGACCTTTGGAGAGCCGCATGCTGCCAATTCCTATGGAGCTGTTACCCTTGAAGTCTATAAGGATATGTTCGAATCCCTTTCGCTTAAGCCATGGGATAAACAGTCCTATGTTCCCTCAGAGTACAGGACCTGGTGGAAGAATACAGAAGTGGCAAAGAAAATAGAGAAAGGCAATTCATCAAGCCTCACGACTCAGATGGATGCCCTTGGATCAGCTTCTGCCAGTGCCCATTTCCATAATGGACGAGTTGACTATAATGCTTCGATGAATGGCATAGGCGCGATAATATCATTCACGTATACCAACTTCGGAGAGAATGCGAACTGGTGGATGAATGGCCAGTACTCAATGGACGTGGATGCCAGTGGGACAGGCAGCGCTTCAACTGCTACAAACGGTTTCGATATACAGGGAATGTATCCCGGCCACATCGGCTTGGAGGAAATAAGAGTCTCTAGCAAAGCTTTCACAGGAAGATATACGATCAGATACGATTATGGCACCGGTGAAAGCACGACAGCTATGGTTGATGTATGAAAAGAAGAAATAGAAGGATATCCGTTATTGCCTTAATGCTGTTCTCGTTATTATTCATCGGGTGCGATGATATGAAATCATTGATGAGCCTGATTCCGAAATTCGAATCAAGCCTACCCAATGTGATTTCAGGAAAATTCGCCTATTATGAGAATGAAACGGATCAGTCTCAAAGAATATATACCGAACTGTATGAATTCGATCCTATCAATAGGACCTTCACCCATTCGGTTGCAGGAGAGGATGAAGAAAGGAAAGGCTCGTACACCTATGCCTATTCTGATTTCATAATAACGGAATGCAATGGTTTCCTGACTCTCGCATATGAAGATGGAACATCAGCTGCATATGCATTCAAATATGAAGCCACAGCTGTTGGCGGACCTGTATCCATTACATTGAGACAGGATAACGTGGATAAGGTGCTTATCTTCGAGCCATAGAGAAGGAGGAGCAAACGGATGTATGGAACAATGAAGAAGCTTGCAATGATCCTCCTGATGGTGCTTTTTGCCGTCTCTGCATATGCAGATGAGATCATCGAGGCCGAAGAGCCTTCAGGGATAAAAATCGAGGAAGAGTCGACGAATAACAGAAGCAGCTACGATCCAGACACCTATGATTACACTTTCGGCCTTATCCCAACAGAAGAACTTGATATCTATTTCGCTTCACATCTGTATATGGATACGACAATGCTCTATGGATATCCGACGATTGGGGCCACATGGGATATCGGTCTCGGTGTCGATACCGTAACGATTGCAGCGTATGTGAAATATGCGCATTTCTTCAAACCGCTTGGTTCTGGTACCGGCAATCTTTATATCGCCGAGGAAATGACGGAGATCGGGCTTTCGTTCAAAGTACGGGCCTATGAGCTTGGACGGTTCAATGTAAGCTTCGGGATAAATACCGGATGGTATCAGCAGTGGCTGATGCATTATTCCAGCGCAAATACCTACAGTCTCGTAAACAACGGACTGATGATCAGGCCTGAAGCTTCGATTGGGTGGAACTGGATTGGCAGATGGAACATGGAAATCGGCTTATTCTATCAGACTCCTCTCTACCCTACATATGAAGGCTACAACGGATGGGGCGTATTCATTAAGCTGGTTTGATGTCATGGTCTAAGCAGGAAAAAGAGATGCCCCGGGACTGCGATGCAATCCCGGGACGCTCTATCTGGAGAATTCCATTATCAGAACTGATAACCTATCCTGAAGCCGAATCCAAGCCTGTCGAGCTTCGATGAGAGCTCTGCATTGAAACCGCCACACTCCACTCCGAGAGCAGCCTCCCTGGATTCATACTTGGCATATATGCCGAGATCTTCGCTTATGTCATAGTCGAATCTGACGGAGAAGAAGCTGAATAGATCGATCTCGTAGCCTTTCACATGACTCTGCCAGATTATCTGGCTGTAGATATTGCTGAACTCCACATCCAGATGGTACCTTCCTTTATCCCAGAGGATTGATGCCGCTATGTCGAATGGCCTGAAATAGAGGTTGTCATCATGGATGAACTCGAATCCCGAGACTATCTCCTCCGCACCGAAGTACCAGTATGTCTGGAATGATGGAGCATTGCGGAAATCAAGAGTGAATGACAGCTCATCATCCAGGCGGTAGAACATGCCGAGGTTGAGGTCGATCTCAGCTCCGAAGTCGTAGATGTTGGAGGCGAACAGCGTAAGAGGTGCATTGTCCATCCTTGCCTGGATGAATACGCTGTCCGCTATTGTCGAGCGGAACACAAGCTGAGGGCTTATGGAGAACCCTATTGCGAATACATCCTCATAGACAAAGGCTCCATAGCCGAAATCCGCCCCGACTGCGATTCCGAACTCATTGCCGTAGTCATGGCCTTCTGTGGAAAGGGATGTCAGGAGAGATTCCGTTCCATCGAAGAAGAAATCCACGTTCCAGTTCCATCCGAAGCCATTGCTTACCTTGCCGCCATAGAGTCCAAGCCCCATATTGAGATCGCTCCCCAGCAGATGCATCGGGTATTCCACGGCTCCGCTTGAAAGTGAATTGAGAACAGCCTTCGCCTGGTTCCCATCCCCTATCTCTGTATCGAAGCGTCCTCCATCCTGGAGATACTCACGGATATATGCGGCAGCTTCCTCTCCGGAGTATCCTGAGGGATAACCGGGATCGAAATCGAAGATGCTGCTGATTGCATCGTAATTTTCCGAGAGGAAATCATCGCTCTGGTTCAAAAGGTGATGCCTAAGGTAATCAGCGCTGCTGGTAAGCGTGGAGGCAGGGGACGAGAGGAACCTGAGTCCATCTATCTCGCTCTCTCCATAGAGCCTGAAGCCGAATGGAACGGACTGGCTTATCTCAGCAAGCCTTCCCGGGCTCGTGACCCACTCTTCCTTCTCCCTTATCTCCTTCATGGGAATCATGGCAGCGGGGAGACTGGATGCGATCACTGCTATCAGGAGGAAAACAGAAAGAGCACGTTTCATCAGTTGCCCTCCCATTCAAGAATATAAGTGTAAGGTGATTCTTCTTTATACATATCCTCATCCGTATAGATTACATCCTTCATGAGGGCTAACGAATCCGGATGCTGATTCTTCCGTAGATAGCTATTTCCAATTGTTGCTATTATATCAAAAGATGATTTTGCCTGTATTCTGTTATAAAATATCAGGTAGCAATTACCATTCTCGGTTTCCAACAATCGGAATTCAGTTTTTGTATTTGCTGTTGACTCCAGAAGGTTCGCTGTAGATTGAACAGAAGCGATATACCAATCATTGTTCTTGATTGAGCTATCCTTTGATACTACCATCCAGTTCTTAACAAGTCCTGCTCCTTCAGGGTCAGCATTCCATTTGAAATTGTTCCACATATATGCATTCTGATAAGATTCATTCGCATTACCTTCGTTATATGTATATAAACAATCAACGGAACCATTGGAAATACTTGGATCTACTAGCGGACATAGCCTTACAGAAGTGTCATTCGCTGGTGCAAAGGGCTGCTTGTTTGGATCCTGTGTAGAGGCAAAGAAATAATATGTATAGTCACTTTCTTTCCCTGTGGCATTATTTATCGTTGAGGCAAGTTCGACATTCACAACGAATTCCTGCATATAGTTGCCGCCGCTGCTGGATGAATATCTGCTGTCATAGAATCTGAATGTTCCTGAGAATGCCTCTGTCTCAATCTCAATGGGAACTGCTGCATCCGCAAGCTTTATATAACCTGAATATGCAGGAGCATGATTGCTCTCAAGTCCTGTGATCGTCAGCTTTAGGGTATTTCCCACAGTCTCCTTCTTGAGCATTTTCCCCATGTCACTTGAATTGAATCCGTTAAGATGGACTTCGAGAAGAGACTCATAATCATCAGCGATTCCATCTGCCAGCGGTATCTCTGCCCAGTAGTTCTGGCGTCCTTCCTTTTCCTTCGCAAGGACTACCTGTGATGTGAACTCGATTGTATTGCTTACAGATATCAGATCAGAGCCATTATACGCTTCAATTCTGAAGAGACCTGTATCGAAAACATCGAAGTCAAATGTGCATGAGGTATCAGGAGCAGCAATCCTTTCCCTCTGCTGCCCATAAGTGAGATTCATGAGAACAATCGAATCTGCATTCGAAGGGATATTGCTTGCGATCAGCATATTGCTCTGGGCTGATAGTTCCATGGTGACTGATCCGGTATAGACACCGGACTGTGCTTTCCATGGCAGAGTACCCCATTCTTCCCCTGAATACCTGTGATAGAGATTGATCTGATAATCCGTATTTGAATCAAGATCAGCTATCGTAATCCGATTATCATCCGATAATCCTGCTGCTGTTATCGATGGATTCCCATTGAGGGAATATCCAAATTCCATGCCTCCAGGGATGAGCTCGGAAGCAATCTGGATGACTACCGAGTTCTCATTCCTTGCATAGACATATGCCTCCGGTGAAACGCTGTTTATATCAACACGTTCCTTCGATACGGAAATGGCAGTCATGAATTCCCAGCTATCTGCTTCCGGGTTCGTTGATGAGCGGGAGGCGTATATGGATATCATATATTCGTTTTCCGCAATCTCCGGCAAAGCATCTGTGCTGATCTCCATCGAATAGAAGCCATCGGACAGGGGCCTCACATCTGCCTTTGCTATGAAGCGCGGAGTTTCGCCTGCCGTTGCCCGTGACTGATTCATATCATTATCGACAGAATAGCCATAGGAATGGGCATTCATGACTCCTTTGAATCTTATCGATATCGTTGTTCCATCATTCGATGATGTCACGGAGCCTGCAGATGCACCGGTATCAAGCTCAGGCTCGGAAAGCTCCTTGTAGCTTACGGGAGAGCAGCCGGTCATCAGTGCTGCGATAAGCATCATGGCAAGGAAAATATGGAATACACTTCTATGCATATCAATACTCCAATCCGCCCCACTGAAGCTGACACTAACACAGGAAATTGTAAGAATCAAGGACTTATCGAACAAAAATAACTGATATTGTTAGATAAAATCTGTAAAAATGGGATGATATATCCACGCAGAGCCACGATATCCACAGAAAATATGAATGAAAGCATAATTCCGGAAAGCGACGCCTCCCGCAGCCTTATGGCTGCTTGATGCTTCCTGCCAGCTTCTCGACTTCCTCGATCGGGATATCTGTAAGCTCTGCGACTTCGGATATGGCATAGCTTTTCTTCCTGAGCATCTTCATGGCTATCTGCCTCTGGCGCTCAGCCCTGCCTTCCTTTCGTCCTTTCTCCATGCCTTTCTCAAGGTTCTCAGTCTCTATCCTGTAGAGCATCCCATATGTGTCACGAAGCATCATCTCGTCCCCCTTCACCCTGTAGAGAGCGGCTCTCATCATCGGGCTCCTCATCCTGCCAAGGTCCTTCTCCGAGAGGTCGCTGAGAATCCGGCTCCTCTCCGTCTCGATTGTACCACGATAGCTCCCGTTTGCCACGTAGAACCATGTCCTGAACCCTTCCTGCACCTCTCCGTCATCCATGTCGGAGATGCCGAACCTGTATACATCCCGGCCCTTGCCGAACGGATTGCCGCAGGTGATGAAGAGCACTATCGATTCCCTCGTCAGGCTGTATCCCTCTCCCTTGCCCAGCGCACCTAGCTGGAGGAAGGCCATGTACCTCCCCATCCTCGCGCAGAGCCCTCCTGAACCGCCTAGGAAGCGCTGCATCTCTATGTCTATCTGCTCTCCATCCTTCCCCTCAGCGAATATGTCGAGGATGGCGGAGTGGCTGCCTATGCTTGAGAGGTGCTTCTGGGCCTGCACGCTGATGACGGTGATGTCATCCCGTCCTGTGAGGGTGCGCACGAGATGCTCCGTGCCCTCTATGTTGCCGTCGAATCCACGCATGAAGCCGATGTCATCGGCAAGCGTCAGCTCCTCGATCCTCTTACGGTATTCCTCTGGAATGGGCGGGATCATCTTCCTTTTCATTATTTCTTCCTCCTGAAAAGGAATACGCCTGGATCGTTCATTCATGCCAACTTCCGGGCATGGAAGAACTGATGAATACGTGGTTTTACACAGGATAAGGATTATTTGATGCTTCCTGCCAGCTTCTCGACTTCCTCGATCGGGATATCTGTAAGCTCTGCGACTTCGGATATGGCATAGCTTTTCTTCCTGAGCATCTTCATGGCTATCTGCTTCTTTTCCCGGGCCCTGCCTTCCTTTCGCCCTTTCTCCATGCCTTTCCTGATTCCCTTCTCAAGGTTCTCAGTCTCTATCCTGTAGAGCATCCCATATGTATTGCGCATCATCATCTCGTCCCCCTTCACCCTGTAGAGAGCGGCCCTCATCATCGGGCTCCTCATCCTGCCAAGGTCCTTCTCCGAGAGGTCGCTGAGAATCCGGCTCCTCTCCGACTCCATTGTATCACGGTAGCTCCCGTTTGCCACTATGAAGGACTCCCTCCCTCCCTCCTGGCATCGGGGCTCCGGTGCGGTCCCGGGCCCTGAAGTCATATACCGCTCTTCCTTCACCGAAGGCATCTGTGTCGGTGATGAATATGACCATGACCTCTCCCGCATGGCTGTAGCTCTCCCCCTTATCCAGGGAATGCAGGACAAGGAGGGCTCCGTATCTTTCCGCTCTTGCCCCGAGCTCCGTCCTGGAGCCGCGGAAGCGCTGCATCTCTATGTCTATCTGCTCTCCATTCCTCCCTTCTGCATAGATGTCGAGTATGACGGAGTGCCTGTCTATGCTTGGGAGGTGCTTCTGGGCCTGCACGCTGATGACGGTGATGTCATCCCGTCCTGTGAGGGTGCGCACGAGATGCTCCGTGCCTTCTATGTTGCCGTCGAATCCACGCATGAAGCCTATGTCATCGGCAAGCGTCAGCTCCTCTATCCTCTTGCGATATTTCTCGGGGATGGGCGAAATCGTCTTTCCCTTCATATGCTCCTCCTTCTGAAGGGATATACGCCTCAACCTCTGATTCCTGTCGGATTGCAGAAAGCCCTCCTGATCGTTTGGACCGGAGGGCTCATGCACTGGACTTATGCCATCAGTTCCTGGCGCTGCTTTCGGTTATCGCCGCCTGCGCTGCCGCAAGGCGTGCGATAGGCACCCTGAACGGGGAGCATGAGACATAGTCAAGTCCTACTGACTGGCAGAATGCGATGGACTTCGGATCGCCGCCGTGCTCGCCGCAGATACCCATCTTCATGCCAGGCCTTGTGCTGCGTCCGAGGCCGACAGCTGTCTTCACAAGCTTCCCGACTCCATCGAAGTCGATGGTCTGGAACGGATCATAGGCATAGAACTGCTTGTCCGGATCGCTGACGTAATGCGAGAGGAACGATGCTGCATCATCGCGTGAGAAGCCGCATGTCATCTGCGTCAGGTCATTTGTCCCGAATGAGAAGAACTCGGCGGAGCGTGCGATCTCATCGGCGGTTATGGCAGCCCTTGGCACCTCGATCATCGTTCCGATCTTGTACTCGACCTTCAGGGCCTGCTCATCGAATACACGGGCGATGACTGCCTCCGCGCGGTTGCGGCAGTACTCGAATTCCTTGTAGATGCCGACCAGCGGGATCATGATCTCCGGATGGACATCCACACCCTGCCTCTTGACGGTTATGGCAGCTTCGATGATGGCCCTGACCTGCATCTCGAGGATCTCGGGATAGACTATAGCCAGACGGCATCCGCGGAAGCCGAGCATCGGATTGAACTCCTGGAGGGCATTTATCTTCTTCGATATGGCCTCAACTGTCGTCCCGAGCTGGAGAGCCATCTCATGGCGGGATGTATGGTCATTCGGCAGGAACTCATGGAGAGGCGGATCGAGAAGGCGGATCGTAACAGGAAGCCCCTTGAGCTCGCGGAAGATGCCGATGAAATCCTCGCGCTGCATCGGCAGCAGCTCGGAAAGCGCGATCTGCCTCTCTCCGTAGGTATCTGCGAGGATCATCTTGCGCATCGAGATTATCCTGTTGCCACCGAAGAACATATGCTCAGTACGGCAGAGTCCTACACCCTCGGCTCCGAGCTCCACTGCATGATGGGCATCGGCAGGGGTATCCGCATTGGTGCGCACCGACATGGTCTTGAGCTCGTTCACATAGCCCATGAACTTCCTGTAGTTCTGGTAGAGCACTGACTCGCTCTCCTTCATCGTGCCTTCCAGGACCTGCATGATCTCGGAAGGCTTCACAGGGATCTTCTGGGCATAGACAGCGCCTGTGAATCCATCGATGGACATGTAGTCGCCCTCCGCAAGCTTCTGGCCGTTGATCTCAAGTGTCTTCTTCAGCTCATCGACATGGATCTCGCCGCAGCCTGAGACGCATGGGCAGCCCATGCCTCTCGCGACGACTGCCGCATGGCTTGTCATGCCTCCGCGGCACGTGACGATCCCCTTCGATACAGTCATTCCCCCGATATCCTCAGGGGATGTCTCGGTCCTGACAAGGAGGACATCCTTACCCATGGCAGCGGCAGCTTCTGCCTCGGCTGCCGTGAAGTAGATCTGGCCGCATGCGCCTCCCGGCGATGCATTGAGGCCATGCGTCGTCTCCTTGCATCCGAGATCGCGGATGTATGCCGTATCGAGTATCGGAGCGAAGAGCTTGTTGAACTCCGAGGCAGGAACGCGGGAGACAGCCGTCTTCTTGTCTATCAGGCCCTCCTCCACCATCTCCACCTGGCTGCGGAGCCATGCGAAGATCGTCCTCTTGCCGTTGCGGGTCTGCAGCATGTAGAGCTTGCCTTCCTGGATCGTGAACTCGAGATCCTGCATGTCATGATAATGCTTCTCAAGGATCGTCCGGATGGAGCAGAGCTGCTCATAGACCTCTGGATTGGCCTTCTGCAGCGTGTCTATCTTCTGCGGTGTCCTTATGCCTGCAACGACATCCTCTCCCTGCGCGTTCATCAGATACTCGCCATAGAACCTGTTCTCGCCGGAGGATGGATCGCGTGTGAACGCGACACCTGTACCGGATGTCTCACCCATGTTGCCGAAGACCATGCACTGCACATTGACCGCCGTTCCGAGAAGCCCGCGGATATCATTCATGAGGCGGTACTTGATCGCCCTGTCGTTGTTCCATGAGCGGAATACGGCATCGATGGTCCTGAAGAGCTGGTACTCTGGATCGGTCGGGAAGTCCTCACCCGTTCCCTTGCGGTAGATGATCTTGTAGCGCTTGATGACTTCCTTGAGGTTGTCGACATCGAGCTCGGTATCGAAATGCTTGCCGTTCTCATCCTTGACGGACTGCAGCGCATACTCGAACTGCGCATGCGGAACGCCCATCACGACATCTCCGAACATCTGGATGAAGCGCCTGTAGCTGTCCCATGCGAAGCGCTCGTTGCCTGTCTTCCTTATCAGGGCCTCGAGCGAATCGGGATTGAGGCCGAGGTTCAGGACCGTGTCCATCATGCCCGGCATGGACTGGGCAGCACCTGAGCGGACCGACACAAGGAGAGGGTTCTCCTTGTCACCGAGCTTCGCGCCCATCATCCTCTCGAGCTTCCTTAGGTTATCGATTACCTGCTCCTTCATGCCTTCCGGATAGGCCTTGTGCTCATCCCAGTAGGCGCAGGCCTCTGTCGTGATCGTGAATCCTGGTGGGACGGGAAGACCGATTGATGTCATATCGGCAAGATTAGCGCCCTTGCCTCCGAGAAGGTCCTTCATATCGGCTCTTCCCTCTGCCTTTCCATCACCGAAGAAATAAACATACTTTCTGGTTTCTGCCATGATCCTTCTTCCTTTTTTGTTTTCAGTTACTCATGGTAGCGTTTGGGGATATAAGCGTCAATTGAAAAAACAAGGCTCCCGGATAGGGATACCCGGGAGCGAGAGATTGATGAAACCTTGTATTCTATGCCTGCAGAGCAGGCCAAGGACCATTTCATGAGATCGAATCGACCTTGTATCCAGCCTCCTCGATCCTCTTCCTTATCACCGTGTCATCGATTGCCCTGTCGAGGCGCACCGTGGCTGTGCCGGAAGGCTGGTCGACGCTTGCGCTTGCTCCGTCTATGCTGTCTATCGCCCTCTTGACGCGCTCTGCGCAGGAAGCGCAGTGCATGCCGCTGATGCGAACCCGGCGCTCGCTTACGACAGGACCGTCAAGAGCCTTCTCACCTGTCTTCAGCAGCGATGATGTGCCGCCGCAGCAGGATCCCTGCCCCTTGAAGTGCCTGACACTGCCTTTCAGGGCGAGGAACAGCAGCAATATGACTATGAGGATTATAGCTGCATCAACCATTTCCTTCCTCCTTGCTATCCTTCATGCGCCGCCTGATCTTCCTCAGGGCATTCATCCCGAGGTATATGCACATCCCGACGGCGTAGAGCACAAGGAAGATGGCAACGATATAGAGCATCGAAGACGCGCTGTATCCGCCGCTCATCGCCTGCGCTCCTTATCCTTCGAAGCGCTCCGGATGATCTCATCAAAGCGGGATGCGGAGCAGCCTGGGCAGCTGCCGCAGCTGCCGCAGCAGCAGGCTTCGCTGCCGCTCCTCCTCTTCCTGATGATGGAGCGCACGACGAGAGCGGAATATGCTGCGACAATCAGCAGTATGACTGCATCTGCCATGGTATCACCTCCTGCGGAGGGGCCTCGAAGACCCCTGTATCAGCTCGCTGCCTCCAGCGAACGCTTCGAATAGACCTTCTGATCCTTATACGGATCCGGGCGGAAGAGCGCGAAGAGCATCAGGGCCAGCAGCACGAGAGCCACAGCCGTCCCCAGGCTGAAGCCTCCTCCGATGAAGAGAAGACCGAGCTGGTACACGATGAGCGTGACAGCATATGCGAAGGCATTCTGGAATGCTATGGCCGCCCAGAACCACTTCCTTGACTGAAGCTGCTGCGCCATCGTCGCGATAGCAGCAAGGCATGGGGAGTCAAGCATGTTGAACATCAGGAAGCAGAAGGCTGCCAGGGCTGTCGGGAACCAGGATGATATTGCATCCGCGACAGTGACCGTATCCTCTGCCATATCCTCGGCGACATTCGCAAGCACTCCCATCGTTGATACGATCGCCTCCTTCGCCGTGAATCCCGAGAGCGATGCCGCGACAGGCTGCCACTCACCGAAGCCGAGAGGGGCGAAGACAGGTGCTATCACACCGCCGATAGCCGCCAGCAGGGAGTCATCGGAGCTCTCGACCATGCCGAAGCCATCCGGTCCGAAGCCGAAGCCAGCGAGGAACCACATGACGACGCATGCGAGGAAGAGTATCGTACCGGCCTTCACGATGAAGCCCTTGAGGCGCTCCCAGACATGCATCACGACATTGCGTACGGACGGGATGTGGTATGCGGGGAGCTCCATCACGAACGGTGCCGGCTTCCCGCTGAAGGGCCTGGTCTTCTTGAGCATGATTGCAGAGACAAGGACTGCGGCGATGCCGATGAAGTACATCAGCGGTGCAACCCATGCTGTCGGCTCGTAGCCTGCCGCGGATCCTGCGATGATGCCAGCCACAAGGGCGATAACCGGGAGCTTCGCACCGCAGGGGATGAATGTCGCGGTCATGATCGTGAGCCTTCTGTCATTGTCCTGCTCTATGGTGCGGGAAGCCATGATGCCAGGGATGCCGCAGCCGGATGAGATCAGGAGAGGGATGAAGCTCTTTCCCGAAAGCCCGAAATGGCGGAATACCCTGTCCATGACGAATGCGATGCGGACCATGTAGCCGCAGTCCTCGAGAACAGAGAGGAAGAGGAAGAGGATCGCCATCTGCGGGACGAATCCAAGGACGGCGACAAGCCCTCCGACGATACCGTCCACGACGAGGCTCGTGACTGCATCCCCTGCTCCGATGGCAGCCAGTCCTGAGGCGAAGAGCCCTGATACCCATCCTCCGAATGTATCGTTCGTCCAGTCAGTCACCCATGTCCCGACAGTCGTTACCGAGACATAGTAGACTACGAACATGACTGCGATGAAGATCGGTATGCCAAGGATCCTGTTGGTCACGATGCGGTCGATCCTGTCTGATACCGATACCTCCGCACCCTTCTTCTGGATCACGGTCCTCACCATCTTCTGGATGTACTTGTATCTCTCATCAGTGATGATGGATTCCATGGTATCATCATGATCCGATTCGATGGCATTGCGCTCATCGCGCACAAGCCCTGCCGCCTCCGGAGAGAGCGTGATGCCTGCCATCACCTTCTCATCGTTCTCGAGGACCTTGATGCTGTACCATCTCCTCTTGTCAGCAGCCACAGAGGATGGAAGCACAGCCTCGATGCGGGAGATCGCGGATTCGATCTGCCTTGGGAAGATCTCCTGAGGCTTCCTCACTTCCTTGGCCATTGCCGCCTTGGCAGCTGCCGCCATCAGCTCCTCAAGCCCTGTCTTCTTCAGCGCGCTCGTCGGGATGACAGGGCATCCAAGGAGCATCGAAAGCCTGGATATATCAACCTTGAGGCCCCTCTTCTCCAGCAGGTCAGACATGTTGAGGGCTATGACAACGGGCTTTCCCGTCTCTATCAGCTGGGTTGTGAGGTACAGGTTCCTCTCTATATTCGTGGCATCAACCAGATCCACGATTACATCAGGATCCTCCTTGAGGATATAGTCCCGGCTTACGACCTCCTCAAGAGTATACGGGGACAGCGAATAGATGCCCGGAAGATCGGTGACGATGATCTCGCCCCTCTTCCTGTCCCTGAGCCTGCCTTCCTTCTTCTCGACCGTGACTCCCGGCCAGTTGCCGACATACTGGTTCGCGCCGGTGAGCGCATTGAACATAGTCGTCTTCCCGCAGTTCGGGTTGCCTGCAAGCGCTATCCTTATGCTCATACCCACCTCACTCCACGATGACGCACTGTGCGTCATTCTTCCTTACGCTGAGCTCATAGCCGCGCACGGTTATCTCCACAGGATCCCCGAGCGGAGCCACCTTCCTTATATGCAGCTCCGTTCCCTTCGTGATCCCCATGTCCATGATACGGCGCTTGTATGCACCGTCCCCCTCGATCTTCCGCACGATCACAGTGCTTCCGACCTGAGCCTCTCCAAGTGTCATGATGTATCCTCCCTCAGGGGGTCTCACACGTAGATGTGCGAGGCCATATCCCTGTTTATCGCAATGCGTGAATCGAGGACCCCCACGATGACGTTCCCTCCGATGTCGGAAAGGACCTTCACCTCCCTGCCCTCGATGAATCCCAGACCGGAGAGGAATCTCCTCACCTCCCCCGATCCGCTTATCCTCTGTATCCTCCCGGCTGCCCCGGGACCGATCATGCTCAGTGGCATCAAGATTCCTCCCAGCGGGATTGCCTCCCGCTAACCGTAGTTAGTTTATGCTAATCAGAGTTAGCAGTCAATAACCACGGAATGGAAACTGCACCAAAGCGAGGCTTTCCCGGATGAAGGAAAGCAATATATAATAAGGAAGCCGTCTGCGCACTCCCATTCCGCCCCATGCAGGCATGGGATATGTCCTGATTCCGCATTGACACAATGGAAAACTTGCGGATTCCATTAGAAATCCATTGGATTATTCGCCAAAATCGTAATTATCTTTTCCGATTTTTCTTTCCATTGCAGAAAAAGGTGCTATCATGAAGTAAAATAAAGGAGCACGCATGAAAAAAATTCTTTCTATCCTTGCAGTTCTCTGCCTGGCATCGGCTTTCGTTTTCGCCGGAGGCTCTTCCGAGAGCTCGGATGAGTATGCCGGAAGCGTCGCGATGGTTCTCTCCGGTCTCAAGACTGACGAGGCATTCAACCAGTATACATATGAGGGAATGCTCAGGGCAGCCAAGGAGAAGGGCATCAAGACAGCCTACATGGAGTCCGTCAAGGATTCCGAGCAGATCGAGGTCATCCGCCAGTTCGCACAGGCCGGATACGAGATCGTCATCGGACAGGGCGGCCAGTTCGGGGATTCGCTTGCCACTGTCGCCTCGGAGTTCCCGAACACCCAGTTCGTCTTCTCCGTCGGCAATGATACATACGGCCTTCCCAACATGTCGGCTGCGACAGTCAGCTACAAGGAAGCCGGCTACATCGGCGGCATCATGGCAGCGCATGCCACCAAGAACAACAAGGTCGCTATGATCACAGGTGTCTTCTATGCGAACCAGAGCGAGATGCGCGATGCATTCGAGAAGGCCCTCCATGATGTGAATCCCGATATCCAGTTCACGACGATCGAGACGAACGACTGGGCAGATACCGATACTGCATACAATGCAGCGAATGCGCTCATCGCACAGGGATACGACATCCTCTTCCCGTGCCTTGATGCAGCAGGCGCAGGCGTCGCAGCCGCCGCTGATGACTCCGCCGGCAAGGCAATGGTCGTAGGATCCGTGGCGAATTACGCGGAAGTATACGGATGCAAGGCTGTAGTCGGATCCGTTGACTTCAACTGGGAAGGACTCGGATACCTCGAGTCCACAGGAGAGCTCTGCGATGGCCAGGCTCATGAAGTCGGCGTTGCGGAGAACGGCCTCAACATCACGATCAACAACCTTTCCGAGGAAGGACAGGCTGCCCTCGAGCAGGCAAAGCAGGATATCACTTCCGGAAAGATCACTCTTTGATGAGGAAGATAGCCAGCTCAGGTGCCATCCGGCGCCTGGGCTATCTGCATCCCGCTCTTCAAGGTGCGGATGATGCAGTTCCAGTATAAGGATCCCAATCCAATGTCGAATGAAGTTTTTGCTTTGAAGATGCAGGATATCACGAAGAGATTCCCCGGTACCCTGGCAAATGATCATATCAGCATAGAATGCGAGCACGGCAAGGTCCTCGGCCTCCTCGGTGAGAACGGAGCCGGAAAGACGACCTTGATGAATATATTGTATGGCCTGTTCAGGCCTGATGAGGGCAAGATATTCATTGATGGGGAGGAAGTGGAGATACAGTCCCCATCCGACGCTATCGCACATGGAATCGGAATGGTCCACCAGCATTTCAAGCTCGTGGATACCCTTACGGTGATCGAGAACGTGATACTCGGCATGCCGTCGAACAAGCCGGTGCTTGACCTTGCACCGGCGAAGGAGAAGCTGAGGAAGCTCTGCGAGGAGTACGAGCTCTACGTTGATCCGGATGCCGAGGTCTGGAAGCTCCCGGTCGGGCAGCAGCAGTGGGTGGAGATCCTCAAGGCCCTCTACCGTGACTGCAAGGTGCTTGTCCTCGATGAGCCGACGGCAGTCCTCACCCCCTCCGAAAGCGACAATCTCTGCCGTGCCATCGGCAAGATCACGGATCAGGGCAAGAGCGTCGTCTTCATCAGCCACAAGCTCAGGGAGGTAATGGAGATCACCGACAACGTCACCGTCATAAGGGACGGACGCGTCATCGGCACGATCGCCACCAAGGATGCCACGCAGCTCAAGCTTGCCGAGATGATGGTAGGACGCCCTGTCGAGATAGAGCGCAAGCCGCGTGCCGCAGTGCCTGCGGACAGCGAGCCGGTGCTCGTCATGAAGGATGTCAATGTCTACGATGACAGAGGCGTGCATGCCCTGAAGGACTTCAATCTCACGGTCCATGCCGGGGAGATCGTCGGAATCGCAGGAGTGGACGGGAACGGACAGAGGGAGCTTGCTGAATGCATCTCAGGTCTCAGGAAGCCCGCTTCGGGAACGATCACGATCAAGGGGAAGCAGGTGACTGATGTCGTCTCCGACCTCGCCTATCTCGGCTTCATCCCTGAGGACAGGCACAAGACAGGACTGGTCCTGGACTTCACCGTCGAGGAGAACCTCATCATAAAGGAGTACATGAAGGATCCGTACGCCAAGCGCGGCATCCTCCAGTACAGGGAGATCGGGCGCCATGCCGATGAGATGATAAGGAAATACAACATCAAGACATCCTCGAAGGATGTCAAGGTGAAGACGCTCTCCGGCGGAAACCAGCAGAAGGTGGTCATCGCCCGCGAGCTCAATCCGGAACCCATCCTCGATATCGCATCGCAGCCGACGAGAGGCCTCGACCTCGGTGCGGTGGCAGGCGTGCATGATGTGCTCATGAAGGAGAGGGAGAGAGGAG
>CALXYI010000061.1 GCA_944392935.1 uncultured Spirochaetaceae bacterium
CGAGAAGATGGACAGGACGATCCTCCGCACCATAATCGATTTCTACGGGGGCGGGCCGGTAGGGGCCGATACGCTGAGCATATCAGTGGGGGAGGCCGTGGAGAGCCTCGAGGATTACTACGAGCCATATCTGATACAGCAGGGATACCTGAAGAGGACACAGAGGGGACGCTGCGTCACGGACAAGGCATATTCCCTCCTCGGAATCAGGAAAGGATGCGGTGATGCTGACCAGGGACTACTATTTTGATCTTCCTCCTGAGCTGATTGCCCAGGAGCCATCGGAAAGGAGAGGCGAGGACCGCCTTCTCCTCATAGACAGGAAGGACGGTGCATTCTCTGACTGGATGATGAAGGATTTCCCGTCGCTCATCCATCCCGGCAGCGTGATCGTCGTCAACAACTCCAGGGTGCGGAAGGCAAGGGTGTATGCACGCTCGGAGACAGGAGGGATGGTTGAATTCCTCTTCCTCTGCCGCGAGGATGACGGTGCATGGAAGTGCATGGTGACAAAGGCGAAGCGGCAGAAGGCTGGGAAGGGCTACTGCTTCCTTTCCCATGATGGACAGGATGATATCACGGGCACGATCGTGCGCGAGAACAGCGACGGAACGAGATCCGTGATGCTCTCACGCGATGACGGGGAGGGATTCTTCTCCCGCTGCGGCCATGTGCCGCTCCCTCCGTACATAAAGAGGGAGGACAGCTGGAGCGATGAGTCGCGCTACCAGACAGTCTATGCCAAGACGCTCGGCTCCGTGGCATCCCCGACTGCAGGCCTCCACTTCACGTCATCGCTTATGGATGAGGTCCGGGCGATGGGCATCCCCATCTACGAGGTCACTCTCCATGTCGGTGCCGGCACATTCCTTCCGGTGCGGACGGAGAACATCGAGGATCATCACATGCACACCGAGCACTATTCGATAGACGGGGAGACAGCGGAAGCGCTTTGCAGGGCAAAGTCGGATGGCAGGAGGATACTCGCGGTAGGCACCACATCGGTACGCACGCTCGAGAGCGCCTCCGATGAGTCCGGATGCCTCAGGCGGCTTTCAGGCGATACCGATATCTTCATACATCCAGGATACAGGTTCAGGTTCGTCGATGATCTCCTGACCAACTTCCATACTCCGGAATCCACGCTTCTGATGCTTGTCTCCGCGCTCGCAGGGCGTGATCTGATCCTCAGCGCATACAGTCATGCCATAGAGGAGCGCTACCGCTTCTTCAGCTATGGCGATGCATGCTTCATCAGAGGCTGAAGGGAGCGAGGAACGAGCGTACGCTGCGCTCGACATCATCGATTCCGGCAGTGCCGTCCACGACGAGCAGATGCACTCCTTCTGGGAGCGCATCGAGCTGCCTCATGTAGTTCTCCCTCACGAGGCGGAGGAAACCTGCCCTGTCGAAGAGCTCCTTCTCCCCGCCGCGCTTCTCTATCCTTGCCATGCATTCGTCGACAGGCGTATCGATGAAGATCAGGAACTCAGGGCTCGGGAACCTGTTTATCCTTTCGATCAGATCCCTGTCGCACTCGACGCTCTGATAGGCGATGGAGGAGTAGAAGTACCTGTCGGACATGACTATGCTGCCATCGCTGAGCAGCCGCGTGATCCCATGGTCCGGATTGTACAGATGGTCGCTCCTGTCGGCTGCGTAGAGATATGCCAGGGCATCCGGAGTCGTCATGACCTTCTTCTGGAGTATCTGCCGTATCAGCGTGCCGATGGGGCTGGAGGTCGGCTCATTCGTTATATGATATCTCCTGCCGTTCACTTCGTAGTACTTCGCGAGATTCCTGATCTGAGTCGTCGTTCCTGCTCCGTCAAGGCCTTCGAAGACGATGAAAGAACTGAGTATTTCCATTCTGCGCTCCGTTTTCCCGTATCAGGGTAATGTGGTATGCTGTACAGAGGAGTATAATACAGGAAAAAGATTCGATGAAATATCATTCCCCGCTTTCCGTGATCGTTATTTCCCTGGCTGTGCTCCTGGTATTCGCCGCAGTGGCATTCACGGCGGTCTTCTCCATCGGGATGACATCCCCGACGCTCATACTCGCAGGCAGGATAATGGATGATCTCGAGGCCTCGGGAAGCCCTGTATCGATCTCCTTCGATTCAATCGACCGCAATCTGCGCGATGGCGTGTCAATCCATGGCTTCACGCTCGGCTACGGCGGCAAGGAGCTCCTGTCCCTCGATTCGGTGACTCTCCATATGGGGCTTCTCGACATACTGCGCTTCCTAGCCTTCGGCACCGGGCAGCTTGAGATAGAAGGCAGCGGCGGCAGCCTGTCCGTTCCGCCTATCCCGCCTGTCAGCGGCGGAGATGGGGCAGGGGCGGATGCATTGCTTCCGCCGATCCTCTCCAGATACTCGCTCTCGCTGCATCTCCATGATGTGTCGATGGATATAATGGGATCGGCTGCATCGGATGACATCGATGTCTCCGCATATCTGGATCATGGCCTCAAGGGATTCAGCGCATATGCCCTGATGCCTTCCGTGAGGTTCTCCCATGGCGGCATCGAGGGAGAAGGGGAGGGCCTTGTCCTCTCATCATCCTATGAGGATGGCTTCATCGTCTCCGCCTCCCTTGACTCTGCCACGGCTGAGGGGGAGGACTTCCATGTTTCCGCCACCGAGCCTGTGATGCGGATATGGCAGGACGGTGATGGCATTTCCCTCGCGGCATCGCTTGCAGCTGCGGAAGGCGGATACCGCGGAGCACAGTTCTCCATCTCCTCCTCGTCTGCGACATACGGCGGAGGAGCGGGATCCCTGGCCATAACCGATGGGTGTCTGGAGTACGAAGGCCATTCGCTCTCCTTCGCATCGGCGGAGGCCCGGACAGGGGCGGAAGCGATGAGGCTCAGGATAAGGCAGCTTCTCCTCGCGGAAGACGGCGGCGAGCTCGTTTCTTCCGACCTCATTTCCCTGGACTATCTTCCGGAAGGCGGGATGCTCTATGCCGATTCACCTCTCATCGTGCTCACAGCTGCCGATCTCTTCGGCCCCGGTTCGTCATTCCGCCTCTCATCCATCGCCTTCTCCGCATCCCTTCAGGATGGACCGCTGATGGAAACGACGGGCACCGTCTCGCTCTCTGCTCCGGATTCCCGCATGGATGGCGCTGCATCCTCATTCCGCATAAGCGCGGCGATGGAAGGCGGAAGGCTTGAATCGCTCTTCGCGGGCTTCCCGTCCCTCGTGCTTCCCGGGATGGAGGAGGAAGCCGATATCTCCCTCAGATATGCCGATGGCAGCCTGAGCTTCAGCGGCGATTACGGCGACTATCTCACGCTCCGCGGAGAGGCCGGGGACAGGATCCACCTGTCGCTCTTCGCCTCTGCCCTGCCGCTGAGCCATTTCCTGCCGGTTGTCGAGGAATATGCCCCTGTGCTCTACAACTACATCGGAAGCACCACATCCGCCACAGGGAACGTGGTCATCGATCTCAGCAGGGGAGAGAGCGGGATGTATGAAGGGCCGTCATCATTCGCGATAGCGCTCTCCGATATAATGTTCACGGGACGTGCGTTCTCGGCGGCGGCAGCATACAGCGGCTATGCCTTCCCGGATGCCCTTTCCGTTTCCTCATTCTCGCTTACTACCGATTTCGTCCGTGCCTCGTTCGAAGGCTCGATAGATTACAGCGCCAGGCTTCCGGAAGGCCGCTTCGTGCTCTCGGCGACAGAGAGCGGCTATGAGTTCTTCATAGGCGAGCTGATGCTGGAGAGCAATGAGGAGTATTCGTTCTCGGCTTCCATCCCGTACTTCAGCAGCAGCTGGCTGCGCGGCAATGTGAACTGGTCCGATGAATATTCCATCGTCTCCGAAGCAGTCCTCAAGAGCGGCAGCGAGTACTATCCCTTCGATATAACCGTGGACTTCAGCGACTATACGCTCAGCGTCTACAACCCGATGCTCAGGATCGACGGATCCCTCGGGGAATCGCTTGAGGGCCATGCGGTATTCAATGCCTTCACGCTTCCGCTGCCGGATGATGAGACCACGGCGTGCACTCTCTCCGGCCGGATCGACCTCTCCTTCGGATTCACCGAGCAGCAGTTCAGGATCGCAGCCGATGATTTCCGCGTTGAGCATATCTGGAGCCTGCCGGGGGATCCCGACCTCTCCTTCTCCTTCAGGGGCACCAATGACGATCTCGTCTTCACAGATATACTGATATCCGGGGCAGGCATGGAGCCGCTGGAGGGCAGGATGGATATCGACTACAGGCGGCCGTCCATAGCCCTGTCCATGGGAGCTGCCCGCAGCGGCGAGCGTCTCCTCGTCTCAGTCCTGCGGACGGATGACGGCATCTTCTCCGGCCTCCTCCGCGCCGATTCGTTCGATCTCTCGCGGATCGGCATGGAAGGCCTGTCAGGGGACATCAACCTGACAGCGCGCGGTGCTGATCCGGAGGAGCTTCTCTTCTCCGGCACATTCTCCGCACGCAGCCGCGATATGATAAACGATCCGGTATCGCTTGATGCCACGCTGTCCCTCGGAAGCAGGGAGGTCAGGCTCACCGATATTCGCTGCAGCACGCATTCGCTTTCCGCCACATCCCCAGAGCTTCTCTATGATGTGGATGCCGGCACGCTTGCGGTTTCAGGAGTCGTTGAATACACGATGGAGAAGCCTGACAGGGACTATTTCCTCTCCGCCTCGCTGTCGCTTGATGCATCGCTTCCCGCTGAGGATGACATCTATGCGCTTGCGGCGGCCATCATCTCCGGCATGGACTTCGATGGCACGGAGGTGTCCATGCATGTGGACCATCTGGATCTCGACAGCGGCCTCAGGGTCGGGGAGCGGAATGTCTCCGTGCTCTACAGCGATGGCTCCTTCGCATTCTCCGGCGATCTCGTATCCGGCACGTACAGCGCCCCTGACAGCTTCTCGCTCTCGGTGGATCTCGATCCGGTTGCGGTGTTCACTGCGGAAAGCACCCCGTCATCCGCCCACGATGCAGAATACCGGTTCGGCATAGGGAAGTTCGAGATAAGCATCGCGAATATGTTCATCCAGCCGACGATCAAGTTCCATGCGCCGGCACCTGCCCATGGCGAGATAATCGCCGTGAGGGATGGCATGAACTGGAACCTCTTCGGAAGCCTCGGGGCAGAGGAGGTCGCATTCGATGTGTTCTGGATGCCTGGCGAGAGGGTGATCCTCCACAATCCATACTTCGTCGTCTGGGACAATTCGATAGATTCGGTCATCGATGACTGCACTGTGCTCGATACGGCCACGTATGGCCGCTCTCCGGGACGCGTATCCCTCTCGCTCTCCCTCAGCCCGTCGCTCTCCCTTGTCAGATGGGAGGTCGATGTCTATGCCGATGAGGGCAATGAGGTCGGCATAAGGCTGCCGATGGCAGGGAGCGGAATCGATCTCTGGGGCGATGTGACAGGGGAGCTGCAGGTATCCCAGGAAGGGCCGAACCTCATATTCCTCGGCGGGGATCTCAGGGCATCGGATCTTACGATGTCCATAGGAGTTGGGCCGCTTCCGGACTGGTACAAGCCGAAGAAGAGGACGGAGGCCGATCTCGATCTCCTTCTGACAAGCAACGTCAAGTTCATCTTCCCGCTCGTAGGCGACCCGATACTGCGCGCGGATCTTGCCGAGAACCAGAGGCTTAGCGTCCGGATGACCTCCGACGGCCTCTCCGTATCGGGATCGCTGGATATAAGATCGGGAGAGATATTCTACTTCCAGAAGAACTTCTACATAACGGAAGGGAACATAAGCTTCAGGCAGAACGCCTTCGAGACTGGATTCAACCCCCTGATCAACCTGCGTGCCCGCATGAGGGATTTCGACGCTGATGGCAATCCTGTGGATATCTACCTGGTGCTGCGCAATTCGACGCTGGACAACATCAGCCCGTCATTCGAGAGCTCTCCATCGAAGCCCCTTGAGGAGATAATGCAGATACTCGGGCAGGCGATACTCCCATCCGACATGTACGGCGAGCTGAATTACACATCGATCGTCTCCCTTGCATCCGCCTCCGTCGACATACTGTCGCGCCTCGGGATCATCGAGGACTCGGAGGAGGTAACGCTCGAGCAGTCCATACGCACCTCGCTCTCCCTCGATACATTCTCGCTGCACACGAGCATCGTGGAGAACCTCCTCCTCGACACCCTCAGCTACGCGGCCTCCAATGTGCGCAACGATGCCCTTTCCCCGATGGCAAGGTATCTCAACGGGACGACGCTCTATCTCGGCAAGTACATCTCTCCGGAGCTCTATCTCGAGGGGATGGTGCATCTCTCCGCCGATCCGGACCAGCTCGAGACGAACAGCAACACCTTCCTTGCAGAAGATCTCGATCTGGACATAGAGCTTTCGCTTGAATGGGATAATCCCCTCGCGGTCTTCACATTCTTCACCCAGCCTGAGAACTTCACCGTATATGATGTGCTGGAAGGCTTCGGATTCGGCATATCGAAGAGGATTGTCTGGTGAGATGCTGTATTTTCCGTGAAGTTGCCTCCACACCTATTCAATGCTTTCCCAACTGCGGCTATCGTGTAGCAAGACAATGCTCATTCTGCTAATATACGCAAAGGAGTTGCAATGAAGACCAAAGGCAGGATATTCCTGGCTTTCCTTGCCCTCATGCTTCTCATCCCGGCTCTCTATGCCGCCGATGGGGTATGGTGGGATGGAAAGGCCATGACCTCTTTCAGATATACAGGACTCAGGAACGTTGAGGAACGCACCATCGACAGGCTTCTTGCGCCTTATCTGGGACAGCCGTTTTCCGATGCTGTCTTTGCGGAGATGAACAGCGTCCTCTATGCCCAGCCGTGGCTCAGCTATGTCTCTGCCGAGGCGCTTGCCGAGGGGCCGGAGGAGAATCTTGTCATACAGTTCAACGTGGTCGAGAATCCGATGATCGCGTCCGTCGAGGTCGAGGGTGAGAGCAGGATAAAGCAGAAGCCGCTGCTGCGTGCGCAGAGCTTCGATGAGGGTGGATTCTTCACCCCTGGAAGCGTTGCCCCGAATGAGAGCGCGGTGCTTGACTACTACCTCTCCCGCGGCTACCGGGATGCATCGGTCGAGGCCGTCTATTCAATCGATGAGGAAACCGATACGGTAAGCATCGTATACAACGTGACGGAGGGCAAGCAGTACAAGGTCCGTGACATCCTGTTCGAGGGCATCAGCGGCATAAGCGCCGATGATATAAAGGATGTGCTCACGCAGAAGAGGAAGACCTTCTTCAATGCGGGCAATCTTGTGATGTCGAATATCGCGGTGGACAGCAATGCCATCACTGCTCTCTACGGCACAAGGGGATACCCCGATGCCCGCGTCCTGTCATCCGAAGTCGTCCCCACAGGGGAGGAGGATGAGGACGTTATCTACGTCAACATAATCTACACAGTCTCCGAAGGAAGCCTCTGGACGATAGGGACGGTGACTTTCGCAGGCAATGAGGTGTTCTCCGACGAGACGATCTCCTCCCTCATAACGATGAAGGAAGGCGACCCCTATGACATCGCTGCGATATCGGCGCAGCAGAATGCCATCGATTCCCTGTACTATGATAACGGGTACATAAGGGCATCCATCGCATGGACGCCGATCCGCGATGAGGAGAGCCACAGGATAAGCTATGCCATCTCGATAACCGAGGGTGAGCAGTCGGTGGTCGAGGCGATTGTCATAAACGGCCTCACAAAGACCAAGCCTCACGTCTTCGAGCGTGAGATAACGATGAAGGTCGGGGATGTCTTCTCCCGCTCCGCGCTCATCAGGAGCCAGCAGAACATGATGAACACAGGGCTCCTGTCCACAGTGCGCGCCGATCTTCTCTATGGGGACACGCCCAACGGCGTCATAATCGAGTTCACGGTGGAGGAAGGAAACCAGATGGAGCTCCAGTTCGGAGCTACGTTCGGCGGTACTGTCGACGGGTTTCCCGTTTCGGGCTTCCTGCAGTGGGCTGACAGGAACCTCGGGGGAACTGGCAGGAATCTGGCTATCTCCACGACGCTTTCTCCCGATACACAGTCTGTATCTATATCACTTTCTGATAGCTGGGTGGGCGACCACAGATGGTCGAACGGCATCTCCCTCTCCGTAGAGAGGAGCCACAGGGAGAACACGCTGCAGAAGCACCCGAATTCAGACAGGTACAACGGGCGCGACGAGAACCATGAGACATATCCATTCGGATACAATTCGGCTGATGAGTGGTACTCGTCATCCCGCCAGCTCTATCCGTCGAATGCATATCTCATGACATACGACTACTACCGCATCGCGCTGGGATACACCACGGGATACACCTTCGCATTCGAGCCGGGATCCCTGACTCTGAGCGCCGGCATCTCGCTTGGCATCAACCACGCCGTCTACGATGATGGCGCATACGATCCATACGAGGAGCTCATATACAAGTACCATCAGGGATGGCAGTGGTCGAACCGGCTCACGCTTTCCGTGACATGGGACGGAAGGGACCTCAGGCAGAATACGACCCGCGGCTATGTGCTCTCGGCATCGTATACATATGCCGGAGGTATCCTCATGGGGCTTTCGGACTATAACAAGGTGACTCTCTCAGGCGCGGCATACCACTCCATTCTCTCATACCAGGATGAGGAAGGCAGGAACAAGAGCCTCGTGCTCTCATTCTCCACATCGGTATCATTCATGTTCGACCAGTTCTGGATGAATGACGGCGTATGGGGATGGTACAATGCCAAGGAAGGCGCCACCAGATACGAGATGCTCTATATCGATGGAATGAACATCGGACGAGGCTTCGATGTCGTATATGACAAGTCATTCCTCTGGCATAACCAGGTCGATCTCACGTTCCCGATCGTCTACCAGATGCTTGCGGTGGAGGGCTTCGCCTCCGCTACCGGAGTCGTGTCGCAGCTCTCGCAGCTCTCCGATTTCAGGAACATCGACTGGTATTTCGCCGCGGGCGCCGGCCTCAAGCTGCAGATACCGGGCTTCCCGCTCGGGCTGTATCTCGTCGAGAACTGGACATGGAACAAGGATGAGGGCTTCAGATGGATCCAGAACGGCGGCGGAAGGATGGGGGACAGCGGCCTGAAGATCGTTCTCGCGATAACGGCCTCTTACTATTGATGGAAAAGGAAGAAAAGGAAAGCCTGACGCCGATGATGCGTCAGTATATGGAGATAAAGGAAAAGCATCAGGATATGGTGCTTTTCTTCCGCCTTGGTGATTTCTATGAGATGTTCGGCAGCGATGCCGAGGAGGTCTCGAAGCTCCTGAACCTCACGCTCACGCACAGGGCCAGGACACCGATGTGCGGCATCCCATACCATGCTGCGAGGAACTATCTCAAGCGGCTTCTGGATGCAGGGAAGAAGGTTGCCATCTGCGAGCAGCTCTCCCTGCCGGACAGCCCGCGTGAGCTCGCCAGGCGCAGCGTCACCGAGATATTCACCCCAGCGACTGTCGTCGATGAGGAATACCTCGATTCCCTCTCTTCTTCATACGTGCTTGCCGTGTCGATGGACAGGAAGGGGGCATATGCGGCCTGGGCCGATATCTCCACAGGGGAGTTCAGGGTGCGCACCCTGCAGCCTGAGCGGACATTCATCGAGCTGGAATCGCTTCTGGTATCGATATCCCCTAAGGAGATCGTGGTGCCCGATGACCTCTATTTCACGGAGAAGGGGCTCAGGAGCGTCCTTGACAGGAGCACGGCTATCATCACGAAGCTCCCGTCGTGGTACTTCTCCGTCAAGGAAGGGAAGAAGGAAGCGGAGAAGCAGTTCCCGGCATCCTCCCTCTCCCTCTTCGGGATCGGGGACAGGGATCCCATACTCTCCCCGATAGGCGCCCTGCTGAAGTATATCGAGGACAATACGAAGATGCATCTGCCCCAGCTGAGGGCGATAGAGCGCATCACGGATGATTCGTTCCTCCTGCTGGATGCTGCGGCAGTCAGGAACCTGGAGCTTGTCTCATCCCTCACGGATGGCCGCAGGGAAGGCTCTCTCTTCCATGCCATAAACCGCACGAAGACGGCATCAGGAGGACGGTTCCTCCGTGATGCCATACTCCATCCGCTCTCTGACAGATCACGCATCGAACGCCGCCTGGAATGGGTATCGTTCTTCATCTCGGAGAGTGCTGAGCGTGAGCGGGTGCGCTCGCTCCTTGCCTCCTCCTCCGATCTCGAGCGCCTTGCCTCAAAGGCCTCGATGCATAAGCTCACGCCACGCGATCTCATCGCCATCGCGGACACATCGGTATCGTTCTTCTCGCTGGTATCCGAGAAAAGCAGCTACCTTGGGCTTGCCGATGACTTCTCGTCGTCCTTCCCGTCGCTGATCGCCTTCTCAGAGGACATCCTGAAGGGAATAAGCCGTGAATGCACGAATATAATGAACGAAGGCACGATAATCCTTCCTGGATTCGATGCAGCGCTTGATGAGGCGAGGAGATACAGCGATTCAGGAGAGGAGATCCTTGCCGGCTATATGGAGAGGATCCGTACCGAGACAGGGATACAGAACCTGAAGATCGGGGAGAACAGGATAATCGGCGCATACTTCGAGGTGTCCAAGGGGCAGCTTGACAGGATACCGCAGTCGTTCATCCGCCGCCAGACGCTTGTAGGCGGGGAGAGGTTCACCACGGAGGAGCTTGAGGATATCAAGGCCAGGCTTTCCGAGAGCAGGGAGAAGGCAGGGGCCAGGGAGCGCGAGGTCTTCTCCTCATTCCTCGACCGTGCGAGGGAGCTTTCTGATGCGATTGATTCGATGGGAGTGATCATCTCCCGCCTCGATTTCCTCTCATCGCTTGCGCAGCTTGCTTCCGAGATGGGCTATACCAGGCCGGAGATGGCCGATGAGGGGGAGATGGAGATAGAGGACGGACGGCATCCTGTCGTCGAGTCCTATACCGGCAGGAGCGGCTACACTGCGAATTCGTTCTCCTCCGTGCCTTCCCGCTTCTCCCTCATCACCGGGCCGAATATGGCAGGGAAGAGCACATATCTGAGGGAAGTCGCGATCATCGCGCTGCTTGCCCATATCGGATCATACGTACCGGCATCGAAGGCAAGGATACCCATGATAGACAGGATCTACTGCCGTGTCGGGGCTTCCGACAACCTCGCCCGCGGCGAGTCCACCTTCCTTGTCGAGATGACAGAGACAGCCGCCATCCTCCGCGGCGCTACGAGGCGCTCCCTTGTGATAATGGACGAGATAGGGCGCGGCACATCGACGCAGGATGGAATGTCCCTTGCCTATGCCGTGATGGATCATCTCCGTACGCTCTCCCCGATAACGCTCTTCGCCACGCACTACCATGAGCTCACGATGCTGGATACATCAGGCATACAGCTCCTGCATCTCGCGGTTAAGGAGGAGAGGAGCTCCATAACATTCCTCCGCCGCGTGGAGAAGGGGGCTGCCACCTCCTCTTATGGCATCCATGTCGCCAGGCTTGCTGGCCTGCCCGCATCAGTGATCAGAGAGGCGACGCTCTTCCAGAAGCGTCATTTCGCAGATTACTCCTTCGACAGCGCCCAGGGCGATCTCTTCATCGACAGCGATGCTGTCTCCGCACCGAGCGCTGCAGAGGAGGCTGTGGAGGAGATACTTGCCTTCGATACGGACTCCTCGACGCCGCTTGAGGCCCTTCTCTTCATCTCTGAGCTCAGGAAGAAGCTCTCAGGCACTTGACACGATGCCCCTTGAATGTGTAGAAGATGCATAGTTTCATTTAAAGCAATTTAAAGGGACCCGCTCAGGTCCCTTTATTCATGAATGGAGGCATATGCTTACTGAAGACGGAAAGGATTCCAGGCTGTTCGGTGAGATCAGCGCGCTGGTCGGGGCTCTCGGGCTGAGGACTGTCGAGGTTACGGACACGGTCCATCAGGGAGCCCATTCGATGCGGGTTGTCGTCTCAAAGGATGACGGTGATGTGACGACCGATGATCTTGCAGCTGTCTACGGCATCATATATCCCCGCTACAGCGTCATCCTCTCCGACAGGGACCTGCAGCTCGAGGTATCGTCCCCGGGCCTGCAGAGGACGCTGAAGGACGTGCTGGAATTCGAGGTGTTCCGCGGCAGGCTTGTGAGGGTATACAGCATCTCGCGCTCCGCGTATGCGGTAGGGCGGATAGCTGGCTGCAGCTCCGATGGCGTCACGCTCTCGGAATGCATGGTTGAAGGACATGAAGGGGAAGGGGAGACTATCACCCTTCCTTACAGCGATATAGCTAAGGCTAAGCTGGAGTACAGATGGGAGGCATCGAATGCTTGACTTGACGGAAGAGATCAGCTCAATGATCACAGACAGGCGGATGGACGAGGAGAAGGTCCTCTCCCTTATCCGCGATATGCTTGTCAGCGCCTATAAGCGCAAGTTCGGGACGGATGAGAACGTCATAGTACGCTTCTTCCCCAATGACAGGGGTGAGGAGAACAGACAGGTCGAGATATACTCTGTCAAGGAAGTCGTCAATGAGGAGGACTGGTACGACAGCGTGAAGCAGATCCCTCTCGATGAGGCTGAGAAGCTTGTCGATGAGGTTGAGCCCGGCGACCAGCTGGAGATCCCGCTCAATCCCCGTTCCTTCGAGTACTCCGCGGTGCAGTCAGCGAAGCAGCGCTCACAGCAGGTCGTGAAGGAATACAATACCGACCGCGTCTATGTGGATGCGAAGGCGATGGAGGGCAAGCTCGTCATCGGGGAGATCAAGAAGAAGCTCCGCAATGATGACTACCTCGTGAATCTCAACCTCGAGGATACCGATGCCATATTCCCGATCCGCGGGCAGTCTCCCAGGGAGACCTATGAGATCACGGAGAAGCTGAAGTTCTTCGTCGAGAAGGTCGACAAGGGAGATGAGGCCAGGGGCCGCGATGGCGCGATGAAGAAGCGCAAGGGCGGTGTCCGCATCCTCCTTACGCGTGCCTCCAAGGAATTCGTGAAGGCTCTCATCGAGAATGAGGTTCCGGAGATATCCTCCGGCGATGTCGAGATCAAGGCGATCGCCCGCCATGCCGGAGTGAGGACGAAGGTAGCTGTCGATACCCGCAAGAGCGATATCGATCCCGTCGGATCCACGGTCGGCAAGGCCGGCACCAGGATCCAGACCGTGATGACTGAATGCGAGGGAGAGAAGATCGATGTCGTCAGATACAGCGATGATCCTCTTGTGTTCATCGCCAATTCCCTCATCCCTGCACAGGTCCGCAGGGTCGTGACGATCGATCCCTCCACCAAGCATGTGGTCGCGATCGTCGATGACAGCCAGCTCGGGATCGCGATCGGCCAGGGCGGAGTGAACGTGAAGCTCGCCAAGGCTCTCTGCGACTGGAACATAGAGGTGAAGACCCAGGAGCAGTTCAACGAGATGGAGGAGACGATGGAGATCTACAGGAATGTGGACAGTCTCTTCAAGCCGGAAGAGCAGGCAGAGACGGAGGAGGCTCCGCTTACGAACGATGAGATCGGCATCGATCCGGATGATACCCCGATCACTGATGTCGGCCTTGATGACAGCCTCGTCAGGAAGCTCCATGATGTTGATATCTGGTCAATACAGGAGTTCTTCGAGTACAGTGATGAGGAGCTCAGGGACAAGGGGCTTTCCGACAGCGAGATCGAGACCGTGAGGAACAGCGTCGAGGTCACGGAGGAGGATGCGGATGAGGAGACATTCGAATGCCCCATCTGCCATGCCGTCCTCCCCGCGGGCACCGAGGTATGCCCATCCTGCGGCGCTGAGTTTGAATTTGAGTGATAAAGGATTAAGATGTCTGAAGATAAGAAGAACAGTATGCCTGAAGATAAGAAGAGCGATGTAAAGCCTAGGATCAATGTGATCAGGAGGCCTCAGACTGCCGTGAAGGCAGAGGAGCCGAGGCCGGAGAGCGAGAGCACTGAGAAGAAGGTCATTGTCATCAAGAAGAAGCCCCAGCCGAAGGTCGTGAAGATCAGGGAGAAGGAGGAGGAGAGGAAGGAGGATGCAAGGCCGCTTTCCGAGGTCTCTCCGATCTCTTCCCATATCGTCTCATACGACAAGAGCAAGCTTCCTCCGATCAATCCCGAGCCGCAGAAGCGTTCCGAGGTGCAGGCGCAGAAAGGCGCTGCCCCGGTGCACAGGGAAGTTCCGAAGGATACTACTGTCCTTACTGGCAAGAGCTTCATGACGAACACCGCCCATAACCAGACTTCGCGCATCCAGTCGCCGCTCCACAACGGCCCTGTGATCATAAAGTCCTCCAATCTCCCGCCGGTTCCGGGGCAGAAGATGCCGGAAGGTGAGCAGGCTGCTCCGTCACGTCCGCGCGTCGCCGGAATCGTCGGCGGCAAGCCTGCAGGCGGCTACCGCCAGGGCGGGCAGAACGGGCAGAGGAGATTCCCGCCGCGCCAGGGAGGAGGTTTCCAGCGTCCGGGACAGGGTGGAGGCCAGAGGCTTCCGCGTGCCGGCCAGAGCTATACTCCCGGAGAGAGGGGAGGCTTCAGGCCAGGCCAGAGGCCGGGCGGCTTCCAGCGTCCGGGCTTCCAGCGCCCTGGAACAGGTGCTGGAGCACCTGAGCTCAACCAGAAGGGACCGGGGAAGAAGCCCCAGGGTGCTTCAAGGCGCAAGGATTACAACGATAAGTACCAGAAGGATGAGGAGCTTGACTTCCAGTTCCAGAAGAAGAAGAGGGAGGAGCTCAAGCTCGCAGCCGTGCCCAAGTCCATCGATATCATGGAGAGCATCACCGTCGCGGACCTTGCCAAGAAGATGAATCTCAAGGCTTCCGACATCATCTCCAAGCTCTTCAACATGGGGCTGATGGTGACCATCAACCAGCAGATAGACCATGATACGGCTGAGATCATAGCTTCCGAATACGGCTGCTCCGTCCATCTTGTCTCCCTGTATGACGAGACCATCATCGCGCAGGATGAGGACAGGCCTGAGGATATGGAGCCACGCGCCCCGATCGTCACCATCATGGGCCATGTAGACCATGGAAAGACGAAGCTGCTCGACGCGATACGCTCATCGCATGTGGCGGAGGGGGAGTTCGGTGGCATCACGCAGCACATCGGTGCATACAAGGTATCCGTGCCTGAGAAGGGCGATATCGTATTCCTCGATACACCGGGACATGCCGCTTTCTCTATGATGAGGGCCCGTGGTGCGCAGGTGACGGACATCGTAGTCCTCGTGGTGGCAGCCCATGACGGTGTCATGCCCCAGACAAGGGAGGCCATAGACCACGCGAAGGCTGCGAAGGTTCCCATCATCGTTGCCATCAACAAGGTGGATCTCGCTGATGCCAATCCGGAGAGGGTGATGCAGCAGCTCTCGGAGCTTGGCCTCGTTCCTGAGGAGTGGGGCGGGCAGACCCTGTACTGCAGGATATCCGCGCTGAAGAAGGAAGGAATCGATGAGCTTCTCGATACGATCCTGCTGCAGGCGGAGATGCTTGAGCTCCAGGCGAATCCCCATTGCCGCGCAGTCGGCAAGATCCTCGAGTCCAGGATCGACCAGGGCCGTGGAATCGTGGCGACTGTCATCATCGAGAAGGGCACGCTGAACCAGGGCGACTACTATGTCGCGGGAATCTATCCAGGACGCGTCAGGGCCATGTTCGATGACAAGGGCAAGAAGATAAAGAGCGCAGGTCCTTCCGATCCTGTTGAGATCATAGGGCTTTCGGACATCCCGTCTGCAGGCGATCCGTTCCAGGTGACGGAGGATGAGAAGCAGGCCAGGATGGTCGGTGCCAAGAGGCAGGAGCTCGAGAGGATAGGCGAGAGCGGAAAGGGCAACAAGATCACGCTCGAGAACATCAACGAGAAGATCAGGGAAGGCCAGGTCACAGACTTCAACGTCATAATCAAGGGTGATGTGCAGGGATCTGTCGAGGCGCTGCAGGGAGTCCTGCAGAAGCTCTCCACATCCGAGATCAGGCTCAACGTCCTCCGCGCTTCCGCCGGTGCGATCATCGAGTCCGATATCACCCTGGCAGCTGCGTCAAAGGCGATCGTCATCGGCTTCAACGTCCGTCCGACACCCCGCGCGCAGGCTCTTGCCGAGCAGGAGAAGGTCGAGATCAAGAAGTACAACATCATCTACGATGTCGTCGATGATATCCGCGATGCGATGGAGGGCAAGCTCTCTCCGGAGATCCGCGAGGTGGATATCGGCAAGGTCGAGGTGCGCGAGACATTCAAGGTTCCGAAGATCGGCCTGATCGCCGGATGCTATGTCACGGAAGGCAAGGTCAAGCGCAACAGCCTCGTGCGCGTGATACGCGATTCCATCCAGATCAACAAGGATATGGTGAGGATCGCCTCGCTCAGGAGGTTCAAGGACGATGCGAAGGAAGTCGCAGAGGGCTTCGAATGCGGCATCGGGCTGGATGATCGCGCCGGCGGAAGCGCGGAGGGCGGTGAACCTGATCTCGGAGGTGGACAGGGTCTGCAGGGCTCGGTACAGCGCCTCGGCAGATCCCTAGACATCGCCCTTGATTATGACGTTGAAGTCTGTGACC
>CALXYI010000062.1 GCA_944392935.1 uncultured Spirochaetaceae bacterium
CCGTTTTCATCAAATATCATGCTGATAAGCAAACCTGTATCAGAAAAATAAGGCTTCAGCCTCAGTCTTTCAGCATTGATACCCAATCCTATATTCGGTTCCGTACTCATATAGCACATATTGCATATCATGGCATCCTTCAACCAGAAAAAGGCACTTTCATAGTCCCTCATACGTGCATTTTTATCTATGGCAGCCAGTTTGAATGAGATATCATGCCTTGCAAGTGAATACGGGATCTCATCGAATATTGCTCTGACTTTTTCCTTGTATCCTTCAGCATATTTGGAAATATCATCCCGATAAAGATTTAGAATCATCTTTTTTTTTTTTTCGGCTTTCATGAAATCATTTGTCTCAATGAATGTTTTTACAACCTGCGGCATTCCGCCTATGAGAATATATTCCCTGAATCTTTTCATGATTTCCCTGTGGGCGGCCTGTCCGATTGGCTTTTTCTCCTCAAAGCATGTGCGTATGAGCTTCATTGTCACATTATCATTACGGGCCCACAAATACTCTTCAAAATCCATCGGGTTAAGTTTTATGTGCTTTTCTTCTGAAGGAATGACTATCTGACTTGTATTTTTCCTTATTGAAAGCAGAGAACCGGTTTCTATGTAATCATAGCGACCGTCTGCAACAAGATATTTCAAAGCTGCTCGGGCTTTCGGATACATCTGAATCTCATCAAAAATGATAAGTGTATCACGCTCAAAAAGTTCCCTATGCGTAAACAAAGACAGACGAGCAAAAAAAGAGTCAAGATCATCAAGATAATCCTCAAACAGTTGCTTGACCTGAGGACTTGCAATCATAAAATCAATCAAGATATAGCTTTTGTAATATTTTCTTGCAAATTCTTCAACAATATAGCTTTTCCCGACACGACGGGCACCTTCGACCAGCAATGCAGTACGTCCCTTATCTTCATTTTTCCATTTGATGAACTCTTCAGTTATCTTGCGTTTCATTATAACTCTCACGTTTTTAAGCTTTTTATAGCTATATTATTTCACGAATTTTAATTTTTAGTAGTATGATTTTTCACGTTTTTAAGATTTTTAGTCATTTCTTTGTACTTGTCAACATAACAGAAAGGACAGCTGAGGTAGCATTCAGCTGTCAGAGCAATTGAGAGATAGCATGGTGCATTTGAAGGTGCTTCATCAAAGGGATAGTGACTCTCCGTCTCTTTGATGAAACTCAAGTCCGCTGTTGCTCCTGTGAACAGAGCATTGTTCTAAAGGCGCTATCATTTCATCGGATAATCCGAGTCCTTTGAGTTGTTCTTTTTCTTCCGTGTATATCATCTTTCATTCCTTTTATTCCGGCGTAGTCACCTTGAAGCTGTATATCGGCCTGATATGCTTCAGGATAACACAGGTACCTTCAAGCATCGGGAGAATATCATCAAGAGATTTGTAAGCCATTGGGCTTTCATCGATTGTCGATTCAACAACGCATGTAGAGTAGATGCCTTCCATTTCCTTCCTGAACTCATCCATCGATAGAGTGGAGCAGGCAGCCTTTCTGGAAAGTATTCTGCCAGCTCCATGAGGTGCAGACATGTTGTAGTCAGCATTGCCTTTACCTCTGCAGATAAGAGCACCATCCTTCATCGATATCGGGATAAGGACAATCTCTCCGTCATGTGCGCTTATAGCACCTTTCCTGATGACCATGTCATCGGTATCGATATAGTTATGGACCGTCTCGAAATGCTCATAGTCATCAAGACCCTTATCGTTTCCGAAATAGGCTTTGATGATTCTCTCCCCGATAAGATGACGGTTGAGAGTTGCATACTCACCGGCTATCCTCGAATCATGGAGGTAGTCATCAAAGTGACTTCCTTCCAGATAAGCTTCCATGGGATCCTCCTGGTCAGAGATATCGTCTCTTCATTCTCCTGATCGCATTATCAAGAGCCTGTGGGTCCTCTCCGGATCTTGCTTCCCTCAGAGCCTTCGCAGTGCATGCGAGCATGAATATATCGCTCTCATCCAGGTCCCGGCATATCCTGTAGAGCACATCATTCATCGAGCCTTCCTGGGATGCCTGCATGGAATCCCCGATGGTCAGTTCCTCGATGGTGGTGCCAAGCGCCCCTGCGATAGCCAGGGCGAAATGGAATGATGGCGCCTTGTTCATTGTCTTCATCGTTGCAATTGATCTGGCACTGTGCCCTGTCTCTATCTGGAAATCCTCCCAGGTCATGCCTTTCTTCTTCTTCATCGCATCGACATTGCTCCAGAATCTGCGAGTGAGTTCCTTTGTATCCATAACAGAAGTCTATGGGTGTTTTCCGGATGCTGCAACATCCGGTTGACTGGAGCTGGGCAACATCTGTTGATGACCCGGTCCGCATATGGCGGATACTGGATCCATCTCAGGGGAGGCGATGACTGGATATGTACCAGATGGCTGCCTGAAGCGTTCCTGCTTCCTTCTCCTGCTGAAGAAGATTGCGCTGAAAGCCGCTGGAACAGCAATGATCAATGATCATAGCCTGATCTTCCGGGAAAGAAGCCATAGCTGTAACGCGATGGCTGCATATATGATGAGCATGGATATCAGGATGCTCCATGCGGCATCATCGGCTTCCAGTGCTGATGATGACAGGACGGAGATGACTCCTGCCACCAGCAGCATGGTCAGGATCCAGCCAAGGCAGTCGGCGCCCCGTATATCGATATCGTGGGGATTGTCCTCATCAAGGGCTTTCATCTTCTTCGTTATGCTGAGTATTCCCTTCAATAGCAGGATGCATATTCCTATGATATCCAGGTTGACAGGCAGATCGATCCTGCTTGCAGCCGGATGCATGATGATGGCGAGGGCTGAAGTGGATGAAAGCAGCAGGACAGCTATGGCTGCCGGGGATTTGCACTTCTGAGGCACCCTGATGCTGCGGTTGAGCCATGGTATCTTCCTGAAGGCCAGGTCGATGGCTGCTATTGCGGCGTACATCGATAGGTAGATGAATGCTGACAGGAAAACGATGATGTAGATGCATGGATTGGCTTCCATTCCCAGCTGGAAGACCAGACGCAGGGAGGGAATGATCCCATCTGCAAGGATTGCAGCAGATGCAGCTGAAAGCAGCCAGCCGGCCGCCTTCGCTATCGTATTCAGAGGGGAATGCTTCATAGGTGCACATTATAATGCATGCGCAGATCATCCCTCCCCGGTACCCGCACCATGGAAACATGGCTTTCCACCGCTCTGGCAGAGGAGAGCCATGCCGATGCCTCCAGAGCTATCTTACGATGTTCTTCGGTGTCCCTATCATGAACGAGACGAGATTCTCGAGCGTCATGTTCATCAGCCTTGTCCTCGTCTCCTTGGCAGTCCATGCGATATGCGGCGTGATGATGCACTCAGGGATGGACAGAAGGGGAGAGCCATGCACCGGAGGCTCCTCTGCAAGCACGTCCAGGCCCGCACCTGCAATCCTTCTCTCCCTCAGTGCCTCAGCCAGGGCTTCCTCATCTATCAAGCCGCCGCGTGCGGTGTTTATCAGGATGGCAGAGCTCTTCATCATCCTGATCCTTTCCCGGTTTATCATTCCTTTCGTCTCATCTGTCTGCGGTACATGAAGGGAGATGAAGTCAGAGGTGGAGAACAGCTCGTCGAGCGTGACCGGCTTGAATCCCCTTGCCTCCGCTTCGGGCTTATGGCTGCGGGAACTGTAGACGACTTCCATTCCGAATGCTGCCGAGATTTCCGCGGTCCTCATCCCTATGTGTCCCATGCCAACTATGCCGATGCGCTTTCCATAGAGCTCGGAGAGAGGATAGGCCGTGAAGGAGAAGTGCCCCGCATCCTGCCATGCTCCGCTGCGGACGAGCGCTGCATGTTCCGTGACCCTCGCCGTGAATGCCAGGATATGGGCGAATACGGATTCGGCAACGCCTTCCGTGCTGTATTCAGGCACATTCGTCACTATGATCCCCATCTCATCTGCGGCCTTGATATCGATGATGTTGTAGCCTGTGGCTGTTATACCGATGTACTTCAGACGCGGCAGCTTCTCCATAGTCTCCCGCGAGAACGGCACCTTGTTCGTAATCACTGCATCCGAGTCGAGGCAGCGGCTGACTATATCCTCCGGAGATGTGTCATCGTATACCGTGAGCTTCCCTACGCTTTCGAACCCATCCCAGGAGAGGTCCCCTGGATTGAGCATGTATCCATCAAGTACTGTAATGTTCATATAGTTCATATAGCGAGTCTACGCCAGAATGGAGGAGACAGGAAGCAGTGTTGTGCTTTTCCTGAGTGTTCCCTGTATCATGGCAGCCTGATTCCGCGCTCCCGTACGATGAGGCAGATGCTCCAGCTGGGCATGACCGGATTCTTCATCATAGATTCATGAATACTATCAGCAAACTTCACCGCCAGGCTGTTAGATTACAGTCAAGGAGGAAGAAAAGATGAAAAGAAAATCCACGACGGCGCTTGCCGTTCTTCTGATAGCCTCCATGACGCTTGCGGCGGCGGATGCCTCAGAGCTTTACCAGAGCTTCTCCGATGCAGTCAATGCCGGCAATGCAGGGGAGGCTATCGGATATTACACTGATCTCATGGACCAGGTCAGCAAGGATTACCGGAAGGCCCAGAGAAGATACGAGAAGGCCGTTGAAGCCGGCAATGCAGCAAAGGCCAGGGAAGCATGGGCCGATATGAGGGCTGTCTCGTCCTATCCTATAACAGAGGAGCAGACGGATGCCCTTGTGTCAGCGATACTCGCAGAGGATCCGGAGAGCATGGAGCGTGATGCTGCATGGCTTATGGAGAACAGCGGATACTACCATCCGATGATCTCCTATAAGTGGTCATCCTCAGGCGATAGCTACAGCTTCAGCTATTCATCATCCCAGACTGTAACGCCGGGGGAGGATATAACGCTTCCTGACAGTGACAGCATAAGGGTGAGCACATCCGCTGCTGGAGTGCTTACAGGATGGGGCGTGACACCGGATGAGGCCACATACAGGCCGGGTGAGGTCATCAAGGCACCGTACACCGATCAGACGCTCTATGCTATCTGGTCAACGCAGGTCGTGTTCACAGATGATGTCACTGGAACTGAGTCAATCATCACGGACGTTGCTTCGGGTGATTCCGTAGCCGTGCCGGCTCTTCAGGAGCCCGACAGCAGCTTCGTGTTCGCTGGCTGGGTCGACAGGTCCACAGGTGACTACATCGCTCCCGATGAGACTGAGGTGACGCTTGAGGGGAATGGCGCTGCCTACGAGGCGCTCTGGAAGAACGCAGAGCTTTCGGATCTCAAGGCCCGCCATTATGATGCAGCCTCGATTCCCGTGAATACGCAGGCGGATCTCAGCTTCACCATCACGAACAATGGAACCGAGGACCTGAGGAATGTCGGGATAACTGCAGAGGGCAGCGATGGGCTTGCAGTCCTCAGCGGCAATGGAACGATCAGAGGCGTTGAGACCGGTGATTCCGTTACTGTACGCGGTGTCAGGGTCGTTGCTACGGCTCCTGGTGACTACATGCTCCATATAACGGCAGCTGACCGCGACGGAGACAGCTGGAGCGCGGATTTCCCGCTCTCGGTAGTATAGGGATGATACCCGGGATATGACCCCATTCCGGATAGCATGCGGACGGGCAGCGATCATCGCTGCCCGTTCGTGCATCTCCAGGATTCCTGTCAGTCAAACGAGGGCAGGGCCCTTACGGCTTCCACGGAATTCTCTATTGCTGGCGGGATGGATACACGGCCATCGAATGCCTTCATATCCTTGAAGCCTGTTCCTGTCAGCAGGACTGCCACCTCAGCATCCGCTCCAAGCTCGGAGATAAGGTGACCCCTGTCTTTCTCCAGTGCGGCATAGGCACATGCGGCTGCGGGCTCCGCAAGCACGCCTGCAAGGGAGGTGAGCACAAGCTGGCTGTCGAGTATAGCCTGATCGGGAACGGTCACTGCCCATCCTCCTGATTCCCTTACATAGGACGCAGCCATCCTTCCGTTCGCGGGGAGGTCGACCGAGATCGAATCGGCCCTTGTCGTTGCACTGACTATCCTGAAGTCATCGTTCCTTATCGCCCTTGAGATCGCATCGGAAGCCTCGGACTGGCATGCGATGAGCCGCGGCAGCCTGTCTATGAGCCCTGCCTTCCTCAGATCCGAGAATCCCTTTGCCACACCTGCTATGATGCAGCCGTCACCGACTGGGACATATACCGCATCCGGAATTCGCCGTCCCATCTGCTCGAAGAGCTCTATCGATATCGATTTCTTGCCTTCGATCGTCATCGGATTGTATGCGGTATTGCGGTTGATTCCTCCAAAGAGCTTCGTATACTCGATGGAAAGCGCGAAAGCATCATCGTAGGTCCCTTTCACCGGAATCACGTGCGCACCGTACAGCACGCTCTGCATCAGCTTGTTGATAGGAGCTGAGGCCGGTACGAAGAGGACTATATCGAGTCCCATCGCAGCACCCACTGCCGACATGGCGGCCCCTGCATTCCCTGTGGAGGCAAGCGCTATCTTCCTCTCTCCATGGGCGATGGCCTGCAGCGCGACTTCATAGCTTGCCCTGTCCTTGAACGATCCGGAGATGAGCTGGCTGTCAAGCTTGAACGACAGGTTCGGAAGCCCCAGCTTCCTCTGTATCCTCCTGGGTCTCATCAGCGGGGTGATGCCCACAGGGTATGAATCCGGATCAGGGGAAGGGTAGGGATAGAAATCATCTGGCGTGACATGCTCCTTCGAGGCAGCTGCGCGTAGCACCTCTTCCTCGAGCTCCACGATGAGATTGCCCTTCGGGAAGCGGGTCCCGTCATTCTCCGCTGCGCAGTCCGGGCACTGGTACATTATTCCATCGGTGCGGAATTCCTTTCCGCAGTCCGAGCATCTGTAATGGAATCTCATGGTCCTCCTTCATAGAGAATGCCGGTTTCCCGGCATTCCCATGTCTGTCTTCCGGCTTTCAGCCTGTGATCATCGAATTGAATTCGGTTATGAGGCTGTCGATCTTCTTCGTGAGCTTCGGAAGCGCTTTCCAGTAGTTCCTGTCATACCACTGCCTGTTGAGTTCCTCGTAGGTCTTTCCCTGCTGCTCAACCCATGTGTAGTACTTGAGGTTGTGGATCCTGAGCCTGTCGTAGTAGCCGAGCTCAAGCGCATTGTCGATGCCCTGATGCATGAGGGCTCCCGCATGGACCTTCGCTGCCTCTGTCCTGCTGAACGGCCCCTGCTGGTCCGTAAGCTCCTGCAGCCTGGATGTATACATGGCAGTGCTGTCCGTCAGGATCGTGAAGACGACGTCATCCTCCTGGAGCTCGTAGTACTTGGCCATCTTGATAGCGCTGAGCATGTTGCCGATTCCGGAGATGCCGAAGAGCGCGAGGTTGGCGATATCCTCATCCTTCACGCCGATGGACGAGAGGTATTCCTTTCCGCTCTCCTCATTGAAGAGGCGGTAGATGTCCATGCAGTCCTGATCATCGATTGACAGGATCATGTCGGTATTGCGCACGTTGTGGATCCATGGCACATGCTTGTCGCCTATTCCCTCGATCCTGTGGGCGCCGAAGCCGTTGCGCAGAAGCGTCGGGCACTGGAGTGCCTCACCTGCGCCGATCTTGATGTTCGGATAGACGTTCTTGAGGTGGTCGCCTGCAGCGAGCGTTCCGCCGGATCCTGTCGATGATGCATAGCCCTTGACATTGTCCTTCCTTATGCCGAGCTGCCTGAGCACCTCGATGATCGCGGATCCTGTCACCTCGTAGTGCCAGAGATAGTTCTCGAACTGCTCGAACTGGTTGAATATGACGATATGCGTACCGCGCTCAGCATCGAGCTCATGGCATTTGTCGAATATCTCCTTCACGTTGGATTCGCAGCCAGGGGTGGCTATGATCTCGCCTGCGACGGTCTTGAGCCAGTTGAACCTTTCCTGCGACATATCCTCAGGAAGGATCGCGATGCTCTGGCATCCAAGGAGAGCGCTGTTGTATGCGCCGCCTCTGCAGTAGTTGCCAGTCGATGGCCATACAGCCTGCTGCTCGGTAGCATCGAAATTGCCTGTCACAAGAGCAGGAGCGAGGCATGCGTATGTAGCTCCTACCTTATGCACTCCGCAGGGGAACCATTTCCCGGCAAGTGCCAGGATCCTTGCCTTCGTGCCTGTTATCTCACGCGGTATCTCGATGAAGTTGACGCCGCCGTAGCCGCCGCCGGAATCCTTCGGTTCGTTATGCCAGTTTATCCTATAGAGATTGAGCGGATTGACATCCCACAGTCCCACACCCTTGAGCTGTTCCTTGATGGAATCGGGAATGAGCGATGGATCCTTCATCTGGGCGAATGTCGGAAGCGTGATCCCCTTCTCCCTGCATCTCTCTGCATTCTTCCTGATGATATCGTTCTTCTTTCTGAGCTTGATTAGCATAATGCCTCCTGCTTAAGAATGAGTATATGGTGAATCTGCAATTTGTAAAGAATAAACTGCGGATTCTATAAAATCCAGCCTTGGAATTGCGCTAAATCGTGAATCTGCCGTTTCCTGTCCGTTTCAGGAGCGGGCTTTTGGCTGCCCTTCTGAAGAGGCTGTCCACCTGAGCTCCCATCCTCTCGTATCCAAGCTCGGCCTTGAAGAGCCTGGAAAGCTCCGATTTCGTTATTATCCGCTGCTCCCGTTCCAGTATGTATTCCAGGCAGTTCACGGCTTCCTCTGTAGGTATCTGATAGGAGTACCTGACTGATGGATCCGGGGTAGGCCGGAAGCATTCCCCCTCGCTGCTGCTGTGGAATACCCTCTCCCCATCATCCTCGCTTATCCTGCATGGCAGCGCAGAGGCGATGCGGACGAATGCAGGGAGTATCTTCGATCCCACCTTCTTCAGCGACATGGAGTTTATGACTCTCTTGAAAAGGAGGCTTTCCTTTATCGGGGCCTCTGCCTCTATGGTTGCTGCCATCCTTGCCCGTATCTCATCGTCAAGGCTTCCCGATATGATGGCTTCAGGAGTCGCCTCGATCACATCAAGCTCTGCTTTCCTGTATTCCCTTCTCTCTGCCATATATGGAATTGTACACTTGCTTTCAGCAGAGGGCAAAGGAAAGTATCAGGAGGCCTGCTGTTCCCCGCACTTCCTGCCGTAGAGTTCCTTGAGTATCGTGAATATCACCGAGAATACAGGAACGGCCAGCAGCATCCCCATTATGCCGAAGAGCGCACCTCCTATGGTGACGGCTGCGAAGACATATACTGAAGGCACGCCGGTGGTCGTGCCGACGACCTTCGGGTATATTAGATTGCCTTCCAGCTGCTGCAGCACTATGAGGAACAGCAGGAAGAACAGCCCCTGCCATGGATTGACGACAGCGATCATGAATGCACCGATCAGCGCGCCTATCACAGCCCCGTATATCGGGATGAGCGCCGTGACGCCGGTAAGCGCTCCTATGACAGGAGCATACGGGAAGCGGAATATGATCATTCCCGTGAAGCAGAGGAGTCCTATTATCACAGCTTCGGTCACCTGCGCGATGATGAAGAGGGAGAAGGCCCTGTAGCTTACTTCTGCGATATGCATGAGCCATGTGAGCGTGCCTTCCTTCGTCACAAGGGCAAGAAACTTCGTTATGTGTCTCTTGAGCATCTCCTTGTTTGCCACGGAGTATATGGCGAATATGAATGCGATGATGAATGCAGCTGAGTACGCTATGAATGACCTGAGCGTGGAGACTGTGAAGGAGATGATCGAAGGTGTCCATTCATCCAGCTTGTCCTCGATTGCATCCGCTGCAGTCAGTATCGTATCGTCAGCGCTGTCGAAGAGCGAATTGATCACTGGAATCGATCTTACATCGATATTGTTCCAGAAGTCGCTGTTGGCAGCGAAGCTCCTGAGGGATGATACGAATATCGAGACGGCATTCACCAGCTCCGGGAGCACGAGCGTTATGACGAATGCGAGCAATGCAGTCAGGAACAGAAGCGATATCAGTATCGATATGCCGCGGCTGTGCCTCGCGGTCATCCCGCCATGCTTCACAAGCCGCTTCTCGATGAATGAAGCCGGTATATTGAGGGCGAATCCGATCCCAAGCCCGCCCAGAAGGGGGCCAAGCGCTGCTGTGGCCTTCCCGATGATCCATGGCACGGTGGTCTTGTAATTCCACAGGAACGTGAAGGCTATGAATACGATGATCGCAAAGAGCAGGGTAGGTATGAAATCCTTCTTCTTCATGATCCGATCCTCGCCATGCCGTATGCCTCAGCTATTTCCAGCCCGCTCCCGTCATCCTTTTCCGCGGTTCCGCGGAAGATTCCCCAGACTTCGTTTTCCCCGTTGAGGCAGAGAGGCTCCATCTCCATCCTTATCCTTCTGGTCTCATCCTCGATCCTCCATGGATGCGAGAGCTTGTCGGCGGGGCAGGTGAACCTGCACATCCCGCCCTCGATCCTGCAATCCTCCGAAAGGATTGATGAAGGAGAGGAATCAGAGAGGATGATTCCGGTAGCTTTCCCCCCTTCAGCGCTCGATGCAGCGGCATATATCCCCGATGGGCTTCCTTCCTTCCTCGACCAGAGCATCATGCCGGTGCTGCCGCAGTCCAGTCCCCTGATCCTGTCTCCGATGAATATGATGCCTTCCGCATACATAGGCGCTATGGCGATGAAACCCGTGCATCCGTCATCTGCGGTATGTCCCCATTCCTCTTCCTGGAGCTCTGCATCGCATTTGAATCCGACTTCCCCGGATGGAAGCTGAAGATAGGGGGCAGTGATGAGCAGCAGCCTCCTGCTGTCCTTCCTGACCGCAGCCATCGTCATTGAGCTGCTGGCATATGAGATCCCGCTCTCAATGAACGGTGAGATGGGCATCTCCGGTGACTGCATCCTCACATGGCTGCTGCAGCGGGCGGAAACGGCCTCCTTCCTCCTATGGTCGATGAATGAGATGGAATGGAATCCATTCAGCCTTGATTCGCTGAATTCGATGCAAACGGAGAATCCGTTCTCCCTGTCTGTGATGCAGTAGATATCCGAAGCGCTGCAGCTCTTCCTCCTGCGCAGGCTCCGCCATTTCCCTGACGCCATGGGGAGAGTATAGCAGTAAAGAAGAAGGGCTACTACCCGTAGCCCTTCCGTGCTTTGCCGCCGCTTACTGCGCACTGACTCCTAGTATCCTTTCCAGGAATACAGTGAAGAAATCATTCACGAAGCCATCGGAGGCGAATATGCTCGTCTGCATATCCTGCGATGCGATATCCGGGGTGTATGAGGAATACATCGAATCGATGTAGGAGATGTAGAGATCATTCGTCGTGCCGGCTGCTGTCGGACGTGCGATGATGTAGCTCGATCCGGACTTCACAGGTTCGAGCACAGTGTTCTCATCTGCTGTGAAGAGCGATGCGGCGAAGTTCTCATCGCTGTAGGAGGCAGAGGCCAGAAGCGTATCCGGATCATTGTAGCTGACTCCGATGATGAATGATGACTGTGCCGGGTTGTATGATGAGGCACCTACCTCGGAGATTGTGAGGCCGTTGTTCTCAGCTGCTGCTGTGAAATCAGCGGAAGCCTCGCCGTAGATCCTCTGCGCCTCTGCATCAAGATATGCATCCATCGTCTCCGCATCATTGAGCGAGATATACCTCTTCACATCGGCAAGCACCTCGGGATCTGTGAGATCCGCGGTTGCCGGAGCGCTGTCGGCCCTGAATACCTTCCAGCCATCAAGTCCCTGGACAGGCTCTGCGACCGTTCCTTCTGCCGTGGAGAACACCGCAGAGGCATCCTCTGCATTGACCAGCATGTCCTCAAGGTTGTGGAAGAGCACGCTTCCCATGCTTCCGCCGTTCTCTGCATAGCTGTCGGAGGAATCCGCTGCGGCTTCCTCGAACGTCTTCTCGCCGCTGCTGATGGAGGCGAGAACTGCAGCTGCCTCATCCTCTGTCGCCGCTGTTATGACGGAGAGCTCCATGGCATTGAACGGTGCCGGATCGGACTCTGCGAAAGCCACGGCATCGGCATCCGGATAGATGGAGTAATCAACGGTGATATACTCGAAGCTCCTCGGGCTGTCGTTGAGCGAGGAGACGAAATCAAGCTCATTTTCCGATGTCTTCACCGTGGAGATATCCTGGAAGACCTTCTGAGCAGGGATCATGTACCTGAGCTGATCCTTGATCGCCTCCTTCTCCACCTGCGGGGCTGCATTGTACTCATCAAGGCTGAAGGTACCTGTATCATCGGTGAATGCACCGCTCTCTACGATTGCCTCGCTGACCATCTGGTTCGTGACGGAGATGCCAGCCTGCTTCGCCATCTGCGTGAGCGCCGTCTGCAGCGCGGTTGCATAGAATGCCTGGGAATAGATCTGGATCTCGTTCTGAGGATTCATCTGGTACATATTCGCCAGTGTATTGAGCTGGTTGAAGAAGTAGTTGTCATAGGACGGTATGAGCTCTATATCCTCTCCATTGTAGCTGCCGAATACGACTCCCTCCGGTCCTGGAGTGAATACGGTCACTGGCAGGATGAATGTGATCGAGATGAGGATAAGGACAATCACGCCGATAACCCAGCCGGCCGATCTGCCGTGCTTCTTCCTGTGCTCTTTCTGAGTCTTTGCACCCTTTTCAGGGAATGCGACACCTTTCTCATTATCTGAAGGCATTTCTCGAAACCTCTTTATCCACTGAAATGAACGCAGCTTCCCTTGGGAAACAGCTTCTAGAAAATTACCATTCTTGCGCCGCACCTGTCAATGAAATGGGAGAGGACATCGCTGAGGCGGCTCCTATGGTGTAGATACCGGAACGACTGTTTCCCTGCTATTCCTCTCAAAGGCTGCTGATCGTGCACTGTCTTCTTTAAGCTTTTGTCATTCTGACCGTTCCTTTGGGAAGCACCTTGATGCTTCCCTTTTTCGCGGGAATCATGCTTCCCGTGCATGGGCATATCAAGCAGCATCAGGCGGCCTTGCCGCTGGATTGAGAGGGGACAGGCTTGATTGCTGAAGTAAAAGCGTATTGGAGGGAAATGCGAGCCAGCAAGGCTTGGGCATTTGATGGCTTCCCTTCTGATGCAAAGCTATTGAGATGGCTATGGAATCCTGGCTGGAGTGGGCAGCATTTGCATAATATCGTCCTGTCCTATTGGTACTGATGGAAGAAGCGTTTGCAGCTATCAATTCAGGATTTTCCTGAGAAAAGCCATATTGCTGTCCGGATCCAGCCTCATCCGCCAGTCCAGCTTGAATACGTCAGTTGAATCCGTGATTCCTTTCCAGATTCCTTCATCATATTGCTCTGCTGCATGGTTCTGCAGCCAATAGAGACGTATATTGCTGAATGGAACATCCTCAATCATCTTCCGTATGAAAGGCACATGCTTCATGCCGATTACAATCGAGTATTCAATGATGAAGTAGTCCCAAGGCGTCTTATGCAGAGAAGCGTGGTACATCATGCAGTCATTGATATAGGAGAAAAGAGGATTGTCTGCGGCTGTGCCCCAGAAGGATTCACAGAATTGACCATGGCCAGGAGAGAAGAGCAGTTTGTTATCAAGGCATTCCTTCAGCCGTATCGTGAAGAAGGAAAGGGATGCGGCTGTATCGAAAACCCGTCTGCTGGTGACGAGCATAGTTGCATCAATCCAGAATCCCCCATGCTTTGCAAGCAGCCTCGATCTCACGATATCCGAGAGGTACTGCATCGAGATTCTTTCCTTTCCGAATGTCTTCTCGCTCCTGTATCCGATTACATCACTGAGATCTATGTACTTACTGTGATTATCCTCTGATACGATGCGGACTTCGAACTCCGGGGCCTGCCTTCTTATCGCCTCAATGCACTTCTGCGGGATTGCCGGTAAATCGGTCACTCCTTGCCACCACATGATCCAAATGATTTTCGGAATCTTTTCCGAGGAAGTATAGTCCATTCCAGTATATTTCTCATAAATTGGCTTGAATTCCTTTTCGAGATATCTGGTGATTCTATCAATCTTCCTGTCGAATGCAGCTTTCAGTTTCTTTTCGGAAGAGTATTTTTCTGCATACCAGATTCGCAGGTTGTCAATAAATGTCGGGAAATATGGAAGTTCATAGCTCATGAGAATATTATATATCACAAATAGTCCCCATCTTCGCAAGTTCACGGGTGGAGGATATCAGCCGACTCCGAGATCAGTATTCTCAATCAGGATCTCGGCTTTCGTGCTTTTCGAGATTTCCGGAAGGAGCTTCTCTATGAATGCCCTTGATAATTCCTCATCCTTCTCCATGGCTGTGGTGTTGGGGCAGAAAAGATTCACGGAGTAGTAATCGAAGTATTTCTCCGCGATTCCAATGGAATCCATTATGTCCTTCTCCGTCTGCCCTTTGACGCCTGCAAGAAGGCAGACGCCGTCATAATATGATCTTATGAGCTCTGGTGTAGCCTCCCTTCCGATCCCCTTATGCCATGCGATCCTCAGATCAGGGTTGAATGACTCGACGCCGAGCCTGTAATGGACGCGGCAGGGAAAGCGCTTAGAGAATGCCTGGAGCTCATTGCGGTATATCCAGTGGGCTTCGAACCATAGATCATGTATATTCCTGCTTATGGCAACATCTGCAACCATATCTATGGTCCTGCTGTCCAGCTCAGGTGCAGAGCCGGAGTTGATGATGTCCAATACACCATATTCCCCTGTCACCTGTTCCAGTACAGGCTTGTTTATCATGAATGGATCTGCGGATGCATCAAGATAGTAGTCGCAGAATGTGCATTTCCTCCATCTGCAGCCCAGCCCCTGCAGCAGGAGGAATTCCCTCTTCATCCCTTTGCCGATCGTGCTGTAGCGGATAAGCCCACTCATGCGAATCTCCTTCTCAGGAAGTTCACAAGCCCGTAGGCGAACGGTGTCCCGAATATCGCCTCGATCATGAGCTTTGCCGCATACTGCACGGCGATCATCGAGAAGAGATCCCCAGCCGGTGCGGTGCCTGAGAATGCGATGAGGACGAAGAAGACAGTATCGAAGAGGTATCCTACCATCGATGATCCAATGGTCCTTATCCACAGGTTCCGACCATTCTGCTGCCGTTCCTTTATCCAGACAAGGACCTTTGCATTCGCAAGTTCCCCGAGGAGGAATGAGATAAGGGAGGCTATCACGATCCTTGGCACATATGTGTAGATCGTCGAATAGGCCTGCTGCACCCCTTCCATGTAATCAGGATAGGGGAGGATGACGCCGATGGATGTGAAGATGACGAGCAGGGCATTGCAGATGAATGTCAGGAATATGACTTTCCTTGCAGTCCTGTATCCCCAGATCTCGGCCAGTACATCTCCGAACATGTACGCGAATGGGAATGTGATCGTGCCTGCATCGAAGAGAGACAGACCGCCGACAGAGATTATCTTCACCGCCATGAGATTCGCGATGAGATAGAGCGTGACCAGGAAGGCAGTCACGACCACAAGCGGGGTGAAGTCGCCTTTCCGGTTTTGCGAAGGGTTTTCCGGCACCTTGTATTCCATAATGGCTGGACTATATCAAAAAAAAGGAATGAATGGTACTATTCCTGCGATGCGCCGTATTGCTGTCTTTGTCGCGACATTGGTTCTCTCTGTCTCCCTGCATGCTGAGGAAGTCTTCTTCTCCAACATAATAAACGCATCATTCCTGTCCGATTTCGCGATGAGCGCCTTCCCCGTGAGCTTCTGGGGGGAATTCGGCATAGACCATCTTGATTTCATGCCTG
>CALXYI010000063.1 GCA_944392935.1 uncultured Spirochaetaceae bacterium
TGGTCGAGAAGGAAGGCATCATCCGCGAGTGGAAGAAGCGTGAGTACTACGAGAAGCCCTCTACCATCCAGAACCGCAAGAACAAGGCTCTTGCGCGCAAGCAGATGAAGAAGGTCAGGAAGATGCATTCATCGAAGTCATACTGATCGCTGATGATCTGAAGGAGCTGGCAGCAGCTCCTTTCTTCTTCCCGTTGCGCCTGATGTACGGTTGAGCAATCCTCATTTTCCCTTTATAAAGTAATGCGGGGATATAAGGATTTTGGATATGAAGAGAATAGGCGTGCTGCTGCTTGCCGCTGTGCTGGCAGCTGGTTCCGTTCACGCCGGAAACGGAAGGATAGGCTTCTCCGTAGGATCCGGCTTCGAATGGATCTTCGATAGCATGTATGGCAGGGAGAGCACAGGCGGAAGCGGCAGGACGAACATCATGCTCACCGTCAATGGTTCCAACAGCTTCGGAAGCAGGGGAGGCTTCGGCATCGAGTATGGCCTCGGTGTGATCTTCCCCGTAAACCGCTGGGGCAGCTACGGCGTCCAGGATTTCGATTTCAACGAGATGAACGCAGGCGGATTCTTCTTCCTCGGCGGTATCGGCTACAGATATGAAGCGAGCAGCCTCCTTGGGCTCTCCATCGGAGCTGGCGTGCATGGCTCCCTGGCAGAGAGCAGGTGGAGCCGGGAGATGATAGCGGAAGGGGATCAGCTGCCGGCTGTCTCGGTCGAGTACTCGAGGTTCGAGCTTGATATATATGGCCGCGCTGGTATCGATTTCACGCTCGGCGGAGCTTTCGGCATAGATCTCGGCGTGATGGTCAGCACCCCTGTATGGTCGAAGTTGACGGAGAAGGCGAGCGGAAGCGAGTCGGTCCATGACTATGGGCTCCGGGCCGTCTATTTCACGCCATATGCCGGGCTTTCCTATGTTTACTGACTGCATATCCGTCCCTTGATGCTGTATCATCATCCATATGCCTGATTTCTGGAAGACCAAATTCACCATGGAGGCAGGGAAGGGGATGGGAGCGCTCTCCCCCGGGCATCTGCTCTGGCTTGCCCTCACCCTGTTCCTCTTCATGTACCTCGGGAGCAGGTACAAGGCCATGGATGAGAGCCGAAGGAAGGGATTGCGGTGGACGGTGAGCATCCTCATACTCATCGACGAGGCTGCGAAGGATATCGTCTTCCCTGCCACAGGACAGTGGGAATGGGCGTTCCTTCCGCTGCATGTCTGTTCCGTTTCCGTATTCATCGTATTCCTCCATGCGCTTACCGGAAGCGCGCTGCTCTCCGAATATCTCTATGCAGTGACCCTGCCGACAGCGCTTATGGCGCTGGTATTCCCTGACTGGACAGGCGTGCTGCCTTTCCTGAACTTCGAGTGCTTCCATTCCTTCTCGATCCATATGCTCCTGGCGCTTTATCCGGTGATGCTGTGCAGAGGAGGCTTCCGGCCATCATGGGGAAGGCTCAGATTGCTGATTGCCCCCATTGCTGTCTACTGGGTGGCGATGTATTTCGTCAACAATGCGCTCGGTACGAACTTCGCCTTCGTGAACGGAGGCGCATCAGGCAACCCGCTTGCCGTGCTTGAGGGGTATATCGGTCCTTGGTACCGCCTCGCATTCCCCGCCATAGCGGCTGCGGTGTGGCTGCCTATGTACCTGATTCCTGCAGCATTGGAGAAGAGACGGAAGTAGCTTTTCTTTTTACATCATTATCTACGATTGTCTTTGACAGCTTCCGCAACGCGTGGGATACTGATTACGCAGAAACGTAAAAAAGGAGTGTCCTATGCTGATTCTAATCTCAGATGCTTTCGATAAGAGCCTCCCTGACAAGCTTGCCGCTTTCGGAGAGGTCACTGACGACAAGAGCAGGCTTGGAGAGGCCGATGTGGTCCTCATCAGATCGAAGACAAAGGCGACGAAGGAGTATATCGACAGCGCTCCCAATCTCAAGCTGATCATCCGCGGCGGTGTCGGCATGGACAACATCGATAGGGAATACTGCAAGGAGAAGGGAATCATCGCATGCAATACGCCCAAGTCATCCGCTGTGGCAGTCGCGGAGCTTGCATTCGCGCTGATGATATCCGTTCCGTGCCATATTCCGTTCTATGACAGCACGATGAAGAACGGGGAGTGGCAGAAGAACGTCAAGCGCACTGAGCTCTATGGCAAGACGCTGTGCCTTCTGGGGATCGGGAATATAGCGAGGAAGGTTGCGGAGAGGGCGAAGGCCTTCGGGATGAAGGTCGTCTCCTACGACAAATACGTGGAGAAATCGGATCTGGCAGAGATGCTTCCGCTTGAGGAGGCTGTCGCTGATGCCGATTACATCTCGATGCACCTCCCGTTCACGCCGGAGACAGACAGGATGGTGGATGCTGCTCTCATCTCGAAGATGAGAAAGCACCCAGTGATCATAAACACGGGCCGCGGCAAGTGCGTTGACGAGAAAGCCGTCGCAGATGCCCTGGCAAGCGGTGCGCTCTCATGGTTCTGCACGGATGTGTACTCATCTGAGCCGCCATCTGCCGATAACCCGCTCATGGGCTGCGAGCATGTGACGTTCACGCCGCATGTCGGTGCGAATACCACTGAGAATCTCCTGAGGATAGGAGAGGAAGTGGTTGAGACGATCGCGAAGTACAAGGAGGAGGGAAGGATATGAGGAAGATGAATTTCGGTGCAGGGCCGTCTGTCCTGCCGATGGAAGTCCTGGAGGAGATCCAGAGGAATATAGTCGACTACCATAAGATGGGGATGTCCATGATAGAGGCATCCCACCGCGGAGGCATGTTCGAGGATATGTACGATGAGTGCCTTTCCGATTTCAGGAAGGTATTCTCCATACCTGATGACTACGATGTCTACTTCCTCGGAGGCGGTGCGACGCTTCAGTTCACGATGATACCGATGAACTTCCTCCTCAAGGGCGGCCACGCCGACTACACGCGCACAGGCTCATGGTCGAACAAGGCCGCAGATGATGCCGCCAAGCTCGGTAATGTCAGCATCGTGTTCGATGGCAAGGACAGCAATTACTCGACGCTCCCCGATCCGAAGGAGATCAGGCCGTCCGAAGACTCAAGCTATCTGTACCTCTGCTCGAACGAGACCATCGGAGGAATCGAGTGGCAGGATTTCCCCGACACGGGCAGCGTTCCCCTCATTGCCGACATGTCCTCCGATTTCCTCTCGCGCCCTGTCGATGTAAGCAGGTTCGCGATGATCTACGGCGGCGTGCAGAAGAACCTCGGACCTGCAGGCGCTACGGTTATCATCATGCGCCGCGATATGCTCGATAAGCGCAATCCCGGGCTTACGGCTTACATGGATTATGGCAAGCATGCGAAGGAAAGGGGACTCTACAACACGCCTCCTGTCTTCTCGATCTGGGTTGTCGGCCTCGTCCTCAAGTGGATAATGGCCAATGGCGGTGTAGAGGGGATGCTCGAGCATGCGAAGATGAAGTCCGGCTACATCTATGATGTCATCGATTCCTCTTCATTCTACAGATCCCCTGTGGACAGCAGGTACCGCTCCAGGATGAATGTGGTATTCCGCTGCCCGACGGAGGAACTTGAGGCGAAGTTCGTCGAGGAGTCGAAGAAGGAAGGCATGGTAGGTCTCAAGGGCCACAGGTCCGTAGGAGGCCTGAGGGCAAGTCTTTACAATGCGCTCCCAATGGAAGACGCTGCATCGCTGGCTGAGTTCATGAAGGAATTCGAACGCAGGAATGGTTAGGCTTGATGATACGAACAAGGCCATCATAAAGGAGCTTCGTGATGGCCGTCGTCCATACTCGGCAATAGCGGAGGATCTCGGCATAACCGAGAATACCGTACGCTCCCGCGTGAACAGGATGTGCGAGGACGGGATCCTGGCGATCTCCGCGCTCGTCGATCCGGAGAAGGTCCCCGGAATCCAGGTCGTGATGATGGGAGTCAAGCTGAAGACGATGGAGCTTGAGGAGAAGGCGAAGGAATTCTGCCGTCTCCGCGGGGTTTTCTCCGCTACAGTCGTGACCGGCAGGTATGATCTCATAGTGCATCTCCTGCTGGCGGAGAGCGAGGGGCTTTCCCTCCTGGATTTCTTCCGCTCGGAGCTTGTGAAGATAGATGAGGTGCAGGAGGTGGAGACCTTCGTCGTCTATCAGTCGCACAATCTCTGGGTGCCATACTGCATATGAAACAGGCCCTCTTCGCGGAGGGCTTCGCTGTTCCGGGTGGAACAACCTCCATTCTGCGTTTATAATCAGACAGAAGATAAGGAGATGAATGAATGCTTAGGACTGAATACATGGGGCTTGAGCTCAGATCGCCGGTGATCGTCTCTTCAGGACCCCTTACGCAGAATATGGTTTCCCTCGGGAAGTGCGAGGAGGCGGGAGCCGGAGCTGTCGTCCTCAAGTCGATCTTCGAAGAGCAGATAGAATCCGATGTGCAGAAGGAGATGGCGGGAAGCGAGGAGTATCTCGCCCATTCATCGGCAGAGGAGTTCTTCGCTGCCTCCTCCCGTGATTACTACATAGACCGCTATATGAAGCTCCTGACGGAAGCGAAGAAGAAGCTCTCGATTCCGGTCATCGCCTCCGTCTGTGCGAAGACAATGGACAACTGGCTCGAGTACTGCGGACGCTTCGAGAAGTGCGGTGCCGACGGCATCGAGCTCGATTACTATCCGATCTCCTCTGATTCATCCATTCCCGGCGAGGAGGTGGACAGGCGCCTGATAGAGTTCGCCCAGAAGGCCAGGGACGCAATCCGCATCCCTCTTTCGATAAAGCTCGGCTACAAGTATTCATCGCTGGCCTATGTGATCTCCCAGCTGGACAGGATCGGGATTGACGGCATAGTCCTCTTCAACCGCCTCTTCCGCCCTGATATCGATATCGAGAAGATGGAGATGTCCTCCGGGAAGCCGCTGTCATCCGCAGATGAATACGGGGAGGCCCTTAGATGGGTAGGCCTCATGAGCGGGGAGATGAACCATGCTTCGCTCTGCGGCAATACAGGCATCCACAGCGGTGAGAGCGCTGTGAAGCTCCTGCTCTCCGGTGCCAGGGCTGTCGAAGTCTGCACCGCGGTCATCAAGGATGGCTTCTCCGCAATAAGCGGCATGAACTCATTCATCGAGGACTGGATGGGACGCCATGGCTACCCAGAGCCTTCTGATTTCATCGGACTGCTTTCGCAGGAGCATATCGAAGATGGCTGGAAGTGGGAAAGGACCCAGTTCCTCAAGACCATCAGCTGAGGCTGCCATGGATTACGGCAAGTACAGGGATATCGCCCCATACAGGGACGGGGATGTGAAGGCGGCCATAGACCGCATCATGGAGAAGAGGGAGTATCTCGGAGCATTCATCTCCCTCCTTGTCGGCGGCAATGACCTCCAGGCGATATACAAGTATCTGAGCATGATACTCGACAATATCGGGCAGGTCAGGAGCTATACCGACTTCCTTACGAAGATAACCGCAGGTTTCTTCATACCGACAGTCATCGACAGGACGATAGAGAAGTTCACATCATCCGGCGCAGAGGCCCTCGATCCGGAGAAAGGATACCTCTTCATCTCCAATCACCGCGATATAATCCTCGACTGCGCGCTTCTCGACTATGCACTGCTGAACAGCGACCGCCAGCTATGCGAGATGGCCTTCGGCGACAATCTCATCGGAAGCCAGTTCATAGAGGATCTCTTCCGCCTCAATGGAGGCATCATAGTACGAAGGGCTCTCGGCATGAGGGAGAAGTACCAGTCGGCGATCCAGCTCTCATCCTACTTCGTGGATGTCATCACGGAGGAGAATGTCTGCGTATGGCTTGCACAGCGGGCCGGGCGATCGAAGGACGGGCTTGATCAGACGCAGCCTTCGATCATCAAGATGCTCTATATGTCGGAACGGCCGAAGGGAACGTCGTTTCCGGAGCTCATAAACCGCCTCAATATCGTTCCTGTGGCAATAAGCTATGAGTATGATCCCAATGACATAAACAAGGGCCGCGAGGAAGTGCTCCGCGAGCATCATAACGGTGAGTACGAGAAGAAGAAGTACGAGGATCTGATCTCGATGTCCCGGGGAATGAAGGAATGGAAAGGCCGTGTCCATCTTTCCATCGGCACACCGCTCAGCGGTGATTTCCAGTCCCCTGAGGAAGTGGCGGAGGCCATAGATCATCAGATACACCGCAGCTACAGGCTCTGGGATACGAACTATTTCGCATATGACTATCTCGAGAAGACCGACAGATTCAGCGATAAGCTGGGCTCGTTTGACAGCGATGCCTTCCTTGCCCGCTTCAGCCACCTCAGCCCGGATGTCCGCGATTTCGTTCTCAACAGCTACGCCAATCCTGTACGCTCCGCCCTCAAGGAGGAGGAATGAGGAAGCTCATTCCCCTCATCGCAGCCATAGCTATCATCTCCTCCTGCTCGCAGGAGGAGTTCTCTGTCTCCAATGCCGCTCTTTCATGCAGCGGTGATGACGCTGTCTTCTCCGCTGATTTCTCGCTTCCTGACGACATATACACGTTCCGCCTCACATCTCCTGATGGGGATCTCACATGGGAAGGAGCGATGAACGGGGAAGGGGAGGCAAAGAGCTCTGTGCCCATAGAGATAACCGATGGAGCCCGCCTCCCGGAAGGTGAATATTCCATAATGCTCTACTCAAGCAATGGTACGGAGATAGCAATTCCTGTAGAATTCTCATACAGCGTGAATACGGAACACATCAGTTCCGATACATCCGAAATATAACTCCAATACAACCGACTGGATTTTTCTCATTTCATCCACTATTCCGCTGGACAAAACGATACCGGGGGGGGGTAGAGTTCATTCAAGATTAAAT
>CALXYI010000064.1 GCA_944392935.1 uncultured Spirochaetaceae bacterium
CGGTTCTCCTATTCGATCTCTGAGTCGGTGGAGACAAGGAAGAGGGCTGCGGATTTCGCAGCTGCCGCGCTTTCCGGACAGGCCAGGGCCTTCGTCTCTGCATCCCTCCTGGCAGACCACGATGATGCCGCCGGCCGGATCGATGCGATGGAGGACGATGAGAGGGCTTTCGCCGCCTCGCTGATCGAGGAAGGGATAAGGCGCCTTGTGGAAGAGGGCATATTCTCCTCCGCTGATATCGAGACAGCGCGGAGCGGGGGCTATTCGGAGGTGCATGTCGAGGAAAGCGGAGTGCCGTTCCTCAATTCAGGGCGCACGATGTCATTCGGCGATATGACGCGGGCGGAGGATGTCTACGAGAAGGTCCTCAGCACGCTTTCCGGAACCTATCCTGATATATCCGCAGAAGCGGCGGATGCGATTGCGGATGCGATCGTCCTGCTGATCTCCGTGAACGTCCTCTACGATCCTGTCCTCACCACGGCGCTGAGGGAGGAGGCCGCCGCTGCGGTGCCTCCTGTCCTCGTGGAGATCCATCAGGGCGACTACATCATCCAGCGCGACAGGGTCGTGACTGTCCAGCAGCTGCGGACGATACAGCGCATCTACGACTACTCCGTCGTCTCCGTTCCGTTCTGGAAGATCGCGGGATATGCCGTATACATCATCTTCCTCACGCTGATGTTCGCGTACCTCCTGTTCAGCTTCATACGCTACCGCTACCGCCTGGCGCTCTATTCGATGCTGTTCTTCATCGCCATAGACCTGTCTCTCATAGCGGCTTTCTTCATCAGCATGTACCTGCCGTATGAGGGTGTGGGGTACATAGATCCCTTCCTTCCGTTCCTGCTGGCTCCTGCATTCGCGGCATCGGTTACGGGAAGGAGGAGGACGGGATTCGCAGCGGCGCTGCTCCTCTCGGGCTTCGCCGTGATATATCCCGACAGCCAGCAGTTCACATTCATCTACCTGCTGCTCGCGATCGAGTGCTGCATGATGTTCATACGCTTCGGCAACGAGAGGATAGATGTCATCTACCAGACGCTCTTCTCATCGCTTGCCGTAGCAGGTGTCTCGATCATAATCTCCCTGATATACAACCACAGCTATCAGACGATATTCACCAGCGCGATAGTCTCCGCGCTCAACGTCGTCGTCACGTTCATCCTCCTTTCGGTGGTGCTTCCTCTGATCGAGAAGGCCTTCAACATACCTACGGCCTACAGGCTGCATGAGCTCTCATTCTCGGACACTCCTACGCTCAACAGGCTCAGCCAGGTCGCTCCCGGCACCGCGAACCATTCCAAGAATGTATCCGAGATGGCATATGAGGCATGCAAGGCGATAGGCGCGAATGCCGATCTCGCGAAGGTCGGAGGCCTCTATCATGACATAGGGAAGGCAGAGCATCCCGAGTACTTCATCGAGAACCAGAGCGGGAAGAACGCCCATGATGAGATCAACAAGACGCTCTCCGCAGCCATCATAAAGTCCCATGTGAAGCTGGGAGTGGAGAAGGCGAAGGAGATCGGGCTGCCGCAGGAGGTCATAGACATAATCTCGGAGCACCACGGCAATGACCTGATAAAGTACTTCTACAACGAGGCCATGAAGGAAGCGAAGGAGAACCGCAGCTCCATGGTGAGCGAGGAGGACTTCCGCTACAACGGCCGCATACCGTCCACTCCCGAAAGCGCGGTGGTGATGCTTGCCGACTGCACGGAAGCCGCGACGAGGACGATGAAGAACCCGAACCACCAGAAGTACGATAAGTTCATATCCTCGATAATGATAGACAAGATGAACCACAGGCAGCTGAACAACTCCAAGCTCACCATAAACGAGCTTGAGAAGATCAAGGAGAGCTTCATACATTACCTTCTTGGAAGGGACCACCAGAGGATCGAGTACTCAAAGGACTGAGATATGCATTACATAGAGGATGAAGGCGGAAGGATAGATTCCGGCAAGGTAGGGGAATGGCTCGGGAGCATACTGGCAGCGCTTGGCGAGAGCGGGGATTTCTCGGTCCATTTCATATCCGATGACGAGATGAGGGAGCTCAACAGGGAATACAGGGGGAAGGATGAGCCGACGGACATCCTGACATTCGCGCTCTGCGATGGCGAGAGCTTCCCTGAGGTGGAAGGTGAGGAGAAGGAGCTCGGCGATATCTTCATCTCGCTTGATTCCATGAAGCGCAACGCCTCTGCCTTCTCCGTTGCGGAGGATGAGGAGCTCAGGAGGCTCCTCGTGCATGGCATCCTCCACCTCAGGGGCATGGACCATGGAACGAACGATTTCGCAGCGGAGCCGATGCTCATCGAGCAGGAGAGGCTCATGCGCGAGCTGGGCTTCCTTTCCTGAGCAAACGATATTCCATTATCTATATGCTTGTTCTCAATTGCCATTTTCCTTCGGAAATGATATATATGCAGTGATTGCGAAAAGCATAAGAAGAATCATCGCCAGATGATCGAAGGAGAGATATATGATCAAAGTAGGAATCAATGGGTTCGGAAGAATCGGTCGCTTCGTCTTCCGCGCAGCAATGGAGCGCCAGGATATCGAGATCGTAGGCATCAATGACCTCTGCCCGGTAGATTACCTTGCATACATGCTCAAGTACGACACGATGCACGGCAAGTTCAGCGGCACAGTGGAGAGCGATGTCGAGAAGTCGCTTCTCATCGTCAATGGCCACAGCATCCGCGTGACAGCATGCAAGGATCCTGCAGAGCTCAAGTGGGATGAGGTCGGCGCTGAGTATGTCGTCGAGTCGACAGGTCTCTTCCTCACGAAGGAGAAGGCTTCCGCTCACATCAAGGCCGGTGCGAAGTATGTCGTAATGTCTGCTCCTTCAAAGGACGACACACCGATGTTCGTCTGCGGCGTGAACGAGAACACATATGTCAAGGGAACCCAGTTCGTTTCCAACGCTTCCTGTACGACTAACTGCCTTGCACCGATCGCAAAGGTCCTCAACGACAAGTGGGGCATCACTGACGGCCTCATGACGACAGTCCACTCCACGACAGCTACGCAGAAGACAGTCGATGGTCCTTCCGTGTAGGACTGGAGAGGCGGACGCGCCGCTTCCGGCAACATCATCCCGTCATCCACAGGTGCAGCGAAGGCTGTAGGCAAGGTCATTCCTTCACTCAACGGCAAGCTCACAGGCATGTCGATGAGGGTTCCTACTCTTGATGTCTCCGTCGTCGATCTCACTGTCAACCTCGCTAAGCCTGCGAAGTATGACGAGATCTGCGCAGCTATGAAGGAGGCTTCCGAGGGCGAGCTCAAGGGAATCCTCGGCTATACTGAGGATGCAGTCGTCTCCTCCGACTTCCTCGGGGATACGCACACATCCATCTTCGACGCGAAGGCCGGAATCGCTCTTACCGACACATTCGTGAAGGTCGTTTCCTGGTATGACAATGAGATCGGCTACTCCAACAAGGTGCTTGACCTCATCGCTCATATGAAGAAGGTCAACGGCTGATTCCACTGACCCGGCGTGCCCGGGAATACGGGCCTGCCTGCGCAGGCCCATTCTTTTAAAAGGAGTCCAATATGGTTCTCAATACCATCAATGAAGCTGATCTCAAAGGCAAGCGCGTGCTTATCCGCGTTGACTTCAACGTGCCTCTGAAGAACGGTGCCGTAACGGACAGCACAAGGATCCGCGCGGCTCTCCCGACCATCCAGTACATCCTCAGCCAGGGTGCTTCACTTGTCGTCATGACCCATCTCGGCCGCCCCAAGGGACAGAAGAACCCCGAGTTCTCCCTCGCTCCTGTCGCAGCTGAGTTCGAGCGTCTCCTCGGAAGCAAGGTTAAGCTTGCCCCGGATGTGATCGGACCCGAGGTGAAGAAGGAGGTCGAGGCCCTCAAGCCGGGCGATGTCCTTCTCCTTGAGAATGTCAGGTTCTATCCGCAGGAGGAGAAGAACGATCCTGAGTTCGCCAAGGAGCTTGCCTCCTTCGGTGACGTATACTGCAACGATGCGTTCGGCACAGCCCATAGGGCGCATGCATCGACAGAGGGCGTTTCCCACTACCTTCCTTCCTACGCAGGCTTCCTTATCGAGAAGGAAGTGAAGTTCATGGCACCGATCCTTGAGAATCCTGAGAAGCCGCTTGTCGCCATCATCGGCGGAAGCAAGGTCTCATCGAAGATCACTGTCCTCGAGTCCCTCGTCCGCACATGCGATACGATCGTCATCGGAGGCGGCATGGCATATACGTTCCTCCGCGTCCAGGGCTATTCGATCGGCAAGTCGCTCTTCGAGGAGGATTACCTCGAGACTGCGAAGGCATTCCTCAAGAAGGCCGAGGAGAAGGGCGTGCGCGTCATCCTTCCTGTCGACCATGTCTGCGCAGCGGAATTCAAGGAGGATGCGGCTCCTGTCCTCGTAGACGGGAAGAACATCCCCGATGATCTCATGGGCATGGATATCGGCGCGAAGACAGCTGAGATGATCAAGGAAGCCGTCAAGGGCGCGAAGACAGTCGTATGGAATGGCCCGATGGGCGTATTCGAGTTCGCTGCATTCGCAAAGGGCACTGAGGAAGTCGCGAAGGCACTGGCTGCTTCCGATGCAATATCAGTCGTCGGCGGCGGAGATAGCGTAGCTGCAATCAACAAGTTCGGACTTGCAGACAGGATCAGCCACGTCTCTACAGGCGGTGGCGCATCGCTCGAGTTCCTCGAGGGCAAGGTGCTCCCGGGAATCAAGGCACTGGAGAAGTAATATGAGAAGACCTTATATCGCAGGAAACTGGAAGATGAACCTCACCCCGTCAGAGGGTGCTGCATATGCTGCAGAGCTTGCAGAGGCAGTGAAGAAGGCAGGTGTTGACTGCCGCGTCATGATCGCTCCGTCATTCGTATCGCTCCCGGGTGTCGTGAAGGCTGTCGAGGGCTCTGGCATCACCGTTGCCGCCCAGAACATGGCTGATCACCTTTCCGGAGCATATACGGGTGAGGTATCGCCTGAGATGCTCAAGGATATCGGGATCAATACGGTCATCCTCGGGCACAGCGAGAGAAGGCAGTACTACGGGGAGACCGATGAGATCATCAACTCCAAGGTGCTCCTTGCCCTTTCGCTGAAGATGGAGGTCGTACTCTGCGTCGGCGAGACTCTTGAGGAGAGGGAAGGCGGCAAGCTCGAGGATGTCCTCACGCGCCAGATCAAGGTCGGTCTCAAGGATGTGCTTCCTGCCGAGATGGAGAAGATCACCATCGCATACGAGCCTGTCTGGGCTATCGGGACGGGGAAGACAGCTACTCCGGAGGATGCCGATGCTGCGCATGCTTTCATCCGCCGCTGCGTAGAGGCTCTCTACAGCGAGGATATTGCAAATAACCTCATAATACAGTATGGTGGTTCTGTTAAGCCCGGCAATGTCAGGGCACTGATGGCAAAGGAGAATATCGACGGCGCACTGGTAGGCGGAGCCTCCCTGAAGCTTGATGATTTCCTGCCCATCATAACTTTCAGCAAGTAATTCGGAGTCGTTGGTAAAATGAGTATTCTAGGTATCATACTTCTGGTGCTTTTCTGCATTATCGCGCTGCTTCTCATCTTCCTCGTGGCAGTGCAGAGTGAGGACAGCGTAGGTCTTGGAGGGATCTTCGGCGGAAGCTCTGAATCGGCTTTCGGTTCCAATACCTCCTCCTTCCTTTCGAAGGCGACAACCATATTGGCTGTCATCTTCATGGTCCTCTCCCTTGTCGTTGCCATCGTCAACAAGTCGAGCGATGCGGAGATAGAGGCTGCGGTGGCAGCTGCTGAGGCACAGGCTGAAGCCGGATCTGCATGGGCTGCGGAGGATGCCGCGGCTTCATCATGGGCAGATGATGCTTCCACCGGTACCGGGGCTGCTGCGGAGAGCACAGAGGCTGCAGAGACTGCATCTGCAGAGTGATTCCTTCTGAAAAGGACCGGCCTTAGGGGTTTCTGAGGCCGGTCTGCTATTTTATAATAAGGCTAGTATGCAGATCTGTATCGTATCAGCTGGCAGGACCAGGGAGAGCGGGCGTCTGACCGAGCTCTGCCAGGCAATGGCCAGGGGAATTGAAAGCCAGGGGCATCAGGTGGATGTCATCAATATGCATGAAGGCGGGAAGAGGCTTACTATCTATGACTACATTGTCATAGGTTCTGAGCCTGTTTCATTCTTCTCTGCCCGTGTTCCGGGGGATCTGTCCCGCTTCCTTGCGGAGTCGGGATCGGTTTCCGGCAAGAGATGCATGGCATTCATAACCGGAGGCCTGCGGAAGGGGAAGACCCTTCAGAATCTTATGAGGATAATGGAAAGCGAGGGTATGATACTCAAGTTTTCCGAAGTTATAGCGAATGCTGGCCAGGCGACGGTGGTCGGCAAGCATCTTAACGTCGAGAGGAACCTATGATGAGGAAACGCACGCTTGTATCCGCAGTGCTGCTCTTTCTTGCAGCATCTCTCTATTCTGCCTCGCTCATCTCGAGCCCGGCAGCCATCGTCAACCTTATCCGCAATACGCCGATAACTGTCGATCAGCTTGATGAGGAGTATCAGCGCTATGTCGATATGGGTGCAGCTGGCATTACCAAGACGGATGTGCTCCAGACCCTCATCAATGACGAGGTCTTCCTCCAGGGAGCCGAGAGGGATGGTATCACCGTCTCCGACAGCCAGATCGACCAGATGTACCGCCAGGTGAAGCTCAATGCCGAGCAGCAGGCCGGGGCCACGATCAGCGACGAGGATTTCGAGGCTGAGGTAGTGCGCCAGTTCGGCTCGGCGGAGGCATACCGCCAGGCGCTGAAGGAGCAGGCCATCATCAACCAGTACATGATGATGAAGAAAGGCGCAGAGCTCCAGGACATACCGCAGCCTTCCGAGGATGATATCTCCGCATTCTACAGGCGCAACCAGCAGACATTCTTCCAGGCAGAGAACGTGAAGCTTGCGCATATCTATATCCCGAAGACGGGTGATGCGGCGGCGGACAGCGAGAGCAAGGCGCTTCTCGAGGATGTCTCTGCCCGGATCTCCTCCGGATCGCTTACTTTCGAGAAGGCGGTCTCTGAGTACAGCCAGGATACGGGGTCTAAGAATGTGGGCGGCGATATCGGATGGCTTACTGCGGACAACACCGTGGCCCGCCAGGGATGGGGAGATGCATTCTGCGATGCTGTCCTTGCCCTCGATGCCGGTGATGTCTCCGGAGTGCTTGAGTCGAATACCGGCTATCACATCGTGAAGGTATCCGTGCACAACGCTGCCAAGATCCTCACCCTCACCGATCCGATATCCCCTGAGGATCCGACAACGGTCCATGATTACATCAACCAGGTGCTTCTCATGCAGAACTACCAGGCTGTGTACAGCCAGCAGCTCTCTGCGCTCATTGCGGAGCTCCGCGGAGAGGCCCAGATCAATATCCTCTACAGAGAGGGCTGATGATGCAGAACAAGTCACGGCATCGCGATAGGGGCATTGCAGTCTCCTCCCTCTACTCACTGGATTTCAGGGGGCTGCTCGATGCCCCTCCTGAGAGCATCGATCCGTTCCAGGGCATGAATGAGGAGGAGATACTCGCGCTTGAGGAAGAGGACCGCATCTTCATCCGCTTCCTCGTATTCGGCACGCTGCAGAACAGGGCTGCCATCGATGATCTGATCTCGAAGTATTCCCTCAACAGGCCTATCGAGAAGATAGATATCGTTGACCGGAATATCCTGCGCGTTGCCTTCTATCAGATGGCATTCTCGAAGGATGTCCATCCGGCAATCGTGATCGATGAGGCGGTGAAGCTCTCGCAGGAGCTCTCGAATGATGTCTCGTTCAGATTCATAAACGGCATACTTGATGCTGCCAGGAAGGATATGGAGAGATGATCCAGCTGAAGACTCCGCAGGATATCGAGGGGATAAGGAGGAGCGGAAGGCTCCTTGCCAGGCTTTTCGAGGAAGTAGGGCCGCAGATCGCAGCGGGCATGAGCACCTATGATGTCGATAGGCTCTGCGATGACTTCATCCGCCGCCATCATGCCGTTGCGTCATGCAAGGGGTATATGGGATATCCTTCTGCGACATGCATATCAGTCAATGATGTCGTGATCCACGGCATCCCGAACCGGCACATAGTGCTGTCCGATGGGGATATAGTATCGGTGGATATCACCCTCGATCTCGATGGATACGTCAGCGATTCGACGCATACATATGAGATAGGGAAGGTCTCTCCCGAGCTGCACCAGCTCAATGAAGTCACGGAAAAATGCCTTTACCTCGGCATCGAGGCTGCCTCAAAGCCTCATGCGAGGATACAGGATATAGGAGCAGCCGTCTCGTCATACGCGCGCAGGTTCGGCTATGGCGTTGTCCGCGATTACTGCGGGCATGGTGTAGGGTTCTCCATCCATGAGGAACCCAATGTCCCGAACTATGTTTCGCTCTCCAGTCCCAATCCTCGTATAAGGGAGGGGATGGTGCTTGCGATAGAGCCCATGATCAACATGGGTACGTACAGGATAAAGACAGATCCCGATGGCTGGGGTGTGCGCACCCAGGATGGGAAGCCTGCATGCCACTGGGAGCATACGATTGCGATCACGGATAAAGGTCTTGAGATAATGACCGTGCTCTGAGGAGGAGAGATGAGCAAGGAATTCATCACATGCGACATGATAAGGGATGCGGCTCTCAAGCTAGTGCACAGGATGCACACGGTCGATCACTTCGTACCCGATGTGATCTATGACTCCCTCCGCGGAGGCGCCTACATGGCGAATGTGATGAGCGAGTACTACAAGCTCATCGCAATGAAGGAAGGAAAGCAGCCTGTCTTCTACGCAGCTGTCGTCGCACGCTCCTATGGGGACGTACGCGAGCATTCCTCCCATGTCGATATCGATGGATGGACATGGTCACCCAAGCATCTCAGGAAAGGGCAGAAGATCCTCATTGTCGACGATATCTTCGATACCGGCATGACCGTGAACGCGCTTGTGAGGACTGTCATGGATGCAGGTATCCCCAGGGAGGATATAAAGATAGCTGTCTATGACTACAAGGTGCCTCTCTACAAGAATGAGGAGCCGCTTCCGATACAGCCTGACTACTGGTGCAGGAAGCATGTGCTGGAGAAGCCTGAGGACTCAAGGTGGATACATTACACCTGCCATGAGTTCATCGGTCTGACGCATGATGAGATCAATGAAGTCTACAGGGATCAGGAGGTAAGGGATATCCTCCATTCCATCCTCGAGGACAAGTGAAGCCCTGATAGGATATCCTCATCAGGTATGATCCCCATCGCCCTGATATAGGATGATGAGGATTTTCCACACATGGGTCCGGGCGTATGGACATGGATTCAGATCATCAGGCTGGGGATTCCTCATGCATTCTGCCTGCAGGAAATCCGATCCGAGGATCTTGTTCCATATGATCGGCTATTCCGGGATTATAAATCCGCATTCTGGCAAAATATGCCGGAATTACGTCTTAAAGCCAGGAATTATGAAGGATACTAATGGAATGCCCGCAGCAAAAGCTGATGGTATCAGCAATCACTACGTTTGCAAATCGCCTTTTCCGAACTTGAAAGCATCAGATAAGGAGCTTGAACTTGGTGCCGACAATGAGCTGAAGCGATCTCTGGGCTTTCTTTCCTTCTGTTGCGCGGACAACGCTGTTGAGGGAGCGCAGCAGCAAGTTATCGGGGATTCCCAGGTACTTTGCCCACTCATAGTTCGCAAACTTGAGCTCGAGTATCTTCCGGGAACTTGAGAAGATGATATTGTATTTCTCGCGTATGACTTCATACATGGAACAGTCATTGAGATTCTCCTGCAGCAGGAAGTCGAAATCCTCTGTGAAGTGAGTGATTTCCAATGATACAGGAGTACCATCAGCGAACCTGAGCCGCTCGACCACGACAACCTTGTCACCTTCTCTTAGATCAAGATCGTTTATGTCATCCTTGGATGCATCCTCAAGACAGCATTTGATTACATGTGCACCTGGCTTATATCCAAGCTCACGGCACATATCAGTGAAGCTCTGGGTTGAGTTCAGTGATCTCTTATATTGCTTGTCAGGGACAAATGATCCTCTGCCCTTGTATCTGACGACATAATTGTCCTCTGTAAGCTTCTTGAGGGCGTTACGTACTGTGATTCTGCTGACATTGTATTTGTCCACCAATTCGATTTCAGTCGGAATCTGCTCTCCTGGAGCAATCGCGCCTGATTCAATCTCATTCTTCAGAATGCCATAAAGCTGCACATACAGCGGTTCTTTGGATTTATCGTCAAGTGCCATGTCCTGATTCCTCAGATGTATTATATCAATAGATGATATATGTATTTATAAGCAAAGTCAAACTTAAAGTGTAATTTCTATCCATTGGCGACCAAACTGGTAATATATGGCCGTAGATATCTTCATTATAACAATAATTAGAAAATTTAATTTCAGAGAACTATCAATCTTAATATGATATCTTGCAATAAATGTATTATTTTTGTTGACTTATGTATTATCAAATGTTATAGAATTTGAGTAGAAAATGTATTCATCCGGGAGGCAGCAGACATGGATATAAAGAGGATGGTCAGTGAAATCGTCGAAAGGAAGAAAGCTGATGGAGGAATAAAGCAGGTTTATTTCGTGGGATGCGGAGGATCCCTTGGAGCTTTCGTTCCTGCCAAGACCTTCATGGAAATGGAGGCACGCGATATCAGGACAGGACTATTCAACAGCGGAGAGTTCATTCACAGCATACCAGCTGCTTTCGGAAAGAATACCGTTCTTGTTGTTGCCTCGCATAAGGGAAACACCCCGGAAACGGTTGAGGCTGCAAAGCTGGGGAGGGAACTTGGGGCAGCTGTCGTAGGACTTGTATATCTTAAGGATACTCCTCTGCATGGCAATTGCGACTACACTGTTGATTATACATTCGGCCCCGGCAAGGACATAGGCGGGGAGAAGGTCATCGAAGGCCTCAAGGTCGCTGTAGAGCTGCTCAACCAGGCAGAGGGATATGGCCATTACGATGATTTCTACACCGGTGTATCCATGATAAACGGTATTGTCAGCAGGGCTTGCCGTCAGGTGGAGAAGCGTGCTCATGCATTTGCCGAGGAATACAAGGATGACACGGTTTTCTATACCATGGGGAGCGGGGCTGGATATGGTGCTGCATATATGGAGAGCATCTGCATATTCATGGAAATGCAGTGGATCAATTCCAGCTCAATACATACAGGTGAATTCTTCCATGGTCCTTTCGAGATAACAGATGACAATATTCCTTTCTTCATACAGCTTAGTGAGGGAAGGACAAGAGCAATAGATGAGAGAGCTCTTGCATTCCTCCGCCGCTATGGCAAGCGAATTGAGCTTCTTGATGCAAAGGAGCTCGGGCTTTCATCTGTGCCGGCAACTGTTGTGGATTATTTCAATCATTCTCTCTTCAATAATGTATATGCTGTTTATAACGAAGCGCTTGCTGCGGCTAGGCAGCATCCGCTGACCACACGCCGTTACATGTGGAAGGTTCCTTACTGAGCGAGGATGTTATGAATAGGATTCTCGGAATAGGCGATAACGTAGTTGACTGCTTCCTGGACCGTCGGATCATGTATCCTGGCGGCCAGGCGATGAACATCGCTGTCTATTCGCATATGCTTGGAGCTGATAGTTCCTATATGGGGCTATTCGGGTCAGATGAGAAAGCCGCACTGAACAGAAGCGTTCTTGAGCATTTCGGCATCGAGCACGGATTCTGCAGGTATCTTGAAGGCGACAATGCCTTTGCATATGTGAAAACAGTGGATAATGAACGCGTTTTCCTATGGTCGAATAAAGGCGGTGTTGCAAAGGGGAAGATCTGGCATTTCACCGATGAAGCTGAATGCCGGTATATCTCATCATTTGATTATGTCTTCTCTGATCAGAACAGCAATATCGAGGAGGCATTGCCGGAAATCAGGAAGATAGGCCCACGTATCATCTTCGATTTCTCACGCAAGTTCGAGACTGATTACCTCCGGCTGTGCGCTCCATACTGCTATATTGCTTTCCTCTCGACTGAAACCCTGCCGGAGGAGAAGGTGATATCGAAACTCAGGGAAGCTGCAGAGTACGGTGCTGAGATTGCCGTTGCGACAAGGGGCGTAAATGGTTCTATCGCGTTATATCAGGGCAAGCTGCACTACCAGTGCAGCATACCTGTGGAAGTCAAGGACACTATGGGAGCAGGGGATTCGTTCGAATCAGGATTCATTGTCTCCTTGATGAAGCATAAGAAGATAACCGGGAATGAAATACAGGAAGCCCTTCATAGCGGTGCGGTAATGGCATCGCGTATATGCGCTATGGAAGGATCATTCGGAATGGGCAGGAATTTCATCCTGACGGAAGAGCAGGAAGGGTTCCTTAAGGAAGAGCGATAGGAAAGGAGGGTATAGCATGTTTGATTTCTCTGATCTGCCTGTTGTGGACTGCCATGCGCATCCATTCATGCCATCCAGGGAGAAGAAGGTTTATGGAAGGAGGTATATCCTTTCAAGCGATAGATTCATGAAAGTTCCGGAGGAGGATGTCCGGAATACTCTTGCTTACCGCATGATACTTATCGAGCTTGCACGTCTTTTTCAGCTTGACAAGGGAACTCCGGATGCTGAGATCATAAAAGCCCGGAACGAACTTTCAGCCAGGGACTATAAGTCCTATGTTGAGATGCTCTTCAGGGATGCGGGTATCGTGTCGTATCTGAATGAGACAGGATTCCCCATTCAAGGAGAAAGGCTGAGGCCTGAGGAATCGTCCGCATTCGAAGCTGCGACGGAGAACATCGATGTCCGGGAAATCATACGCTGTGAGATGACGTGCAATCATATTGTCGCGGATGCTGACCACAGGCTTTCCTTCAAGGAATTCATGGAGCTTTACCGGAACAACATAGATGCAAGGATCAGAAACGGCAATGTTGCTGCCCTCAAGACTTGTATTGGGTATTTCTCAGGGCTGGAGATCCTTGATCCCTATGAGAATGATGCAGCTGTATGGGGCTGTCAAGAATTCTGTGTAAATGGAATTCTCAATCATAGTTTGACCCTGTCTCCAAAGACGATGGAGAACTGGTTGATGGCAAGTCCCCAGTTGCGGATTGGCTGAGTCCATTTCTGGCTC
>CALXYI010000065.1 GCA_944392935.1 uncultured Spirochaetaceae bacterium
CATGCAGGTCCAGCTGGTCGAGTATCTGGTCGATGGCATCCTTTTCCTTTGTGCTTTTCCTGGTCATCTGCTGTATCTCCTTCTTTACAGTAGCATTTCCCATTTACACAAACTATCTTACAGGCCCTAAGAAATGGCTTGCCCTTTCCCCCGCAGAGCAAAGAAGGATCAGGTGCATCAGGATGGCCGCAGTACTCCTGCTGATACTGGCCTATTTCCTGGTTCTCCCCCCTGCCCCTGCTGATGGCAAGCGGCTTCCTGGGTATCTTCGTCGGATTCATCCAGGGCCTGGATGTCATCTTCGACGATGAAGGAAGCTTCATCGGAAGCGTCATGACATTGGTGCTGTATCCAGTCAGCCTTGTCCTTGTGATACTGCGGTTCATCGTTGCCCTCATATTCAATCTGCTCTGGATCGCCGTATTCTACCTGGGATATCTGCCATCGCTCCTATTCAGTGCAGTCGGCATCGACCTCATCTCGATCGGGAATCAGCTTTTTGCTGCGATGGGCTTCGGACCGGGCATCCTGCAGCCATAGGCTGATCCGGTGCAGCAGGTGCTGCCAGAGATACTGCAACGGCCCTGCTTCTCCTCTTTGCCATAGTTACTGCATTCCCTGCATTCTTCGCTGATGTACTTACTTTGGCATTTGATAGGGGGCTCAGTACATGAAGAAAGAAGTTGACAGGCCGCATCCTGCATGCTAGGGTATAGATGCGAAGCGGGAAGAGTAACTCCTGCCAGCAGAAAGTCTTAGGCATGCCCTGAATGCCTATGTAGCCGCAGGGAAGCGGCAAGAAAAGAAGCCGGAAGAGAGATCCGGCGGGGCAACGCTCTTGGATACCCCCGAAAAGTATCAGAGCAGTCGTGGAGACGACTAAAAAAATACGTCGGCCCCAAATGGAAAATCAGAAATCCGGGGCATTGGAAAGGCCGCTCAATGGGGAGCGGCCTTTTATATGCCATCATGACAATGGCTTCAGATATCCCCTCCTGAATGCCTTCTAGCCAAAGCCAATTTTCCCTTGACAGCATAGATAAACCATGATTTTCTGGATTTAGAAAAGTAGTTTTCTAAATTAGAAAATGATTTTCTATTTTGAAGAACAAGGAGGACGCACGATGAAAAAAGCTCTGCTCTCTTTTTTCATTTTCGTTATGGCATGTTCCATTGTCTTCGCAATGGGATCAGGTGAAACATCTGATGGGAATCCCTCTCAGATTGCGATTGCTACAGCGGGAACCGGTGGAGCATATTATCCGGTAGGAGTCGGGCTCTCCGAAATCTTCACAAAAGCAATCCCCGGGCTTTCCGTAAGCGTGGAAGTCACAGGAGGAACCGTTGAGAATCCCGGGCTTGTGGATATCGGGGACTGTGAAATCGGAATCGCGAACTCCGATATGGCCATCTTCGCTTATGAGGGGGAACCTCCATTCGACAGAGAGCACAGGAACATCCGCGGTTTCGTGAATGGGATGAGCCCTGGCGTTGTGCATTATGCCGTTCTCGCCAACAGCGATATACATACATTCGAGGATCTGAAGGGCAAGCGCATCGCGGTCGGCCCGCAGGGCAACAGCACATCCCTCTTCCTCGAGAAGGTACTGGAAATGGTAGGAATCTCATGGGATGAGATCATTCCATCATATCTGTCATTCAGCGAAGGAATGCAGGCCCTCACAGATGGCAAGGTAGACATGGCAATTGCCTCTGCAGCTCCTCCGGTAAGCGCAGTACAGGAGCTTGCAGCATCAGGAAAGGCTTTCAGGCTCATGGAATTCGATGATGAGTTCCGTGCCGCATTCCTGGAGAAGTATCCGTATTACATCGAATATGTGATACCAGGTGATGTCTATGGCCTTCCGAATGATACGAAGACTGTCGCAACCGAGAATATCCTTATAATCAATGCGGATCTCTCAGAGGATTTCGTATATGAACTTACAAAGGCCGTGCTGGAGAATCTGCCGACACTCGTAGCCTCGGCTCCGACCGCGGATACCATCACGCTGGAGAATGCACCTTTCACCAGCATCCCGCTCCATGAAGGTGCCGCCCGCTATTACGAAGAGAAAGGAGTCCTATGAGCAGCATCTCGAAATTGCTTAATTCCAAGGCATTGACCTACTTCATTGCCGCTGTGACCCTGGCTGGAGGCCTGTTCCATCTGTATACAGGTGGAATAGGCACCTTCTCCTCGATGGTCCAGACAGGAACGCACTGGCTGATTGTCTTTGCCGTAGTGTTCCTTCTCTATCCTAAGAAAAGGGAAAGGAATGTCTTCGACTGGATCCTGACGACAGCTGCTGTGATCATCGGATTATACATACTCATGACATGGGAAAGCCGTGTGAACAAGGTATCGGCAATCCTCTCCCCTACTGAGATGATCCTGGGCATCATCCTTATCCTCCTGGTCCTGGAAGGCTCAAGGCGATGCACCGGCAACTTCCTGATGATCACGGCCGTCGTATTCCTGATCTATGCGAAGATAGGACCTTATCTTCCAGGGATATTCCGCCATAAAGGCTACTCATGGCATAGGATCATATCAACTCTGTGCTATTCGGAAACAGGCATATTCGGAAACGCTCTGAACATAAGCGCGACATTCGTAGTGCTCTTCGTTCTGTTCGGATCCGTTCTGAATGCCTGCAATGGCGGGAAGCTCTTCATCGATATCGCATACTCCGCCACCGGAGGACTGAGGGGAGGTCCTGCCAAGACCGCCATCCTTTCAAGCCTCATGATGGGCTGCATCTCAGGAAGCCCTGTAGCGAATGTAGTCACGACAGGAACCTTCACGATCCCATTGATGAAGAAAGCCGGATATACCCCAGAAGAAGCATGTGCTGTGGAAGCAGTGGCCTCTACCGGCGGACAGATAATGCCTCCGGTCATGGGAGCTGCGGCTTTCCTCGTAGCTGAATATGTCGGGATCAATTACGGAGAGCTCTGCGTAGCTGCATTCGTACCGGCTCTGTTCTACTATATCGCGCTTTATTTCATCATCGATGGAGTATCCCTGAAGAAAGGGCTTCTCGGATTGCCAAGGGAACAGCTTCCTCCTATGAAGGAAGCGCTCAGAGGCGGAGCGCATCTGTTCATTCCTATCCTGGCGCTGGTCGTAAGCCTGATCTACGGCTTCTCCTCAATGAAGTCCGTATTCTATTCGACGATAGCTCTTGTGATCATCGCGGAATGCAGGAAGTCGACAAGGATAAACCTGAAGGGAATCATAGCGGCAATCCAGGATGGCATGGTATCAGCGATCCCTGTTGCGGTATCATGCGCAGCAGCCGGAATCATAGTCGGAATCGTCAACCTCACAGGACTTGGGGTGAAGTTCTCGAGCTCACTGATCTCGCTGTCCCATGGGAATACGATCATAGCATTGTTCCTGACGATGGTAGCTTCGATAATACTCGGGTGCGGCCTGCCCACCACGGCAGTATACATCATCCTTGCTTCACTGGCAGCTCCTGCCCTGATACAGATGGGCGTATCGCCGCTCGCAGCGCATCTGTTCGTATTCTACTTCGGTTGCATATCAACCATCACCCCGCCAGTGGCATTGACATCATATGCTGCGTCCGGAATAGGAGATGCGAACCCGACCAAGACAGGCTTCAAGGCTTTCCTATATGGAATAGTCGCATACATCGTACCCTATATGTTCGTGCTTTCCCCTGCTCTGCTGCTGCAAGGTTCCATACTGACATCGCTGTATGGGATATTCACGGCACTGATCGGAATATACGAACTGTCCGCAGGGGTTTCCGGATACATGAGGACACACCTTCCTATTCCTTTCCGGCTGCTGCTGGTCCTGGGAGGTGCGTTGCTGATCAAATACGGCGTCATCACGGACATCATCGGAATCGGGATATTCGCAGCGATCTTCCTGATACAGACATTCAGGCAGAAGAAGAACGCAGAAGGAGGGATTTATGGACGCGCATGAGAAATTCGACCTCAAGAAACTGATGAGCATCGAAGTTTCGAAGGAAAGGATCGACAGGATAAAGGATTCTGTTGTTTTCGATCGTGGGGATATCAGCGATGAAGTGAAGGATTTCCTCATCAAGGAACAGATACGCTTCGTCAATATCCAATATGCAAGGTTCCTGGCTGGTATACATTTCACCCAGGATGAAGTCGATGATCTCCTTGCGGGTTCGATAGATATCCATGCCCATGGAGGATCGGAGCCATTTGAGAGGATCTGCCTGGAAGACCAGCTGATCGATGACTACATGGATGCCGGAATGAAAGCGATGGTCATCAAGACATGGTACACCCCATCTGCCAGCCGCAATGCCCTCCTGATGAAATATGCACGGCAAAGAGCAGAGGAGCAGGGGAAGGAGCCGATAAGGATCTTCGGGGGCATCACGCTCAACCAATCCGTCGGAGGACTCAATCCGAACGCGGTTGAGAGATGCCTGAAATATCCTGGATTCAAGTACATCTGGCTGCCGATGGTGGATTCATACTTCCACAGGAAGCTCATATATGATGATACGACAGGAAGCGGTATCCACATCCTTGATGAAAACGGAAGATGCAAGCCGGAGCTGAAGGAAATATTCCGCATAGCAGCTGACAACGATCTTGTCGTCGCTTCCGGACATTATCCTTATGCGGAAACCTCTGTCGTGTTCGAAGAAGCGAAGAAGCTGGGAGTGAAGCGTCTGGAAGTCGTGCATCCTGCACACATACATTCGAAAACGACCATAGCCCAGATGAAGGAATATGCGAAGGAGAATGTGATGATGATGCTTTCCGGCCTTGGCACACTGTGCTTCCCGCTGCATGAGACAGGACCGGTCTATGCGGCGCAGATGATACAGGAAGTCGGAGCCGATCACTTCGTATACGGCTCTGATTTCGGCCAGATACATAACCCAAGGCACATAATAGGCAACAGGTGGATGATCCAGATACTGCTTGCATATGGCGTATCAAGGGAGGAGATCACCAAGATCTTCAAGACGAATCCTGCCCGCCATATCGGACTGACGGACTGATTTCCGGTCATACTGTGGAATTGGGATATAGGCTATGGCTGTCCATCCAGCGGCCATAGCCTTCCTTGGCGCTGTCCTCACGTCAGCTTGATTTCGGCATCTCTCGATATTATACTCATCTGAAGATAGGAAAATGGAACGAAAGAAGACACCTGCGCTTAAAACCGTAGAAAAAGCACTAGGCGTTCTCGATATACTCGGAGAAGCCCAGAAGCCAATGACAGCTTCCGAAGCAGCAAAGGCTGCGGGAATGCCGATCAGCACAGTCTACAAGATCCTTTCCACGATGGTTGAGCAGGGATATGTCGAATTCGAGGAATCCACGAAATTCTATCAGACAGGTACGAAGATACTGCGGTTCGCAAGCAATATACGGCAGCAGCGGAGCATAAGCCAGCTGGCATACCCGATAATGCAGGAGATCGCTGATATAACAAAGGAAACAGTCCATCTCGGCATCAAGGAAGGATATTATGGCGTCTTCCTTGAGAAGGTGAATTCCCCCCATACAGTGGGAGTCCAGACAAAGGTAGGAAGAAGAGTGCCGCTGAATCTCGGTGCAACAGCAAAAGCGATAATGGCATTCCTGCCGGATCATGCATTCTCGGAGTTCTGCAGCGGATTCCTTGATGATGGAACCGAAGAAGGAAAGAAAGCCGTCCGGAAAGCTGAAGAACAGAGGGCCAGGATAAGGGAAGATGGGTATTCAATAACCTTTGAGGAAATAAATCCGAATGTCGCAGCCATCGCTGTGCCGATTTTCGGATTCAATAACATAATAGCTGGATCAATGGCCATTGCCGGACCATGCGAGAGATTCACCCCTGAGATAATCAACAGATATATCCCTCTGATAAAGGAATACGGAAAACGCCTCTCTGAACGGCTAGGGGCGAATACCATATAGCAGATCCACAGCCCGCCTGGGAGAGGACTCAGAACGGCTTTCCTATCATCTCCTTCACTGCCATCATCCCGGCTTTGTCGTTTATAAGCACGGCACCTTTGACGATGCCATCCCTGATGAACAGGGTGCGGCGCCTGTTCCCATCGGCCTCAACCCTCATCTCCCCATCGATCGTTCCGAAGGATGCGACATCCATTCCTCCGATCTTCAGGAGCGCAGAAGGCTCTGAAGGAATGTATTCCACCTCCTCTCCCATTACCGCCTTCGCAGCGGCGGTACCCATCTCCCTGGCATGGAGTGCAAGGCCGAATGTGCGCCCATCAAGCTCCACGGCATCTCCGGCTGCATAGACACGGGGTGCGCTTGTCATGAGATGGTGGTCGACGATTATGCCTTTGCCGGACTTTATCCCTGATTTCTCCGCGATATCCTTCGACGGGATGACTCCTACGGAGAATGCCAGGACCGCGGCGGGGATCCTCCTGCCATCCTTGAGGTATACGAAGCTGTCATCGGCACTGCTTGTCTCCGCGGATGTCAGCACCTCCACTCCTTTCCCCTGGAGATACGCCTGGACGGCTGCGGCGGAGTCCCTGTCAAGCTGGCGTGGAAGTAGATGCTCCGCGCTCTCCACCACCGACACCGGTATGGAGAAGCTTTGTGCAGCCTCCATCGCAAGCTCCAGCCCTAGAAGGCCTCCTCCGATCACAGCGAAGCTATCGGCACTGGACAGCGCCCTGCGGAGGGAGATCGCATCATCCGCGCTGCGGAGGACGAAGCTTTCCTTCCTTCCCCCGGGCAGGGAAAGCGTGCGGGCTTCAGAGCCTGTGGCTATGATGGCATAATCATAATCAATGGAACTGCCATCGGAGAGCTCGATCCTGCACGCGGAGGCATCAATCCGCTCGGCCCGTCCGTGAATGATCCTTATCCCTTTGTCCTCATACCATGAGGATGGATGCATCAGGAGGGTCTGGGGATCCTTGCCGGAGATTATCTCCCCTATCCGCATCCTGTAATACGGGAGGTAGCTCTCCCCTGCTATGATAGTGACATCCATCCCCTTGAGAAGCGATGCTGCCTGAGCCCCTGCGATTCCGCCGCCTATCACGGCGACCTTCTTCAAGCTTTCCATACACAGAGGATATCACCTAGTCATCAAGCCTGCCAGTATTCCCTGCTGTCCATATCCATGACAGTGAGCTTCCTGCCGTGTCCTGCTCCTGTATCAAGGGCGGTGAGATGATAGAGATCGGAGAAGAAGGGAGAAGAGAGAGGCGTATGCCCTATGAAGATATGCCTATCGCTATCGAGAGGCGGCTGGAGGAATGCGGAATCAGCGCCATGCTCGAAGGCCATGGCGCTCTGGAGATAACTCCTGTTCCAGAGCGGGGATGACTGGGGATCCTCCGCAATCGCATATCCCATCGGCCGCGGCTTCAGTCCCGCAAGCAGCCTCATCTCCTCAAACGACCAGCCTTTCGGTATGCCGCCATGGACTATGAGGTAATCATCCTCGATGCGCACATACGGGAAAGAGGCAAGCCATTCACCGATTCGCATCCTCTCCTCGCGGCTCACGCCAGCCTTCATGAATGCATTGACTGTTCCGCTTCCTCCGTTATCGGAAAGCCATGAACCGGAAAGGATATCGGAGACAAGGTAATCGCGGAGCCACACATCATGGTTCCCGAGCACCGGACGGAAATCCTGGAGCGACATGAGGTAGTATATCATCGCGATGGGCTCAGGCCCCCTGTCCGCGATATCCCCCACGCAGTAAAGCGTATCGGCCTTGGGATCGAAACCGGCTTTATCAAGAGCCTCCCGGAGGAGGCTGTAATGGCAATGTATATCCCCTGCTATCAGATGCCTGCCCAAGTCTATGCTCCTCGGGCATTATAGCAATCAGAAGATGGAGAAGGCAACGAATAACGAAGCTGCAAGCGATGATACAAGCGATACGACCGTTATCTGGGTATTGATCGACGGCCCTGCCGTATCCTTGTACGGATCGCCGACCGTATCCCCGATGACCGCAGCCTTATGCGCCTCGCTGCCCTTTCCTCCCTCAGCTCCGGCTTCCACGTATTTCTTGGAATTATCCCAGAGGCCTCCGGAATTCGACATGAAGAGCGCAAGCAGCAATCCGCTCACTATGTTCCCCAGGAGGAATCCTCCTATCGATTCAGGACCTCCTATGAACCCGACTGCGAGAGTCATCAGTATCGCCATCAGCCCTGCAGGTATAAGCTCCCTCAGCGCGCCGGATGCCGCGATATCTATACACTTGCCGTATTCGGGCTGAGCCTTCCCTTCCCTGAGTCCGGCAATGGTATTGAACTGCCTGTGTATCTCGGCAACCATGCGCTGCGCATTGCGGTCAACGCCGAGGATGAGCATGGCGGAGAATACCGCAGGAACCGCCGCACCTATCATTATGCCGAAGAAGACTGTCGGGGACATTATGTCAAAACCCTCGACCAGAGGCTTCCCAGCTGCAGCAAGAGCTGCATTCACCTCCGACATGAATGCCCCGAGAAGCGATATGACCGTAAGCCCCGCGGCCCCGATGGAGAACCCCTTGGTGACGGCCTTAACCGTGTTGCCGGCACTGTCCAGCTCATCGGCTATGCGGATGGTCTCCTCTCCCAATCCACCCATCTCCGCCAGGCCGCGTGCGTTATCAACGATCGGGCCATAGGCATCATTGGAGATGATCATGCCGACGATGCTGAGCATGCCGACAGCAGCCATGGCGATGCCGAAGATGGCGAATCCCGGGCCTATCGGCTCGCAGAGCTTATAGGCGAAGAGCGCCGATATGGCTATGCCGATCATGGCAGGAAGCGCGGATATGAAGCCATATGCGGTTCCGGAGAGGATCGTGAATGCCGGTCCGGATGCAGATGCATGGGCAACCTTCCTGACGATCGGACGCGTATCATCGGTGAAGTAATCAGTGGTTATCCCTATGATCACCCCGACAAGGAGCCCGACGCTGGATGCCCCCCATATCCTCCAGGAGAATCCCGGGAAGAATGCCGTGGCGATTGCCGTGAGGACAAGGAATATCGCGGTAGTGACATATGTCGAGGAGTTGAGGGCCCTCGTAGGATTGCCATGTCCGCCCACCCTTGCTGTCGCTATGCCGATCACCGATGACAGCAGCCCGAGAATCGAATAGCAGAACACCATCGATATCGTATCCAGTCCCTGTCCGGAGAGCGACTGCGCTATGACAAGCGCGGAAGCCGCAGCAGCGACATTCGAGTCGAAGAGATCAGCACCCATGCCGGCGACATCCCCTACATTGTCTCCGACATTATCCGCGATCACGGCAGGATTCCTTGGGTCATCCTCAGGTATCCCGAGCTCAACCTTTCCCGTCAGATCAGCTGCCACATCGGCGGTCTTCGTGAAGATGCCGCCGCCCGCCTTGGCAAAGAGGGCAAGGGAGCTTGCGCCGAAGGAGAAGCCGAGGAGGATCGTCGTATCCCCGGTGAGCATGAGGACGGCAGCGACCCCGAGAAGGGAGCAGCCTACGACCAGGAGTCCCATGACCGCGCCTCCCCTGAATCCTACGAGGAAAGCATCCTTCAGGCTCTTCTCAGCACTCTCTGCAGTACGCCCGTTCGAGAGCGTTGCGACGAGGATCCCTATCTTGCCAGCGATCGCTGACAGCACCGTTCCCGCGATATATGCAAGCACCATCGAGATATTCGGGACAATGCTGCCTTGCCAGATGGGCTCCGGCAGCAGTATGAGTATTATCGCAGCGAAGACAGCAGCGAACTTCGCAAGTATCCTGTACTCGCGGCGTATGAAGGTATTGGCACCTTCCTTTATCAGTCCCGCGATCTCATCGATGCGGGCATTCTGCACCTTTTCCTTCTTTACCCAGAGATATAGATAGAGAGCGAAAGCGAATGCGATGGCGGCCGTAAGGAACGACAGCCCATAGAACAGCGAAAGATTCTCCTCCATATATGCTCCTCACTGGGGCCACGGAGGGGAATCCCTCCGAAGAGCCCCCTGGGAACCAGTCTAAAATGCATATATGGAGCCGTCAAACGGAAACTATGCCCAGTACTTCGCCATCCTCTCGGAAAGGCTCTTCCTGTAAGCTTCCCAGTCAGTGACAGGAGAGGCTGCAACACCATCCTCGACAGCTGCCTGGGCAACAGCAACAGCCTCATACTCGATGACACGCGGATCAAACGGCTTCGGGACGATATAATCCCTGCCGAATGAGAAGCTCCTTCCGCCATAAGCCCTGCTGACCACCTCCGGAACAGGTTCCTTGGCAAGCTCTGCGAGAGCCTTTGCCGCTGCCATCTTCATATTCTCCGTGATCCGGGATGCCCTGACATCGAGCGCGCCGCGGAATATGAACGGGAAGCCGAGTACATTGTTTATCTGATTGGGATAATCCGAGCGGCCAGTGGCCATTATGACATCGCTGCGGGCGGCAGTTGCTTCCTCATAGGTGATCTCAGGATCGGGATTCGCCATGGCGAATACGATCGGATCGGAAGCCATCGTGCGCAGCATCTCCGGCTTGAGGCAGCCTGCGACAGAGAGTCCCATGAAGACATCGGCGCCATCCACGGCCTCGGCAAGCGTGCGCTTGTCAGTCTCAACGGCGAACCAGGCCTTCTCAGGAGTCAGATTCGGACGGCCGCTGTATACAACGCCCCTGCTATCGAGGAGGAGGATGTTCTCCTTGCGCACTCCGGCATTCACGAACATCCTTGCGCAGGATATTCCGGCAGCGCCTGCCCCATTGACGACGACATGCATCCCCGAGAGGCTGCGGCCTGTCAGCTCTGCGGCATTCATCAATCCTGCCGTCGCGATTATGGCAGTGCCATGCTGGTCATCATGGAATACCGGTATTGAGCAGCGCTTTATCAGCTCACGTTCGATGCAGAAGCATTCAGGTCCCTTTATATCCTCGAGGTTGATGCCCCCGAATGTCGGGGAAAGGGATGCTATGATATCCACGAGCCTGGCCGGATCCTTCTCATCTATCTCGATATCGAAGACATCTATATCGGCGAATCTCTTGAAGAGCACGCCCTTGCCTTCCATGACCGGCTTCGAGGCAAGCGCCCCCCTGTCTCCCAGACCGAGGATCGCTGTCCCGTTGGAGATAACGGCGACAAGATTGCCCTTGGCCGTGTATCTATATGCATCCGAAGGATTCGCCTGGATCTTCACTACCGGTTCTGCGACACCTGGCGTATAGGCCAGAGCCAGATCCTCTGCTGTGAGGCATGGCTTGGTAGGCACCACTGAAACCTTGCCAGGCACACCGCCCCTTGAATGATACTCAAGCGCCTTCTTCTCTAGATCTTTCAATTGCTACCTCCTGCGTATTGCGTATAAGTCTAAATCTTCCGCTCCCTTTAGGCTATACTCTACGCCAGAGCATCATGCCGTCCTGGAAGACAGTCTCCACGGCTCCGGAATCGCAGAGATAGGCAAGATACGAGCGCACGGTGCTTCCGATGAGCATGTACTGCACGGCATCGAGCGTGATTCCGAAGGCCTCTGCGGTACGCCTGAGGATGGACTCAGTCCCCATCGGCTCGGAAAGCAGGCCGAGGATGCGGCCGGCTGTCTCCCTTGTCTTCTCCGCGTTGTACATGGCAAGGGAGGATATATCCTCTACATGATCTGCATGGGACAGCACGAATAGACGTGCCTTGAGATTCCCGAGGATACCGAGCGACCTGAGATGATCGGAAACGCTGTAGATATAGCTGATGCCGTATTTGCCGAGGCTTTCCTTCCCCGCTGCGGCATCCCCTGCGAAGACCACATCATCAGGAGTGCGGTATGCGGTCATTCCTATGCTATGCCCGGGAAGGGGAATCGCCTCGAATCCCGGCGGGAGCGCCTCTTCGGTGAGGATCTCCGCATTGCATGCCTCTGCCATGAGGAACTTGTGCCTCAGGGCTGCGAAAGGATAGCCGCCGAACAGCAGGGATGGCTCGAGGATGGTATGACGGGTGAAGCAATGCTCCTCTTCCGGGATGAACACCCTGCAGCCGGTCTTGCCCTGCAGATAGCGGCAGCCGCCTATATGATCCGCATGGGAATGCGTGCAGTAGATTGCGGAAAGCTTCCAGCCTTCCCTGTCCAGGATCTGCCTGATGCGGCGTCCGGCATCCTTGTCGCTTCCGCTGTCTATGAGGACAGCCTCGCCCTCTCCGGTCCTCACGACCCCTATCCTGGATGGACAGTCAATGAAGAAGCTGTCCTTGCCAGCCTGAATCAGCTCATACATGCCTTCCATTATACCACGGCATTTCCTTTCCTTCCCCGGATGCACCCGGAAAGCGCTGTGGTATAATGCGGACATGAGCAGATACACCTGTCCTAAATGCGGCTGCTGTGATTTCACTTCAGAGCTGATACAGACAGCCGGAGGGAACTTCTCGAAGTTCTTCGACGTGCAGACCAAGCGCTTCATTGCCGTCTCGTGCAGCCGCTGCGGCTATACGGAGCTGTACAGGAAGGGGAAATCAACGGCATCGGATGTGCTGGATTTCCTCATAGGGCACTGACAGGGCTGCAGAGCCATGCATCACTGCGGCAGCGAGCGCATCAGATTGACCATCTCGATTGCATCAAGCGCGCATTCATAGCCTTTGTTCCCGGCCTTGGAACCGGCTCTCTCGATAGCCTGCTCGAGATTGTCTGTCGTAAGGATGCCAAAGAGCACTGGCACGCCTGTCGAGAGCGATACCTGCGCGATTCCCTTCGAAACCTCGCTGCATACATACTCATAATGGTCTGTGGAGCCGCGTATGACCGCACCAAGGCATATAACAGCATCATAGAGGCCGCTTTTCGCCATTCTGGAAGCAACTACAGGTATCTCGAATGCGCCAGGCACCCAGGCGACAGAGACGCTCTCCTCGCTGACACCATGGCGCTCCAGGCCATCCATTGCGCCACCAAGCAGCCTTGATGTGATGAACTCATTGAATCTGGATATGACTATACCCACATTCATAGCGCTGGAAACCAGCGTTCCCTCATACTTCTTCATGATCCACCTCCCTGATAATCCAGGATATGACCCATCCGGCACTGCTTCGTGCGCAGATACCGGATATCATATTCATTCGCATCTATCTGTATCGGCACGCGCTCCGCGATCTCCAGCCCGAACTCCTCAAGCTGGTATACCTTGTCGGGATTGTTCGTCAGCAGCCTCATGCTCCTGACCCCGAGGTCCCGCAGTATCTGCGCGCCGATGTAGTACTCCCTCTGATCTGCCTTGAAACCCAGCGCGATATTCGCATCAAGGGTATCCATGCCTTTCTCCTGCAGCTCATATGCCCTGAGCTTGTTTATGAGCCCAATTCCGCGGCCTTCCTGACGCATGTACAGGAAGACGCCTCGGCCTTCCTCCTCAATGGCCATAAGCGAGCGCTGCAGCTGCTCTCCGCAGTCGCATCGGAGGGAACCGAAGACATCTCCGGTAAGGCACTCCGAATGGACACGGCAGAGAACATCCTTCCCGTCTCCTATATCGCCCTTCACGAGCGCGACATGGTGCTCGCCATTGAGCCTGTTCACATAGCCATAGGCCATGAAGCTGCCATACTTCGTAGGCAGATGCACCGAAGCAGCGCGTTCCACGAGGCAGTCATGGACCTTGCGGTATTCCTGCAGGCTGCGGATGCTTATCAGGGAAAGGGAGAAGCGCTCTGCGAACTCCCTGATCCCGGCGCCCCTCATCATCGTCCCGTCATCTGCCATTATCTCGCAGCAGAGACCGCATTCCCTCAGCCCTGCAAGCCGGCAGAGATCGACCGTTGCCTCTGTATGACCGGCTCTCTCAAGAACCCCGCCGCGCCTGGCGACAAGGGGGAAATTATGCCCGGGACGCCGGAAATCAGAAGGCCGGGATTCCGCATCCACCACATGCCTGGCGGTTATGCCCCTCTCCTCTGCTGAGATTCCCGTCGATACGGAGACATGATCGATGGAGACCGTGAACGCAGTCTCATGGTTATCCGTATTGCAGGCCACCATCTGCGGCAGGTCAAGCTTCCGCGCATACTCCTCTGCCATAGGCATGCAGATGAGGCCCCGCCCATAGCACGCCATGAAGTTGACATTCTCGGTAGTAGCAGCCTCTGCTGCGCAGATCAGATCCCCCTCATTCTCCCTTTCCTCATCATCCGTCACGACGATGATCCGTCCTTTCCTGAGCTCCTCAAGAGCTTCCGCTATATCATTCCTCATCGCATCCTCCTCAGAATCCGCAGCGCCTCAGCATTTCCTCAGTGATTCCTCCGCTCCCCTTCTCCAGGGACAGGAAGCGCTCCACATACCGTCCGATGATATCAGTCTCGAGATTCACGGCATCGCCTGACCGGAGCATGAGCAGCGTGGTACTGGCAGCTGTATGGGGTATTACGGAGACCTCGAAAGAGGAAGCGGATACATCCGAGACCGTAAGGCTGACGCCATTGATGGCAATCGAGCCTTTCCCGACTATATGGCGGAGCGTCCCTGGATCCGTCCCTACTGAGATGCGGTACGCATTGTCATCCTGCCTTATGCCCAGGATCCTCCCTGTGGCATCCACATGCCCCTGGACTATATGCCCGCCGAACCGTCCGCCCGCAGCCAACGCACGCTCCAGATTGACCTGGCTTCCCGGGCGCAGGCTTCCGAGGGCGGATCTCGCCAGCGTCTCCGGCATCGCATCGGATGAGAATGCCCCGCTGTGCAGTGCCGAGACCGTGAGGCAGACTCCGTTGACGGCAATGCTGTCCCCCACAGCTGTTCCGTCAAGGACCTTCGAGGCACGGACCCTGAGCACGGCCGAGCGGCTGCCCTGCATTATGCTGTCTATGATCCCTATCTCCTCTATGAGGCCTGTGAACATCGTTCAACCTCCCCTTCCAGCAGGAAGTCATCACCTATGGCTGTAACCACCGCATTCCTTATCCTGAATGCTTCATTGGGAGTATCCACCCCGTCCCCCTCCACCGGGGTCAGGGCATCCCGTCCGCCAAGTATCATCGGAGAGATATAGGCATATACCTTATCAACGCATCCGGAGCGGAAAAGGCTCCATGAAAGTCTTCCGCCTCCTTCGGACAGGATGCTGTCGATCTCCATCTTCCCAAGCTCGTCAAGAAGCGATGGGATATCGACATGGCCATCCATATCCGATTCTACAGCAATTATATTGCATCCTTTATCGGTATACTGCTTTCTCAATTCATAATCAGATGAACAGGTCGCGATGATGGTGGGAACCTCATGCGCAGTGCTGACGATCCTCGATGAGAGCGGCGTGCGGAGCTTGGAATCAAGGATTATGCGCACAGGATTCCTCCCCTCCGGTATGCGGCATGTGAGCAGCGGGTCGTCGGCAAGGACGGTGCCGGCACCCGTCATCACTGCTGTATATCTCTTCCTGAGGCGATGCACGCTCTCCCTTGCCACCGTTCCTGTTATCCAGCGTGAGGCACCGGTATGCGAGGCGATCTTCCCATCCGCTGTCATCGCATATTTGACCGCGACGAACGGGCGATGCGTCGTTATGTAATGGAAGAAGATGCCATTGAGCCTGTCTGCCTCATCCTTCAGGATCCCCTCCGTGACTTCGATTCCATGCTCCCTGAGGATCCTGGTTCCGTTTCCGGCAACAAGCGGGTTGGGATCTGACGAGGCAACGACGACACGCCTTATGCCCGCATCGATTATCGCATCGGTGCACGGGGGCTGATGCCCATAGTGGCAGCATGGTTCGAGAGTGACGTACATCACCGCCCCTTCTGCGCTTTCGGAAAGGGAAGCGATGGCATTGCGCTCCGCATGGGCCCCGCCATACCTCTGATGCCATCCTTCGCCTATTATCCTGCCATCCTTGACTATCACGGCACCGACCATCGGATTCGGGGACACATGGCCTTCCCCGCGAACGGCAAGGCCGAGCGCTATGCGCATATAGTCTCTGTCATCCATCCTTCCTCCCGATCCTCTGGGAGCCGGATAAAAGGAAAGCCCTGGATAAACCAGAGCCTCAATCGCTGCAGGATTCCCTGCGGGATCTTCTTCCATCCAGACTCTACTGTCGGCTCCGGAATCGCACCGGATCATGCCTTGCGGCTCGTGGGCTATACCACCGGTAGGGACTCTCACCCTGCCCTGAAGATTCATTCTGCTCCTATTCTATCCATACAGCGCTGTTTTGCAATATCTCCGGAGGATCATCCTTCATATATCATCGAAATGCGAAACACCTTGATTGAACGAGCATCTTCTGCTAAAGTCATAGAGCAGCATTACGAATGGTGTGATACCCAAGTGGCCTAAGGGGACGGTCTGCAAAACCGTTTTTCATCGGTTCGAATCCGATTCACACCTCTAGATTCGACTCCTTGCAATGCAAGGAGTTATTTTGTAAATATCGTAAAATAAAGCAAGAAGGATAGATAATTCGATGGATTTTGGGGAACTCTGGCATTCAATAGGATGTTTCAGATAATATTGAAACTGTGAAGCTCTTGCATACTCTCTGAGACAGTAAAACTTTCTTCATTAGTACTTTATGAAGTATTATCAACTAAAGAGGAGAATAGAATGCCGACATTATCCATGTTCTTTGGAATCATAATACGAATGCAATCAGAAAGAGGTAAAGCACCATAAACCGCATATTCATTGTGTGTATGGCAGCGATGAAATTGTGATTGCTTTGGATGGAGAGATTCTGGAAGGAAGCTTGCCATCGAACAAACTTACACTCGTAAAAGCCTGGATGACAATTCATCAGGAAGAGTTGCAGGCTGATTGGGATCTGCTCTCGGCAGGAGATGGATATTTCAGGATTGATCATCTTAGGTAAGGAGGGAAAAAGTGCTTAGACCTACAGCTGTTAATGTATGTGCTCTTGATGATTCCCGGATTCTTGTTGAGTTCGATACAGGGGAGAGGAAAATCATGGATGTTAAGCCATATATCAAGGGAGTTTGGTATGGAAAACTGGCAGATCCATCCTATTTCAAAACAGTGAGGACCAATGGGTATACTGTAGAATGGAAAGATGGCCAGGACCTTTGTCCAGATGAACTGTATTACTGCAGTACGCCAATTCAGAAATAGATAACAGATAGATTTTGATTTTGGGATTTCGTGCTGAATTGAGCGATTTGATTGCCTTTGGGATGTTTAGTTATAGACCTAACAACAAGATATGGCGGTTGTGACAGATTTGATTGATCTTATAAGGTAAATCCATCCATTCGAACCTGATTCGCATTCCCGAATCCAACCCCTTGCAATGCAAAGAGTTATTTTATATAGAGACTTCCTCCGAAAACATAATAGAAGGATATCTTCTCCCTGATATCCATGCTTCGATAGAAAAGAGCTGAATCAAGATAGTCCATTGCTTCCAGGTGGATTATTGGCCTGAATCGGCCGAAAAGAGGATTTCCTTTCTCAAGGAGCTTCTTCATCGCAGTCACATACGAACCGCATATTATGATTTTCATATCGGAAGGGGCCTGATCGATTGCAGCCTGCATAAGGGAATCGATATCAGCATCGCTGTTTCCTCGGCTCAGATTCTGATACTCATCGATTACAACGGCTATATCATCTCTCATTCGTCCCTGTTCGATAAAAGCATCAAGGAATGCAGCATAGGGAAGCATGGGTTTGATCCCAAATGAAGAACAGAAAAGACGAAGATTGGTATCTATAGAAGCCTCTACGCATTCAAAATACAGGAACTTCCGGCCAGATGCTGACAATGTATTCTGGATAAGATAGCTTTTCCCGATTCTCCTGAGACCATAAACCAGGCAAGCCTTGTCTTTCCCTGCCAGAAAACGAAGTAATTTCCCTTTCTCATTTTCACGTCCGACCATTATTCCCTATTTTACTAGGTATAAACTTAGTCAATCGTAACTTAGTAAAGTATAGGATACAAATAGAATGCAATAATAAGGAGGAATACTGCCTCGTTTGCAACCATGGAATAGGACTGCAGTCTTCGGAAGGAAGGCCTATGGCTTCAGGGATACTGAATACTTCTTCCTTAAGATCAAATCCGCTTCGCTGAGAGAACCTTATAGATATAAATCCCCGAGATGATCCTCTGTATCAGGAAAGGGCATCTGCCTCCGAATGTGCAGATGCCCTGCTGACTATAGATGGTACCGATTATTCCATGAACTCTGCTCTGACTTCTATGATCTCAGCGGCTGCATCATCAAGTGCCTGCTGGGGTGTCTTCATACCAAGAAGAGCAGCCTGGGTTTCCCTGGCAAGGATGCGGCTCGTCTCTGTGTAGAACGGAACAATAGGCCTGTTCACGATGTAATTGAACTGATCAACAGAGAGCTCATAGGCATCCGGCTGTGCTTCCTTTACGCGTGGATCATCGAATACGCTCTTCCAGACTGGGAATGCACGCTGTGCATATTCCACCTCGACTTCAGGGCTGCTGATATACTTTATGAAATCATAAGTCTCATCAGGATGCTTCGAGGAAGCCATGATTCCAAGTCCCATGCCTCCATTGAGGCAAGCGCTTTCCATGACTTCGCCAGGTACCATGGCAAGCGCAGCATTCCCTGCGATATTGGATTCCGCAGGATCATTGGCAAGCGCAAGCTGATAAATCCAGTTCACGCTGAACATCGCCTCTCCTGATGAGAAGATCCTTCTTATATCCTCATCATAGGATTCCAGCGATGCTGGGTTGATCCACCCTTCATTGAGGCCATTGACCATATAAGTAAGGGCTGCTACACCTTCAGGACTGTTGAATGTAGGCATATTATCCTCATCGAAGAAGCTTCCTCCGAATGCCGAAAGCATGAAGCTGAAATTGCAGACCAGAGTCTCGCTCTGGGAATATCCTCCGATGAACGGATATTCGCAGATGCCCTTTTCCTTCGCAACGAGAGCCATCTCACGAAGCTCGCTCCATGTCCTTGGCGGATGATCAAAACCAGCCTCTGCAAGCATTTCAGTATTATAGAAGAACCAATGGTTATCCATCAGCTGCGGAAGTCCCCATATACGGCCCTTATATTCCATTGCCTGAAGAGCACCGCTCCAGTAGTCCGCTTTCTCCTCCTCACTGATATAATCCGTAAGATCAAGCAGGAATCCTGCCTCGCTGAACTCTGCCGGCCAGATGCAGTCAAGGAGAACGAAATCATAGGTACCTGCACCCGAAGCACCTGCTGTAACGATCTTGTCATGGAGGGCATCGTAAGCGACATACTCTATCTGGACATCTATACCAGGATGAGCAGCTTCATAATCAGCAGCCATCTGCTCGATATCCTCCATCTGATACCCTGCCTGGTTCATGTATATACCCTTGATGACGAGAACTCCGTCATCTTCCGATGCTCCGGCTGCAAAGCAGAACGATGATATTGCAAGAAGAACAACCAGAAGCGCAACAAAAGACTTCTTCATAACCTAACCTCCTGTTTCAGTTATCGATCCATTCAACTGGCTGGATAGTATTCTTATCAACGATGATCAGCGGACGTGTTTCCATCAGCTGAAGAAGCGTACCGGGGAAATCAACCGTAGGTTCACTGAAAAGCGCAATGCGCATGATCGTATGCTTCCATGCTCCGCTCGTGCTTATCATCACGCACCTATGCGCCCTCATCATTTCCTTGAAACCTATCGTTATACCCATCGGAGGAACTGCAAACATGCAGGACCCCCTGTATCTGTATCCTGCGTTTATTATCGTGTCATCATTCAGCGGCACTATATGCATCGTGGCATTCAGCATGTCTTCATTGCTGACTGCTGCATACCTGAACTTAGGAGGCTCATTGAAAGCAATGTGGCCGCACATCCCCAGGCCAGCCCATACTGTATCAAGGCCTCCAAGCTTATCGATCTCCCGCATATAGGCACCAAGATCATCTATACGTGGGAAATGCCTCTGTTCTTCAGGCAGGACAAGAGCAGGATCGATCTCACCATAGAAATCCCTCCGCATCTGCCCTTCCATTGACCATGGGTTATCAACAGGAACAGGGAACCCTTTCCAGTCACACCATTCATCCATATGGAAAATATGGACATTCTTCAGCGGAATCCTCTCCTTGTTCACGATCTTCACGAATTCGGCAACGGGAGCGAATGGACCGCAGCAGAGAACCCATCTTGTGGGCTTCCCTTCCTCATTGTTCTTCAGGACCTCATCAGCCATCATCCTGGCATACATGAGATTAGCTTCATCAGGGGTATCCTTTATCGCTGCATCCATCCTGCGATCCGGATGATCCTCGAGCTTTTCCACAGGGATCGAAAGCCATTCCCTGAGCTTTGCCTTGTCCAGGTTGTTGAACATGATATTTCCTCCTTTTATCCAATCAGCCTTTGACTGCTCCAGAAGTAAGGCCCTGAACAAGCCACTTCTGGCATATGACACTTATGATTACCGGGATAGCCGCTGCGATTATCCCTCCGGTAGCCATCAGCGGATAATCAATCGCATGCCTTCCCTGGAATTCCGCAATAGCCACCGGGATCGTCTTGCTGACTTCAGAAGACGTGAAGATAAGAGCAATGAGGAACTCTTCCCAGCTAAGGATGAAGCACAGCAGAAAACAAGCTGCAAGACCAGGAAGCGAAAGAGGTATAACGATCCGCACGAATGTGCCTATACGTGAGCAGCCATCTATCCTTGCAGCGCTTTCAAGGCTTTCGGGCAATCCCTGGAAATACCCCCTGAGCGTCCAGATGGCAAAAGGAACAATCGATGCAAGATAAGTCAATACCAGACTGCTTTTGGTATTCAGCAGCCCCATAGAGCTGAATGCCCGGTAAAGAGGAACGACTATCATGATCGGGGGAAGCATGTATGCGAAAAGGAGAGTGAAGAAGATTGCCTTCCCGCCTTTCAGCTTCAGGCGTGTGAATGCATAGGCACCAAGGCCTCCGAAGACAACAGAAGCCGAGGCAACAGCCAATGCAATGATAGTGGAGTTGATAAGAGCCCGCTTGAAGATTGCTTCCTGAGAGCTTCCGCTGCTCGTGAGGATATCTATATATCTATCGAATACTGGCTTCTCAGGGATCCATCTGAGCGGATGCTCCAGCAGCTCGCTCTGCGTCGATATGCTTGATATGAAGAGCCATATCACAGGCGCAGCGACAATGATGAATACAAGCACTGCAAATGCATAAACAAGAATCCAGTTTCCTAAGCTTCTTCTTCTCATATTCCTACTCCAATGTCACTGACTTGCGGTCAAGTATCCGGTAATAGAACAGTGCAAAGCAGCCGATTATCAATGTCATAACGATTGCCATGGAGGCTCCCCTTCCGAAATTCAGATAGCTGAATGTTTCCTCATAGGTCAGATATGCTATTGTCTTTGTACTGTCATATGGACCACCCATGGTCATCACATAGATGATGTCAAACACCTTGAAGGCATCGACGGTTTTCAGGATCAGCGTGACCATAAGCATAGGAAGCACGGATGGCAGCGTTATGCTCCAAAGCTCCCTCCATCTGGAAGCTCCATCAAGATACGAAACCTCATAAAGCTCATCCGGTATGGTCTTGAGCGAAGCAAGCGTGAGGAAGGCGACAACCGGTGTCTCCTTCCATACGGAAGCAAGCGTTATGGCGATGAATGCCATCTGAGGATCTCCCAGCCAGCTCTGATATTGGTCAATGAGACCGAATTGGAGCAGCAATGCATTCAACGCTCCATATGAGGAATTGAGTATCCATTTCCACATAAGGCCATTAACCGTTATCGGTATAGCCCATGGAATGATTATCATCGTCTGCAGCAGCCTCCGTCCGATGAAATCGATATTCAGCACAAGACCAAGTGCAATACCAATCGAGAACTCAAGCAGAACGGATATGACCATGAAGACAAGCGTGCGCAGCATCGACTTATAGAAAGCTGCATTCGTAAATACGGATATATAGTTCTTCAGGCCTGCAAAATCCCCGGAATTGGCAGGGCGCTTGAGATTCAGATCCTGAAAACCCATGAGAAAAGCCTGGCAGAGCGGGATGAATATAAGCCCTATAACTATTATAAGGACAGGGCCAAGGAACAGCCATCCAACCACATTCTCGCTATTCAGCATCTGATAAAGCCGTGTCTTGTCCTTTTTTAACATTTCTTCTCCCATTACTGTTAAATTTATAACATATCCTATATTGCCTGTCAAACAGTTTTATATTTTTAACATAAATGGAATTTTCTACAAATTTTTCTGGAAATTAAACAAATTTATTGTTATAAATATAACAGAGGTGAATTATGGGTGATACTCCTAAGCTTGCATTATCCCTTGATTTCGGCGGCACAAAGCTTGCATGCGCTATCGTCAACACCGATCTTGGGAAGATCGTCAATTATACATATATGGCGAACAAGACAAAGAACGCTTCAAGCAACATCCAGGAAATGCTGACCATGGCAGACTGGCTTCTTTCATTGGACAAGGAGCCGGTCTCATGCGTTGGCGTAAGCTTCGGCGGGATTGTCCATCCTGATGGATCGGTAGTAAGCGATCATATCCCCGGATACGAAGATATAAACCTGCGGAATATACTGGAAGAGAAGTTCCGATCACCTGTATATATCGCGAACGACTGCAATGCAGCAGTCCTCGGAGAATGGTATTATGGTGCGGGCAAGGATAAGAAAGACTGCATATATGTGCAGCTTTCAACAGGAATCGGCTGCGGCATAATAATCGATGGCCGGCTGTACAGCGGGATGGGAGGCGCAGGAGAGCTAGGGCATATATGCGTCGATGATGGATCCGATGAGGTCTGCGTGTGCGGCAATAAAGGATGCCTGGAGAATTTCATATCAGGCTGGGGATTGAAGAACAGGGCAAGACGCTATTGGGACAAAGCCGGGGAGGATTCATATCTTACGAGGAAATGCAAAGGGAATCCTGATAATGCCTCCGCGGAAATGATATTCGCAGGTGCGAAGGAGGATGATCCATTCTGCCGATGGCTGACAGACACCGCAGTAAGGAAACTGGGGCTGGCGATAAGCCATCTCATAAATCTATGGGATCCATCCCTGATAGTCTTCGGCGGAGGAATAAGCGGGGACTTCTCCTACTTCATAGACAGCATGAAGGAAATCACGGCACAGCATGTTCCAGGAGGGGATCTTTCCCACTGCGAATTCAAGAAATCAAAACTGAAAGGAAACGCACCCCTATTAGGCGCTTCGATTTTGAATATAATGGATAATACAGACTAGTGCCTGGAAGGATAGATGAAAGACGAAAAAGATAAGATCTGCAAGGTAAGCGATGCTGTACAGCAACTGACGCTGTCAAAGCCATTCATTCTGGAAACCATCGCGACAAAAACCATCAACTATACGAAAATGGCTGATTACCTCCTTCCCGAGATTGAGGAATTGGTTGACGAGAGACCATCGCTTCCTGCAGTCAATATGGCACTGCGCAGATTCGCCCAGAAGTACATGGAAGGCGAATTCGGCTCAATAGCGGGGATGGAAAGGAAAAGCGATGACCAGGAGCAGGCAGAAAGCAGCTACCAGATAACCTTAAGCAATGGCTACTGCGGCTTATCGGGCTCGCCGGACGACCTAGCCAGATTGCTGCAGCATGCGGATGATTTGACGGAAATGTATTCAGGGATCGGCATAGATGGCAGGACATATCTATTCATCAATGGCGAGGCAGCAAGCCAGATAAAGCAGAAAATGCCTTCTTCCGTCATGATTGAGGAATCCTGCATAAGGATCAGCATCTCCGCTGATTCCAATCCTATATCCACTGCAGAGCGCTTCAGCACGAGAATCGAAGAAAACAGGTTCCCTTTCTCATTGATCCAGCTCAGCGGCTCCAGATCCACTGTATTCTGCAGGACTGCTGATCTCGCCATAATCCTAGGCTGATGGCCTGCAACGGCCAAAGCCCCATACCATTCGGCACCTTCTTCCAGCATTCCTGCTTCAATGCGCTATAATACAGGCATGAGGAAAGCATTGCTTGTTCTTATCATCATATCTGCGGTAATCCTTCCCCTTCCAGCTGACAGGGATTTCGGCAGCGTGACGTTCTTCGGAGGATATTCATCCAGATATGATACCCCGCTTCTTGGCATAGGCGGCGGATACCAGTATCTCTATGAGATCTCCGACCATATCGGAATCGGTACCGGAGTGCATACCGATGTCGGTTTCGGAATCGGCAGCGCCGACCATCTGACAGTGCTGGTCGGAGGCGTGTTCGGGCTGGCATTCGAAGCCCGCCTGGATCCATCATCATCGATAAACCTCACTATAGGTCCTGGAGTGATAGCGGAAACGAGGGGGACTGCCGATTCATCGGTAGGCATAGGGCTGGGAGCGGATGTCTCATACAGCTTCTTCTTCGGTGGGAACAGGACTGCTGCGGTGACAGCCGGAGCTACGGTATATCCGCAGTTCGCGGTATTCGATGATGCCAGGAGGACACCGTTCAGCATAGTGGCCGTCGGCTATCTTGCCATATCATTCCGTTTTCCATCGCCGCTCCCGTCGCTTGCGATGCCGGCTCTTGGATACCTTATCTACTGAGGAGAGGCTTATGACAGCGAAGGAGTTCCTGGACAAGTACAGTGATTCGGCATTCGTCCCGTTCGAAAGGCTTGAGCGCTTCATGAAGGAAACGCTCATCGCAGAAGGCGTGCCCGCCCCGGATGCCGATATAATCTCGGATGTGCTGATCGAATCCGACAAGAGAGGCATAGACAGCCATGGGATCGGGCGCCTGAAGCCTATATACATCGACAGGATAGACAAGGGCATACTGAATCCTGTCACGGAGCTTGGGATAGTATCGGACAACAGGACGGCCGCAGTGATCGATGCACATGACGGCATGGGGCATGTGGCAGGGCATAAAGCCATGGAGATGGCAATCGGGAAGGCCCGTGAATACGGCATGGGCATGGTTGCCGTGCGGAACAGCAGCCACTATGGCATCGCTGGATACTATGCCACGATGGCAACTGATGCAGGCATGATAGGAATCACGGGGACGAACGCAAGGCCTTCGATCGCCCCGACATTCGGAACGGAGAACATGCTGGGCACCAATCCGCTGACGATAGGCCTTCCCACCGATGATCCCTTCCCGTTCGTGATAGATGCCGCTACATCCGTATCACAGAGAGGCAAGATAGAGGTATACGGAAGAGCCGGCCGGAATATCCCCCCGGGATGGGTGATAGACACCGAAGGGCGGACACGCACCGATACCGATGGGATACTGAAGGACCTGACAGCCGGCAAGGCGGCCCTGGCTCCGCTAGGCGGCATCGGCACGGATGGAGCAGGATACAAGGGCTACGGCTATGCAACGGTCGTTGAGATACTCTCCGCAGCCCTGCAGGACGGCAGCTATCTGAAGGATCTGACGGGGAAGGATGAGGACGGCAAGGACATCCCATACCATCTCGGGCACTTCTTCATAGCGATCAATCCGGAGTTCTTCCTCGGGGAGAAGGTATTCAGGCGCGTTGCCTCAGGAATACTCCGCTCCCTCAGGGAAAGCAGGAAGGCACCGGGCGAGGACAGGATATACACCGCAGGAGAGCTTGAATGGGAAGCGCGCGGCTACCGGATGAAATACGGCTGCCCCGTGCCCGGATCGCTCCAGGATGTGATAGACACGCTTTCAGAGCGCTTCGGGCTGGAACGGGACTGGCCCTGGGACTAATCCCCTGCTTCTTCAGAGAAGAGGCGCTCCATCTGGGCTTTCAGGGCTGTGAAACGGTGATCAGCGGCCATGAAGGCCCAGCTCTTCGTCCTCTTGAACACCAGGCCATCGTCTGTCGGCTCAACGGAGTAGAACCCGAGCCCGATGCGCGGGTTGTCATAGCTCACGAAGCCGTTCCCCACATATACCGTCCTGGTCTCCCCTGGCTGAAGGACGATGTTCCTCGTGCCCTTCGGCCCGGTATTGAAGCCTAAAGTGACAGCCCTTATCTCCGGAGTGGCTCCATCGAAGAGCGCCCAGGGTGCATCCATTCGCCCGAGATAGTTCTCCGCAATATCGGCATTGGGGAAAGGAAGGATACCATCCTCTTCCGTCCTCGGCGTGAACATAGCATAGAGAAGCTGGCATCTCGGATTGTTCATGGCGATCCATCCGATGCTGTCCTTGTCCGGAAGCTTGCCGATGAGATAGTCATACGTACCTGTCGGAGGCGGAACGTAACCGGCATCCGCGCTCCCTCCGCGCACCAGCGGAGCATGCCTGAGCTCATCGAACACGCGGCCTGGCATGAAGCGGTTGACCCCCGATTCGCGGCGCGAGAGCGCATAGGCGGTATAGTAGCGTGCATTGCTGGATATCATGGAGCCTGTCTCGAGGAGCGGCGATGAGAGCATGCTGTGCCATGATGCCGAGCCTGACAGAGGCTCATCCCCTGTATTCGTTATCCTGATGGCGGTATAGAGCACAGGCTGCTCGGGCAGGAGCATATCGACCTTCTCGAGCCTGAACCGGTTCCCCTCCTCCCTGCTCTTCATCTCCGAGAGCCTCCAGACTCCCCCATGCGCCTCCTCTGTGCCGTAGCGGCGCACCGACCAGTAGGTATCAACGGAATTCATCCTCTCGCCTGACGGGCCCGGGAAGGTGAAATACGCGCCACCTGCCTGATAGAGCGCCTCGTTCCCCTGCCACCATTCGGAGTTCGGATCCGACATCACGCCGGCGCCTGTCCCCCTGAAGTACGGCAGCGACAGGGCATTTATCCTGGCTCCGGAGAGCGTGCGTGACGTCAGCTCAAGCATCACCTCCCCCTGGTCCTCTATCAGGGCTGAGAAGCTGTCATTCGACATATATGTGGCATATCTTCCTTCCCAGAGCGGCAGCCGCCTGATATCCATAAAACCTCCAATGAGACAAAGAGCACTCTATGCGCTAGAATGATTGTAGAGCATAATCCAGAGGTTATCCATGATAGAAGCATTAGGACAGGGAATATTCCATCTCTCGACAGCAGGCACAAGCTACATGATCCGCATAATGGAAACCGGCCAGGCGGAGCACATCTACTACGGCAGGAAGCTCAGGGATGCCGCGGCAGGCGCGACGGCCATGCGCGAGAAGCGCTATGCGCGGCCGGGGATGGGTACATACACAGACAGGGATCACCCCACATTCGTCCTGGATGACTCGCTTCTGGAGATGACGACAGAAGGCCGGGGGGATTACCGCATCCCCCTTGCCGCCATATCCGCAGGAAACGACGGGGAGAGGACATTCAATCCGGTCTATGCGCGCCACAGGATAGCAAGCGGCACGAAGCCATTCTCCGGCCGCAGTCTCCCGCAGGCGAAGAACGCATACGGGGATGCGGAGACTCTGGAGCTTGATTTCGAGGACAGGGAAAGGAAGATAGGGATAACGCTTGTCTACACTGTATTCCCCTCCCTTGATACGATCGTGAGGAGGACGGTGATATCCAACGGATCGAAGGAGACCGTCAGGGTGCGCGCGCTTGCTTCTGCACAGCTTGATTTCCGCGGGACAGGGATGAAGGCGCTCACCCTCCACGGGACATGGGGGCGTGAGCTGGAGAAGGATACCCATCCCCTGACATCCGGGACATTCATATCGGAGAGCAGGATGCTCACATCGTCGGCAGAGGCGAACCCTGCATTCATGATCGAGACGGAACGCGGCTGGTGCTATGCGATGAATCTCATCTACTCCGGGCCGCATCGCATGTCGGCCTCGGTCACGGAGCATGGAATCACGCACATAGTATGGGGAATGAATCCCGATATGCTCGGATGGGTGATGGATCCCGGAGAGGCGTTCGAGACACCTGAGGCAGTGATGACCTTCAGCGAGAACGGAAGGGAAGCTGCAGGAGACAGGATAAAGGCCTTCATATCCAGCGCGGTCATGCGCTCTGCCTGGAACGAAAGGATGAGGCCGGTGATGCTCGACACCTGGGAGATACTCCGGTACTCGATGACCGAAAGCCGCATCGAGGAGATCGCGAAAGCCGCCGAGGCGATGGGCTGCGAGGGAATCCTCATAAATGATGGATGGTTCGGGGCGCGCGGCAATGACAGGACAAGCCTGGGGGACTGGTATGCGAACACGATGAAGTTCCCTTCAGGGCTTACCGAGACCGCGGACAGCATACACAGGAGAGGCCTTCTCCTGGGGCTCTGGTTCGAGCCTGAGGCGGTAAGCCGCCGCTCGATGCTCTGCAAGGCGCATCCGGAATGGCTGATCGGGAGGAATGCCGACACGAACGCGGAAGGACGCCATGAGCAGCTGCTGGACATAACGCGGTACGATGTCAGGGACTGGATCATCTCAACGATCTCGAAGATGGCTGACCTGCTGCATCTCGACTACCTCAGATGGGATATAAACAGGAACTACTCTGACCTGTACACCCTTACGGGGATAAGGGATTACGGCATGTATGCGCATGAGTATGCCTCCGCGCTGCACGGGATACTCTCGGCCATCGGCGAAGCCTTCCCCGACATGTACATAGAGACCTCCGGAGGAACGAGGTTCGACCTAGGCTCGGCAAGCGTATCTGCAACGATCGTCCCGAGTGCGGTATCCGATCCGATGGAGCGTGCGAGGATGATGGCGGCAGCATCCCTGATGTACCCGCAGTCGATGATAAGCACCATCGTCTCCCCCTCACCCAACGCATCCACCCGCCGCATAGTGGACAGGGAGACACGGTTCAATATCGCGGCCTTCGGTGTCCTGTCATACTCCGTGGACCCGTCATCGTTCTCCAGGAGCGAGATGATGGCCTACAGGCAGCAGACCGAGTTCTACAAAGCCTACCGCCTGCTGCTGCAGACTGGCCGCTTCCGCGTGATCGAGGATAGCGGAAGCCGCACGATCTGGTCGGTCGCCAACGAGGACAGGTCGGCCATCCTGCTGCTCTACCTGCAGCATCGCATAAGGCCCAACACCACCGCCGAGAAGCTTGTGGTCCCGGATGCGAATGAGGAGTATGATTACAGGATATTCAGCCGTGACCATATGATGTCCGATAAGGAAGCATCCATGTATCCACAGGAAACCGAGTGCTACACTGTTCCGGGCGATACGCTGAAATGGGCCGGCATCTCGCTCTCGGAGCAGGTGTCGGGAATCGGATACCATGAAGGCATGAGGATGCTGGGAGACTGCGCATCCAGGCTTTACATAATCAGGAGGATCGAGGATTGAACAATATAGTCATAGCAGGGGCAGGCACTTTCGGGACAGCCGTAGCCGAGCGTCTTTCGTGGAATACCCAGAACAGGGTCACTCTCCATACGATCGAGAAGGATGTGGAGAAGGAGATAAACGAGAAGCACACGAACAGGAAGTACTTCCCCACGCGCTTCCTCTCAAGATACCTCTCGGCCACATCCTCGTTCTCGGTATTCCGGGAAGCCGATGTCGTGATGCTCGTCATACCATCGAAGGCAATCGTGCCGTTCTCCGAGGAGATAAGGAAGAACACGAAGGGGGAGCCCCTTATAATAAACCTCGCGAAAGGCATGAGCGATGATGGTGCATTCATAACCGAGAAGATACCGTTCAGCCGCACTGCAAGCATGAAGGGGCCGTCTTTCGCCATCGAGACGATAAACGGATTCCCCACATCATTCACATTCGGCGGCAGGAAGGAGGATTACAGGTACTTCAGGAATGAGGTCCTCCCGGATACGCAGTTCTCGCTCGACTACTCCAGCGATGTCAGGGCCGTGGAGCTCATGAGCATACTGAAGAACATGTATGCCATAGCGATAGGGATAGTGTCCGGGAAGTTCAACAGCCCGAATGTCGACTTCCTCGTATATACGAAGGCCGTGAACGAGATGCGCGCCCTGCTGAGGATATTCTCCTGTGACGAGGAGACGATATTCAGATACTGCGGAATCGGGGATCTGGGGCTGACAGCCCTCAACGACCTATCGCGCAACAGGACGCTCGGGATGCTGATAGGAAAGGGCTTCAGCTATGATCCTGAGTCCAAGTCCTCGACAGTCGTCGAGGGCCTGAGGACAGTGAAGCTCATCGGAGGCATAACGAGGGAGAAGGATGTCGCTGATGAATTCCCGCTGGTGCAGGCTCTCTACCGCCTGCTCTATGAGGATGACAGCCTGAATGACTACACCGTATCGGTGCTTGGCTGAGATGCGGCAGGGTGCTGCCATGAGGAGGGCGAACCTCCTCACACCCTCTCCCGGAGCCTCAGCTCCGGATGCGACTCCGCGTAGCGCATGAAGAAGCCGATGGCCATCATCATGATGCCGTTGCTGTAGAGGCCCGTGCCCATGCTGCGGATGGCCTCCTCAACAGGCACCTCCACCACATCTATGATCTCGTCAGGGTCAAGGGACTGCCCGCCCTTCCTCTCTATGCCGGTGACGAGGAAGAACGTCTGATGGTTGGACATGAACGCATTGTTCGGGCATACGCACCCGAGCTCGGTGAAGGTTCCGGCCATACCGGTCTCCTCCATCAGCTCGCGCTCTGCAGCTGCCCTGGCTTCCTCGCCCTTCTCGACAAGGCCTGCGGGGAATTCCCTCGTGACGGATTCCGAGCCATGGCGGAACTGGTCCTCCATGATGAAATACGGGACACCGTCCTTCCTGAACCATGGGATCGCGACTATCCAGTCGGGGCTGTCTATCTCGACGAACTCACCCCTGCGCCCGCCCTCAGCCTCGCGCTCCGCCATCACGACGGAGAATATCCTGCAGTCCTGCACACGCCGCTTGGAGAGCGTCTTCCACTCGAGGGACGGCATATCACTTCTTCCTTGAAGGGCAGTTCGATGTGCATGAAGCGCATGCCGACGGCTTGCACGAAGGAGTGCCGAGGAACGATGTATCGCGGCTTGTCGAGCATGCAGTGCCGTTGTTTATCTCATTGGCAATCGCCTTCAGCGCCGCAGCGGACGGGTGGACCTCAGGCTCTGCGACCCATTCCTCCCCCCTGTCCTCGGCTTCCGGCAGGCCGGCCTCCATCGGGATGGCCCCCAGGAACGGGACATGCATATCAGCGCACATCC
>CALXYI010000066.1 GCA_944392935.1 uncultured Spirochaetaceae bacterium
GCTTCTCATGCCAGTAGTTTGCAGACCCATACTTCATCCTTGAGAGTTTTCGCTGCTCCTTCGCTATCCTCTTCTCGAGATTGCGGTACCAGCGGATGTCGTCTGCAGTGATGTCGTTCTCTCCGGAAGAGGAGACGACAAGGGAAGGCATCGAGTAGTCGAAAGCTTCAACCTTGTCAAACTTATTCAGTGACTCCTTTGGTCTTATCTCCACATCGAATGTGAGTGATATGAAGAACTTCCCGCTTGCCGTCTCCTTGACCGCTGCATGCTTCATCCTCCAGCCAGTCGGTATGTCCCGGTGGAGTATGATTCGCACAAACCCGAGCTTGGGCAGCTTGATATAGTTCTCTATATCGCTCTTGTGGATTATCTCAATGTTGTTGTTTATCCAGTTCGTCGTATATGAGCGTTTATCCTTTCCCTTCGCCCTGAACTTGGGAACCTTTCCTTTGGCAAAGAGTTTCTTACATGCCTGATTGAGGTTCAGCTGCGTGTTTATCAGGGCCATGGAATCAACTTCACAGAGGAAGGGATTCTCCTTCTTCAGATGAGCAGGTGTTGTATTCAGGAGCTTGCCTTTGTTCACCTTCTCATAGCTGATGCGTTCATCAAGGAGATGATTCCAGACGAAGCGACAGCAGCCGAAGGTCTTCCAGATGAGGATCCTCTGCTCAATGGTGGGCTTGATCCTGAACTCCATGCATTTGGAGACGATGATGGCTTCAGCCTTTTCTTCCATCATAATCCTCTCCCTGCGTCCTGATGTATTCCCTCAGTATCTCAAGCGGCGCGCCTCCTTCTGTTATCAGGCAGTAGCTCATTGACCAGAACTGCCCATTCCAGAGCTTCTCCTTTATCTCCGGTAAATCCTTCTTCACCAGCCTCGATGAAGCAGCCTTGTATGCGTTTATGAACTTCGATATCCCGCTGTCAGGCTCAGCCTTGAAGAGTATATGGATATGGTCCTTGTCATGGTTCCACTCTGATAGCGTTATCTTGTACTTGGGCGCTATGTAGCAGAATATGTGCTTCAGATACTCCGATATGGCATCGGTGATGACTTCTTTCCTGTATTTCGTGATGAGCATGAGATGGTAGTCCAGGCTGAACACCGAATGATTGTTACCATCCAGCTGCGTCATTATGTAGCTTTTCTCTCTGCTCATCTTGCAATAAGCATAACACAGAATTAGAAGATTCCGAATATATTTCTTAAAATAAAATGAATTATTTTTATACCGCTGATTAACAGAATGCATTGGATAAAATGGCCTTTTCCTGCATTTCCCTCCGCTCTGCAGAAGGATTCTGAAGGTGAAGCCAGGAATTCCTCAGGCCTTTTGCGGAAGTGTGCAGCATCCTTTAGGGGATTGGGGAACCAAGACGTGCCATTGTATATCGCTGTCTGTATAATGACATGGATTATTTCTCTATAAAGCGAATCGTAAATATTCTGTTATTTTATTTGCCGATATTCTGCCTTTCATGTCTATGCATGGAGGGGAGGATACTCTACTATGTAGGGCGTAAATGAAATATGGGGCTGACAAGTTTCAGTCTGTAAAAGGACGCATTGTTTTAAGGGAGAGCAATGATAGAAATCAAGCACCTGAGAAAAGTATTCGACGATGACACAATCCCGCTGAAAGACATAGATGTAACTATAAACGACGGAGATGTCATCTCGATCATCGGGCCATCCGGCACAGGCAAGTCAACGCTTCTGCGATGCATCAATATGCTTACTGAACCGACATCCGGCAGCATCATAGTCGATGGACAGGATATAACAGAGAGAGGATGCAATCTCAATGAGATAAGGAAGAAGATGGGAATGGTCTTCCAGTCATTCAATCTCTTCGGGCACCTCACCATAATCGAGAACATAATGAATCCTCAGATCACGCTTCTCGGAAGGAGCAGGCAGGAGGCCTATGACAAGGCCATGTACCTTCTCCAGCAGGTCGGCCTCGCTTCCAAGGTATTCGCATATCCCGATGAGCTTTCCGGTGGTCAGCAGCAGAGGATCGCTATCGCAAGGACGCTTGCGATGGACCCGGATATAATCCTCTTCGATGAGCCGACATCCGCACTCGATCCATCGATGATCGGAGAAGTCCAGTCGGTAATCAAGATGCTTGCCAAGACGGGCCGTACGATGATGATCGTCACCCATGAGATGGATTTCGCAAGGAAGATATCCAACCGCATCCTCTTCATGTATGATGGCTATATCTACGAGGAAGGCACTCCCAAGCAGATATTCGAGCATCCACAGAAGGAGATCACGAAGAAGTTCATCCAGCGGCTCTCGTCGCTCACATACCGGATAGACTCATCCGACTTCGACATCGAGGCTATGAACGATGAGCTCAATGCCTATGGTGAGAAGCTCCTGATCGAGGCGGAAAGGCTGAGCAAGCTGATGCTGGCGTTTGAGGAGATCTGCATAAACAACATCGCGGCATCGGAGGATGTCCCGGATATACTCGTGAAGGTCGAATATTCCGAGAAGCTCGATATCCTCACGATGCTCATATGCTACAAAGGCGAGAGATTCGATGTGCATTCCTCGGGAAGCAGCCTCTTCCTGAACCTGCTTTCAGAGCCTACCACGGAAGCCAAGCAGGATGATATCAATGACGATCCGATGGGATATGAGCATGTGATCTCTATCCGCTTCAGATGGATGGAGGAAGAGTGATGAGGAAGCTGATTGTTCTGCTTGCAGCCTTCATGGCTTTCGCGCTTCCAGCCTCGGCTGTTGGTTTCAGCACCATCGAGGAGCTCAATGGACATGATATCGGTGTCCAGACAGCCGTGCTTTACGAGGAGCTTATCCAGGACAGGGTGCCTGACAGCACCTTCCAGTACTATACGATGCCGAATGATATGATTCTTGCCCTCCAGTCCGGAAAGGTCGATGCATATCTCATAGAGGAAGTGAGCTATGGAGTCCAGAAGAAGAACCATCCGGAGCTTACGGTTCTTGATGAGCCTGCTGGATACATCGATGCCACCTGCATAATCGGCAACAATGAGCGTCAGGACAGGCTGCTGGCAGAGCTCAATGAGTTCATTGCCGATAGCTGGGACAATGGGCTTCTCGACGAGCTCTATGATTATTGGATCGCGGATTTCGATCCCGTCAACGATACATGCGATGTAACGGGATTCACAGGTGAGAACGGCACGATCGCCGTAGCCGTCGAAGGCGGCTATGAGCCGTTCTCCTTCATAAGCAATGGCCATATATCAGGTTTCGATGCTGATTTCATATGCCGTTTCGCACGTGCCTATGGCTATACCCCGGAGTTCTATGAAGTGCCGTTCGAGGCAATCGCGCCAGGCGTGGAGAGCGGCAAGTATGATATCGGGATGAATATCGTCGTCAGCGCGGAGCGCAATGAGACCGGAACCCTCTCTGACGTCTATTACTCGACTCCGATACGCCTCGTCATACTTGGTGAGGATGATTCGGGGCTCGGCTTCTTCGAGCAGCTGGCTGAGAGCTTCAACAAGACGTTCATACGGGAATCGAGGTGGAAGCTCTTCGTTCAGGGCGCAGGGCTCACGGTGCTGATCACCATTGCCTCGATCGCTGCGGGCACCGTGCTTGGCTTCCTTGTCTATATGCTGTGCAGGAAAGGCGGCCGCATACCGAACAGCGCTACGAATTTCTTCCTGTGGCTGATCCATGGGATGCCTACGGTGCTTCTTCTGATGATCCTCTACTATATCGTCTTCGGCTCATCATCGCTGAGCGGCACATGGGTATCCGTAGTCGGATTCTCCCTGATGTTCGCCTGCTCGATGATCGATATGCTCCGTGTCGGCTGCAATGCGATCGGACGCGGGCAGATGGAGGCTTCAAGGGCACTCGGCTATTCCGACAGCCAGAGCTTCTTCCGCATAATCCTCCCGCAGGCAGCACAGCATTTCCTCCCGATATACCGCAACGAGGTCGTGACGCTGATCAAGGAGACATCCGTTGTCGGCTACATCGCGGTACTTGATCTGACGAAGATAAGCGATCTCGTCCGCTCGAGGACATATGAGGCGTTCTTCCCGCTTATAGTCACCGCGATAATGTACTTCGTCATCTCGGCGGTGCTCACCAGGATCGTCAGGCTCGTTGAGAGCAGCGTGGATCCGAAGAGGAGGAAGCAGGAGAAGATACTGAAGGGGATAAAGGAGATGGAATGATCCCCTGGATTCCATTGACAGTGAGAAAAGGATTCCCCAGGCTGCCCTGGGGAATTCCTATGCCAGTATCGTAATCAATCAGCAGCCAGCTGCCGAGCAGGAAGCCTTCGAAGGCGGAAGGGCTATTATCCTCTCAAGCTCCGGTTTCTTCTTCAGCTGTTCCTTCAGGCCGCGGGCACGTGCCTTGTTCACATAGTCAGGATCCTCGAATGTGTAGTGGAACTTCGTATGGATGTCGTAGGTCCCGTTCATGAGGGCATATGCATCCTCAGTCATAACGAGCTCCTCGTCCGTCGGGATCACGAATATCCTGACAGGGCTGCCATCTGCGGAGATGCAGGTCTCTGCATTGCGGCAGTGGGAGAGGTTGTTCTTCTCCTCGTCGAGGATTATGCCAAGACCCTCAAGCCCTTCGCATGCTCCTCTCCTGATATGCTCGCCCATCTCGCCGACACCGGCTGTGAAGACGATGGCATCGACCCTGCCGAGAAGGGCTGCGTAGGCACCGATGTACTTCTTGATCCTGTGCGTCTCCATGTTCACGCCGAGCCTTGCCTTCGGATCGCCGTTATCCGCTGCCTGATGCACATCGCGCCTGTCTGACATCCCGCAGATCCCGACAAGCCCGGATTTCTTGTTGAGGTATGTGTCCATATCCTTCGCAGTAAGACCGGTGTTGCTGCAGATGTACGGGATGATCGCAGGATCTATGTCGCCGGAACGCGTACCCATCACAAGACCCTCAAGCGGTGTAAGTCCCATCGATGTCTCGATGCAGATACCGTTCTTGACAGCGCATGCGGATGCACCGTTTCCGATATGGAGGATGATGACGTTGGTATCCTCGTTCTTCTTCCCGAGAAGAAGGGCAGCGCGCTTCGCGCAGTAGAGATGGCTTGTCCCATGGAAGCCATAGCGGCGTACGTTGTACTTCTCATACCATTCGTATGGCACTGCATACATGAATGCCTCTTCCGGCATCGTCTGATGGAAGGCTGTGTCCATGACGATTGCATGCGGCACTCCCGGCATGAGCTTCCTTGCTGCCTCTATGCCCATGATGTTCGCGGGCATGTGGAGCGGTCCGAGCGGGATGATGGACTTCAGCTGCTCGACGACCTCATCCGTTACGAGGGTCGACTTCTTGAAGAGCTCGCCGCCATGGAGCACGCGATGGCCTACGGCACCGATCTCGGAAAGCGAGCTGATGCAGCCGTATTCCTTATCCACAAGCATCTTGAGGATGAGCTCTATTGCCTCTTTATGGGTAGGGGAAACGAAGCGCTCCGTATACACTTCCTTTCCTATGGATTTCTGCTCGATGGTCGAGTAGTCAAGACCGATGCGTTCTACGACGCCTACACAAAGCACATCCTTCGCATCCCAGTCATATACCTGGTACTTGGCGGATGAGCTGCCGCAGTTGAGAGTCAGTATAACCATTTCTATCTCCTGAATACAGTATCTCACACTACCAGAAAAGAATCGGAAAGTACATAGAAATATATCCGTGGAGCGGGCAGGAAAGAGCGGTTGCGGCGAATAATAGGCATGAGGATACTGCCTTTCATCATCATGGTCCTGGCCTCCCTGCCGATCAGTCCCGCAGTCCTTGGCACGTACAGCGGAGGAAGCTTCCTTGATGCAGTGGATGCATATGCTTCGTTGAGCACTGGCGAGGTCTATGCCGCTGCGGGACCTTACAGCTATGGTGTCATAGACAGACGAGGGCTCTTCAGGGCAATCGATGATCCGCATAGCGGCAGGCTTTCGCTCATTCCATCGGTTTCACGGCCGGGGAGGTGGGATGAGCGCTCAGGCTCTGTGCTGGAACTCGGCCCTGCATCGATTGCATATACGCAGGATGACCGCCCAGCGGCCGCGTTCGCGTATGGCAGTGAGCATATATCGCTTGCGCTCCTCTTCGCATTCCCAGGCAAGGCATCGGATTCCTTCCATGCCGACAGAGGCAGGACAGAGCAGTTCAGCACGCTCTATGCCGGCATAGGAGCGCATTACGGCCCTGTATCCGGATATGCAGTCTATTCGTTCTCTCCCGATATCGGTTCCAGGAGCCTTGTCTCAGGACGTCTGGAGAATGATGGGTACTCCATCGGCTTCGCTTATGGGAGCCTCATCGCCCTCTACGGCGACAGCCCTGGATACAGCTGGTCGGTATCGGCCTCGATAGGAGAGGAAGGTTTCCGTGCGGAAGGCAGGATCGCATATGGCTTGCCTCCGGTATCCAGCGGTGATTTCCTTCCCTTCGAATCGGAGCTCTTCACCATGCTGGAAGCAGGGGATGCCAGGATCTTCACGCATGCAGAGCATCGGTTCTCCGCAAACGGCCGCACCATGCATGAGGATACCGCAGGGCTGTCATACGGCATCATGGATATCTGGTACAGCACCATCTCCGGTCCTGGCATCCAGATAGACTGCGGGCATTTCGGATTCGGCTACAGGGACGGAAACGCGTTCGTCTCGTTCTCTGCATCCTTCAGGACGGGGATGGCCCGGATAAGCGTGGAAGCCTCCACCGACAGGGGAGTGAAGACCGGCCTCAGGATAGATCTCTGAATGAGCCCAGGACCGTGATCGATCTCTCCAGCTCTATTCCGAGCTTCTCCTTAACCTCCCGTTCCGCGCGGAGTATGAGGGTATATATCTCCGAGGGCGTGCAGCCTGGATACGTGAATATGGAATTGGGCTGGTATTCGGAGAATTCCGCCCTGAATCCGCTCGGTCCGGTAAGCCCTGCGCTCCTTATCGCATCTGCGGCGCTCATGCCTTCGGTATCCCTGAATATCTCGCCGGAGAACCTCCTGCATGGAGGTATGAACATAAGCTCGACGTACTTCTCCTTCCTGACCCTTGCCTCCGCGCTTGCCTTCGAGGGCTGCAGGCGGAGGGCTATCGAGATTATGAATTCATCAGGGCTGAATATGCTGTTCTGCTTCGTGAAGTACTCGTGGTAGCATGGCCGCCTGTGCATTTCCCCGCTGAGCGTGAGGTAGTCGGCATAGAAGAACACATCCGAGATGGACCGGCCGTTCGCCTGTGCATTTACGGAGATGGCACCTGCAATCGTGCCTGGGATCCCCGCGATCTCCTCCAGTCCTATCAGATTATGGTCTATCGCCTGGTTGATGACATTGTCCAGAGTCTCTCCGGGAGAGGCCTCAAGGAGATCGCCCTTTATCGTTATGCCCCTCATCCCCATCGATGAGATGACAAGCCCGGGAATACCTTCCTCGGAGACCAGCAGATGCGTTCCGGATCCTATTATCGTTACAGGCAGCCCCTTCCTGTAGGCAAGCTCCAGAGCGCTCAGGCATTCCTCGACGGTCCTGGGCTCCGTATAGTACTCCGCCTCTCCGCCTGTGCCGAACGATGAGCGGGATCCCATGCTGAGCCGCTCCGTTATCATTATGCTTCCGAGTCTAGGCCTGATAGTCATCATAACAGGATTATATAACCTCCCATTATTGAGAAAAAGCATGGATTCATCGTATTATAGCGAAAAGATGCAGGAGGGCTTTTATGAGACTATACAATACTATGTCGAGGCGCATCGAGGATTTCGTTCCGATAGAGGAAGGCAAGGTCTCGATGTACTGCTGCGGCCCTACGGTCTATAACTATGCCCATATAGGGAACCTCAGGACATATATCTTCGAGGATGTGCTCAAGCGCACATTCGTCAGGGCCGGATACAGCGTGAAGCATGTGATGAACATCACCGATGTCGGGCATCTGACAGGCGATGGCGATGATGGGGAGGACAAGCTCGGCAAGCGTTCCCGGGAGACCGGGAAGAGCGTATGGGACATAGCCGAGTTCTATACTAAGGCATTCTTCCGCGATGAGGAAGCCCTGAACATCATCCGTCCGGATATCGTATGCAAGGCAACCGATCACATCCAGGATATGATAGCGCTGATAGAGAGGCTGGAGAAGGGCGGCCATACATATATTGCTGGTGGCAATGTCTATTTCTCGATAGATTCCATCCCCGATTACGGCAAGCTTGCCGGCCTCAGGCTCGATGACCTCAGAAGCGGTGCGCGCATCGAGGTCGATTCCAACAAGAGGAATCCAAAGGATTTCGTGCTGTGGTTCACGAATTCCAAGTTCGCCAATCAGGCTATGACATGGGACTCCCCATGGGGAAGAGGCTATCCCGGGTGGCATATCGAATGCTCAGCGATGTCGATGAAGTATCTCGGAGAGCATTTCGACCTGCACTGCGGAGGCATCGATGCGATACCAGTGCATCATACCAATGAGATAGCGCAGTCAGAGGCTGCTACCGGTCATACATGGGTCAACTGCTGGTGCCATGGCGAGTTCCTGCTGATGGGCAATGCCAAGATGTCGAAGTCATCCGGCGGATTCGTCACGCTGCCTTCCCTCGAGGAGAAGGGATACGATGCCCTCGACTACCGCTATTTCTGCCTCACCGGCCATTACCGCAGCCAGCTGAGATTCTCCTTCGAGGCCCTGGATGCAGCTCGTTCTGCGCGCAGAAGCCTTTCTGACAGGATCGCAGCGCTGAAGGCAGAGGCAGAACCATCGTCATTCCCGTCGGAGGCCGCAAAGGCATACATGGACAGCTTCGACGCCGCCATGGAGGATGACCTCAAGGCTCCGGAAGGGCTTTCTCAGCTCTGGCAGATGATAAAGGACAGCAGCCTTCCACCCGCTGACAGGCTTGCCGCCGCGTATCATATGGATGGGATACTCGGTCTCCGTCTCAGCAGCATCACGGCAGCGGAGGATGGCGGCAGCGGAGCCGGGGAGGAGGAGCAGAGGCTCCTTGAGGAGAGGACTGCCGCGAAGAAGGCCAGGGACTGGGCCAGGGCTGATGCCATCAGGGCTGAGCTTGAGAAGAGGGGCTTCATAGTGAAGGACACGCCTCAGGGCGCGATTCTCCAGAAGAAGGTGTAACCTTTCCTAATAAAGAGTGTTATAGAGATGGAGATAAAGAGTACTGACCGCGATGATTTCAGGCGCATCTACGATGAGAACTACCATCTGCTGATTCAGGTGATAATGCACATCGTATATAACATTGAAATCGCCGAGGATCTCACGCAGGAAGCCTTCGAGAGGTTCTATGTCAAGAACATGACCTTCCCGAGTGAGGATGATGCAAGATACTGGCTGTTAAGGGTTTCGAAGAATCTTGCACTGAATCATATAAGGCGCAACAAGCGTGAGGTGGAGATGGTTGAGAAGGTCAGGCACATCCCGTCAGCGGCTGTGGAAACGCATGACGGGGCGGAAGCGGCTGTCGAAGCGGAGAACCGCAGAGAGGTCAGGGCGGCCATAGAGGCCCTGCCGGAGAACCTGAGGATGGTTATCCAGCTGAAGGAGTACTCCGGCCTGGACTACAGGTCGATCGCGAAGGTGCTTGGCATCTCGGAAACCAATGTTAAGGTGAGGGTCCATCGGGCGCGCAAGAAGCTTGAGGAGATCCTCTCCACGGAGGATAGGGATGTGTATTGATTCGCAGATGCTGTCTGCATATCTTGACGGTGAGCTTAAGGAGCCGTACAGGACTCAGGTGGAAGAGCACCTGGAGCACTGTGCGGCATGCCGCAAGCACCTGGAGGATATGCGTTCACTGGACAGGCGGATAAAGGATGCGGATTTCCCGGAGGAGATGCTCATGAGGAGCAAGGACCGCATCTTCGATCTCCTTGACAGCAAGTATTTCCAGAACGGAAGGAAAGTAAGCTTCATCAGGCGCAGGCTCGAGATCTCCCTGCCATCGCTAATCACGGCGGCAGCAGCTGTTGTTTTCATATTCATAGGGGGCTTCATGTTCTTCGGCACCTCCTCCGATCAGACGGAGGACATCCTGCCTTCCTTCCAGCTTCAGGCTGACAGCAGCAATGTGCGCTTCGTATCGGATTCCACCGGACTCGAGAATTATACTCTCGAGGAGATACTCCAGTATCTTGACAGCAAGGGATATAAGGTGGATATATCGATAAAGGGGCTCCAGCCCCTTGAGGCAGGTGAGGCAGTTCCCGCCTTATAGGATAACCATTGGGGATAAGAGAATGGCTGCAGACCGGGTGTTGCCCGGTCTGCCTGCATCTTCAGGGCGCTGCTGCCTGCAGCGCTGCCCTCACATCCTGGAATAGAGATCCTTGTATATCTCCGCTGATTTCCTCCAGGACCAGTCCTCCTCCATGCCTCTCTTCTGCATGTGGTCCCAGAGCTCATGGCGGCTGTACCATATCCATTCGGCATGCTTGATGCGGTCCAGGAGCTCATCTCCGGAGTAGTTGTGGAATGAGAATCCCGTTCCGCTGTCCTCGTACTCATTGAATGGCTTGACAGTATCCTTCAGCCCTCCGATCTCATGCACGATAGGGACCATGCCGTATCTGAGCGCGATCAGCTGCGTAAGCCCGCATGGCTCGAATGCGGATGGCACGAGGATCGCATCCGCCCCGGCATAGATCCTGTGGGCAAGCGGGTCGGAATAGGCTATGACAGCCCTTACCTTATCCGGATACTTCCCCTGGTAGTACCTGAACATGTTCTCATAGTAGTTCTCGCCGGTGCCAAGCACTATGATGTTGACTTTCAGGGAGCATATCCTGTCCATCGCCTGGTCTATGATATCCAGGCCCTTCTGGTCCGTGAGGCGCGAGACTATGGCAAGCGTGAGGACATCCTCATCCTCAGGAAGCCCGAGTTCCTTCTGCAGGGCCTTCTTGTTCAGCTTCCTCTTCGATTTCCTGTCACGTATCGAGTAGGGTGCGGCTATGTGCCTGTCTGCCTTGGGATCCCATATGGTGTAGTCTATGCCGTTGATTATCCCCCAGAGCCTTTCGCTGCGCCACCTGAGTATATCCTGCAGCCCTTCTCCGAATTCCGGGGTCTGTATCTCTCCTGCATAGCTGTTGCTGACCGTCGTGATGTAATCGGAGTATACGAGACCGCCTCTCATCATCGTGCAGTTCCAGTCATTCCTGGGTATCGACCTGTCCTGATACGGGCTTACCAGAAGGCCGGGGGCGAATACTTCATCAGGCAGTGCGGAGACCCACTTTATGTGGCCTACGTCCCATTCTCCCTTGAACCGTATGTTGTGGATGGTGAATACGGTCCTGATCCCGCGGAAGAACGGATCGCCCTGGAATACGGTGTTGAGGTAGACCGGTATGAGCGACGTCTGCCAGTCATGGCAGTGGATTATATCCGGACGGAAGCCTATGAGAGGAAGCGCCGACAGCACAGCCTTCGAGAAATACGCGAATCTCTCCAGATCCTGATACAGGTCATAATACGGGACGATCCCGGAGAAATACTGCTCGTTGTCGATGAAGTAGTATGTGATGCCGTCGAGCTCGAGGCGATGCACGCCCACATATATCCTGTTGTCCATCTGGAAGTAGTAGATGCATTCCATCTTCTCCCTCCATTCGGGCTTTATGGCATGGTAGTTGGGGATGATCACCCTGATATCATATTCTGATTTGCTGAAGGCCTTCGGCAGGCTGCCTACGACATCTGCCAGCCCCCCTGTCTTCACGAATGGCACGCATTCCGATGCGGCGAAAAGAATCCTCTTCATTTTTCCCCTTTTTCCCTGACCAGTATATCGTACCTTACCGCATGAGAAGCAGTAAAGGGAAATCACGCAGCAGCTATAGGTATTATTCCCCGTTTCTGATAGACTCCTATGGGTGATTCGGAGGCATTGTATGAAGGCAGTCGAGCTTAGCAGGAATTACGACCCGAAGGATTTCGAGGAGCGTATATACAGAAGCTGGAAGGAGAAGGGTGAGTTCATGCCCTCTGATTCCGGCAAGGAGCATTTCACGGTAGTGATGCCGCCGCCGAACGTGACAGGCATCCTGCACATGGGGCATGCCCTCAACAACAGCCTGCAGGACATCATCGTTCGCTATCAGAGGATGCAGGGGCGTCCCACCCTCTGGGTCCCCGGAACGGACCATGCGGGTATCGCCACGCAGAACGTAGTCGAGAGGCAGCTCCAGAAGGAAGGGCTCCGACGGCAGGATCTGGGACGTGGGAAGTTCATCGAGCGCACATGGACCGTGAAGGAGAAGCACCACGATATAATCACGAAGCAGCTTGAGAAGATGGGCTGCTCATGCGACTGGAGCCGTGAGAGGTTCACGATGGATGAGGGGCTCTCGCGTGCGGTGAGGGAGGCATTCGTCACCCTCTATGAGAGAGGGCTTATCTACAAGGGCATGTATCTTGTCAACTACTGCCCGAAATGCGGCACTGCGCTTGCTGATGACGAGGTCGAGTACGAGAATGTTCCAGGCAAGCTCTATGAC